>PMIP01000054.1 GCA_003158295.1 Chloroflexota bacterium | reverse complement strand
GATGCTGATCCTGGCCGAGGCGCCGGGGCCGGGCAACTACGTCGTCCTGTTCGGCTCCACGACCGGCCGCGACGGAATCGGCGGGGCCAGCGTGCTCGCCTCGGCCACCTTCGCCGACGACGATCCCAACAAGCGGCCCACCGTCCAGGTCGGCGATCCGTTCGCCGAGAAATTGCTGATCGAGGCCAGCCTGGAGCTGATCGACCGCCGCCTGGTCGTAGGGATCCAGGACCTTGGCGCGGGCGGGATCACCTGCGCATCGTCCGAGTCGGCCGACAAAGCCGGCACCGGCATCCTGATGGACCTGGACGCGATCCCGCGGCGAGAGCCCGGCATGGCGGCCTGGGAAGTCATGATCTCCGAGTCGCAGGAGCGCATGCTGGCCACCTGCCGGCCGGAGAACTACCCCGCCGTACGGGAAGTCTGCGAGCGGTGGGGGATCCCGATCGCCCTCGTCGGTCGCGTCACCACGGACGGCGACATCGTCATCGTGGAGGGCGGCGTCGGTCCGGACGGCCTGCCGAACCCCGGCGCGAAGGAGATTGCCCGCGTTCCCGCGAAGGCCCTCACGAGCGAGGCCATCGTCCACTTCCGCCTCGCCACGCCGCCGACGCGACGGCGTCAGGCACCGGCCCCCGGTATTCCCCTGACGGCCCAGGACGGGCTCCCCGAGCGGGGCATGGATCCGGCCGCGGTCCTGGTCGCCCTGCTCGGCAGTCCCAACCTCTCCAGCCGGAAGTGGGTCTACGAGCAGTACGACGCATGCGTCCAGAGCAACACAGTCGACTGGCCCGGGCACGGGGCCGCCGTCCTTCGAGTCAAGGGGACGAAGAAGGCGCTCGTGGCCACCACCGACGGAAACCAGACGGTCAGCGCCATCGACCCGTACCTGGGTGCCCAGCTTTCCGTGGCCGAGGCCACCCGCAACGTCAGCATCACCGGGGCGCGGCCCCTCGGCATCACCAACTGCCTCAACTACGGCAACCCCGAGCGGCCGGAGGCCTTCTGGCAGCTGCAGGAAGCGGTCCGCGGCATGGGCGACGCCTGCCGCACCCTCGGTGTCCCGGTCACCGGCGGCAACGTCTCGCTCTACAACGAGTACCCGGGCGGGGCGATCTCGCCGACGCCCGAGATAGGCGTCGTGGGCCTGCTCGACGACATCTCGCTCCTGGTTCGGCCGCCCTTCACGACTGCCGGCGACAGCGTCGTCCTGATCGGGCACAGCGCGCCGGGCATGGCCGGCTCCGCGTACGCCGCCCTGGCCGGCCTCTCCTCGGAGGACGCGCCTCCGAGCGTAGATCTGGACCGCGAGGCGGCCCTGCAGTCGTTCATCCGCGAGGCAATCGGTCGGGGACTGGTGGCCTCGGCCCAGGACGTTTCCGGCGGCGGCCTGGCCGTGGCCATCGCCGAGTGCTGCATGTGGAGCGGACTGGGGGCGTCCCTGCGACTGGGTGTCTCCGGCTCCCCGGCGATCGAGCTGTTTGGCGAAAGCCCGGGCCGCCTGGTGCTGTCGTGCCGTTCGCGTCATGCCGCCGCGATCGAGCTTCTGGCCCGGCAGTTCGGATTGGCGGTCGAGACGCTCGGCACCGTCGGCGGCGATCGGCTGCGCATCGAGCTGACCGGGCAGGGCGCCACGGGTGCGGCCGAAGAGCGCGGCTCGCGCGTGGCGGACGCGCTGGACGTCTCGCTGGCAGATCTGCGACACACCTGGGATCACGGCCTGGCCCGCGCCCTGGGCGTGGAGCCGGGGCCGGGCCGCGAGCCGGAGCGAGAGCCCGCGGCCGTTCCGCCGGCCGGCTCGCCCGCCGTCGCCACGGACGCGGGCGACTAGGGTGTGCGGCATCTTCGGCGCCGTCACGCCTGGCGTTGACGCCGCGGGCATCGCTGCCCTGGGAGTCTTCTCACTCCAGCACCGCGGCCAGGAGTCGGCGGGGATCGCCGTCAGCGACGGGGAGCAGCTGATGCTCTACAAGGACCTGGGGCTGATCGCCCAGGTCCTGGACGAACGACGCCTGCCGAGCCTGCGCGGCTCTCTGGCCATCGCCCATTGCCGCTACTCCACGACCGGATCCACCGTGTGGGAGAACGCCCAGCCGACCTTCCGGCTGGGCCACGGCCACGCCCTGGCGATCGGGCACAACGGCAATCTCGTCAACACCCGCGAGCTGCTCTCGCACCTGGAGGGCGGCAAGTCGCGCCTCTCCGCGTCGACCGACACCGAGCTGCTGACCGCGCTCCTGGCCGACGACACGACCGGCGACACCGTGGAGGCGCTCAAGAGGATCCTGCCGATGGTGCAGGGCGCCTACTCGCTGGCGATCCTGGACGAGAAGCGCGTCATCGGCGTNNCGCGATCCGTTCGGCTTCCGGCCGCTCGTCCTGGGCCGTCTGGAACCGGAGCCGGGCGATCCCGAGGGCAAGCATTCGGGCGGCTGGCTCATCAGCTCCGAATCGGCCGCGATCGAAGTCGCCGGGGGCGTTGTCGTCCGCGACGTGGAGCCAGGCGAGATCATCGTCCTCGAGGAGGGGAAAGAGCCGGTCTCCGTGCGCTTTGCCGATGGGCACGAGCAGCTGTGCGTGTTCGAGCTGATCTACTTCGGCCGGCCGGACTCGTACATGCTCGGCCGCAACCTCTACGAGTCGCGTCGCCGGATGGGCGTGGCCCTGGCGCGCGAAGCGCCGGTCGCGGCGGACCTGGTGATGCCCGTGCCGGACACCGGGGCCCCGGCGGCCGCGGGCTACGCCGAGGGCTCCGGGCTGCCATATCGCGAGGGAATGGTCCGCAACCGCTACTCCGGCCGGACGTTCATCCAGCCCAGCCAGGCGATGCGCCAGCGCGGCGTCACCGTCAAGCTCAGCCCGCTGCGCGAGGTCGTGGCCGGCAAGCGGCTCATAGTCGTGGACGACTCTATCGTGCGTGGCACCACCACCCGCCAGATCGTGGCTCTCCTGCGCAAGGCCGGCGCGACCGAAGTCCACCTCCGTGTCAGCTCGCCGCCGATCCATCACCCCTGCTTCTACGGCATCGACACCCAGATTGAGACCGAACTGATCGCCTCGACCAATTCGGTGGAGCAGATCCGGGAGTTCGTCGGCGCTGACTCGCTGAGCTACCTCTCGATCGGCGGGGTCTTGGAGGCGCTCGACCTGCCGTACGACCGCTTCTGCTTCGCCTGCTTCGACGGTCGCTATCCGGTGCCCGTGCCGTACGACACTGCTCGCCACAAGTTCGTTCTCGAAGATGCGGATGGCGAGCCGGTCTCATTGGGCGAAGTCAAGGGCGCGGCCGAGAATCCCCACGAGAATCCCCATGAGTGAGGGCCGCGGCGCCAAGTCCGGCGGCGCCTGGAACGCCTATCGCGGCGCCGGCGTCGATATCGACGCCGGGGAACGGGCCGTGGAGTTGATGCGTGCGTCGGTCGAAGCCACTCGACGCCCGGAAGTTATCGGCGGGTTGGGCGGATTCGCTTCCGCGATGGCCCTGCCCGGAGGGATGCGCGAGCCGGTGCTGGTCAGCTCCACGGACGGCGTCGGAACCAAGACGGCGATCGCGATGGCGCTCGGCGTATACGACACGATCGGGCACGACCTCGTGGCGATGTGCGCGGACGACCTGGTCTGCGCCGGCGCCGAGCCCCTCTTCTTCCTGGACTACCTGGCCGTCGGCCGTGTCTTCCCGGAGCGCGTGGCGGCGATCGTCGGCTCCGTGGCCGATGGCTGCTGCCTGGCCGGCTGCTCGCTCATAGGTGGCGAGACGGCCGAGCACCCGGGCCTGATGGAGCCGGGCGAGTTCGATCTGGCGGGCTTCTGTGTGGGGGTCGTCGAGCGCGACCGGCTGCTGGACGGGACCGCGGCCCGGGCCGGGGACGCGCTGATAGGGATCGCCTCGTCGGGGCTCCACTCCAACGGGTTCTCGCTCGTGCGGCGGATCGTGGCCGAGAACAATCTGGACCTGGGCGAGGGCTATACGGCGCTGGTCCGCCGGATTCTGGGCCCCGAAACAACGCCGGAGCCGGAGACGGCGCGACGCAGCCTGGGCGAGCTGCTCCTTACGCCGACCCGGATCTACTCGCAGGCGATATTGCGCCTGCGGCGGCGCCTGACCGACGCAGGCACGGATCTGCGCGGCGTTGCTCACATCACCGGCGGGGGGTTGCCGGGCAACGTGCCGCGGGTCCTGCCGGAAGGGCTTGCCGCGCGAGTGCATCCGGGCAACTGGCCGATGCCGTCGATCATGCGACTTCTGGGCGCGGCCGGCGGGCTCGCGGAAGCGGAGCTGCGCTCGATCTTCAACGGCGGGCTGGGGATGGTCTGCGTCGTACCGGCCGGCGCCGTGGAAGAAGCGATATCGAGTCTCGAAGACGACGGCCTCGAGGCCTGGCACGTCGGCGAAGTCGCCACGGCGGACGCGGGCGGTCCGCGCTATCTGGAGTCGTAACGGTTCTGGCGGAAGACTGGCGGAGGAGGAGCAGCGTGGCACATCGGATCGTGGTCGGCGTCTCGGGAACGGGCAGCAACCTGCGGGCGCTGCACGCGGCTGCGGCGCGCGGCGCGCTCGACGCCGAGATAGCCCTGGTCTTTGCCGATCGCGAGTGCGCGGCGCTGGACTGGGCCGTTGAGCAGGGGATCGAGACGCTGCTGGTCCCGGCGGCGCCACGTGGCGACGACGCCGCCCGGGCCGAGGAGGACCGGCTGCTTGCCGAGTCCCTGACGGCGGCGGCTCCGGAGCTCGTCGTGCTGGCGGGCTACATGCGGGTCGTCGGGCCGGCGATGCTTGCGGCGTTCGCGGGCCGGCTCCTCAATCTGCATCCGGCGCTGCTGCCCGCCTTCCCGGGCGCCCACGGAGTCCGCGATGCGCTGGCGGCCGGAGTCAAGGTCACGGGCGTCACCGTCCATTTCGTCGACGCCTCGCTCGACGGCGGCCCCATCCTGCTCCAGGATGCCGTCCCGGTTCTGCCCGGCGATACCGAAGAGACGCTCTTCGAGCGGATCCACGCGGCCGAGCACCGGCTCCTTCCGCGAGCCGTCAGCCTGGCGCTCGCCGGCGCAGTCTCGATCGAGCCGGACGGCCGGACCGTTGGCGTCGATGCCGCCCGAGCGGCGGCGAAGATGCCCGTCCCTCGGAGGGCGCTCCTCTCGGTCTCCGACAAGACCGGCTTGCCGGAGTTCGGGGCCGGTCTGGTGCGCCTCGGCTTCGAGCTCGTCTCCACCGGCGGCACGGCTCGGGCGCTTCGAGCCGCGGGCCTGCCGGTCACGGACGTGGCCGCGGTCACCGGTTTCCCGGAGATGCTCGACGGGCGCGTCAAGACGCTCCATCCTCGGGTCCACGCCGGAATCCTGGCCGATCGGCGGCTGGCCTCTCATCGCGAGCAGCTCGCCGCTGCCGCCATCGACCCGTTCGATCTGGTGGTCGTCAATCTCTACCCATTTGCCGCTGCGGCCGACAAGCCTGGGATCTCCTTCGACGAGCTGGTCGAGGAGATCGACATCGGCGGACCTTCCATGGTCCGAGCGGCGGCCAAGAACCACGCATCGGTCGCCGTCGTGACGTCGCCGGCCAGGTATGGAGCCGTGCTGGCGGAGCTGGAGAGGAACGGACGGGTGGGGGAGGGGCTGCGGTCGGCGCTGGCCGTCGAAGCCTTCCGCCACACGGGCGCCTACGACGCCCGAATCGCCGCCGAGCTGCCGGGACGAATGGCCGCCTCCGGCGTGCAGCTCCCAGATGAGCCCGGCCTCCCCGGCGCGGCCGATCCCTATCCGCCAACACTGGTCGTAGGTCTCGAGAAGGTCGAGACGCTGCGCTACGGCGAGAACCCGCATCAGCGGGCCGCACGATATCGCCGCCCCGGCACGGGAAAGTGGGCCGGCCCGTTCGCACTGGGCGGGAGCATCCTGCAGGGCAAGGCCCTTAGCTACAACAACGTCCTGGACGCGTCGGGGGCGGACGCCATCGCCCGCCAGCTGCGTGGCGCGGCCTGCGTCGTCGTCAAGCACACCAACCCGTGCGGCGCGGCCGAGCGGGCGACCCTCGTCGAGGCGTGGCAGGCGGCCCTGTCGGGCGATCCCGTCTCCGCGTACGGCGGAGTCGTGGCTCTGACCCGGGAGGTGGACGCGGCCACCGCCGAGGGGCTCGCCTCGATCTTCCTGGAAGTTATCGTTGCCCCGGCCTACTCGCCGGAGGCCCTGGCGATTCTTGCCCGCAAGACCAACCTGCGGTTGCTCGAGGACCCGATCCTCGGCAACGGCCAGGCGGCCCCGGCTCCCGATCCCCTCGGTTCGATCCGGGTAGCCGGTGGCGGCGTCCTCGTGACCGCTCCGGACGTCGTGCCGGACGACCCGGCGACCTGGAAGCTGGTCACGTCGCGTGCGCCGACGGACCAGGAGAAGCGAGACCTGGACCTGGCCTGGCGGCTGTGTCGCGGCGTCGTCTCGAATGCCATCGTGCTGGTCAAGGATGGGATGGAGATCGGCCTGGGCTCGGGTCAGACGAGCCGCGTCGACGCCGCCCGCCAGGCCGTCGCAAAGGCCATTGCCTTCCACGGGCCGGACTCCCTGGTGGGTGCCGCCTGCGGCTCGGACGCGTTCTACCCGTTCCCCGACGCGATCCAGGTCTGCCTGGAGGCCGGCGTGACGGCCTACGCTCAGCCGGGCGGCTCGATGCACGACGCCGAGGCAATCGAGGTCGCCGAAAAGGCCGGTGCGGCCATGCTCGTTACCGGAACTCGGCACTTCCGCCACTAGCCGGCGCCGCCGGGGCGGGGCTCGGCGACCCAGGGCCGGCACTCGGCGCGGCCCCGGGTCCGGCCTCCGCGGAGAGCGCCGCCGCCAGACGGCGCGTGCCGATCGAGGCCGGAAGGACGGTGAGACAGCCGGCCGCGACGATGGCGGCAGCGATGGATGGCGAGAGCGAGCCCGTGGCCAGACCCAGAGACGCGGCCGCAGCCGGAAGCCCAAGCTGGGCCGAGGCGGCAAGGCCGTACGCGGACCACGCTCGAGGCGTCGCTGCCCGAGCCGCGATCAGGTGGATCGATATCGCGGCCACGGCCATCACGACGGCAAGCAAGACGGCCCGCGGATCGGCGCCCAGCGCACGGAAGTCGAGCTGCGAGCCGAGCAGTACGAAGAAAGCGGGGACGAAGAAGCCTTCCGCGAGGCCCGACAGCTGGACCTCGAGGCGCTCCGGCTCCTGGAGTCTCGCCAGCACGAGGCCGGCCCCGAACCCCGCTACCAGCGTTGAGCCGCCTGTCTGGTCGGCGACCAGCGAGAGCCCGATCAGCAAGAGGAGGGCGATACGCAGCTGAAGCGCCCATTCGCGCGACCGTGACAGATCGCGCAGGGCGAGCGCCCAGGGGTGGCCCTGGACGCGGAGGCCCAGGACCAGGGCGAGGACCGTGGCGACCACGATGAAGGCGTCGCCGGCGAGCGCGCTCGGGATCTTGGAGGCGCCGATCAGCGTGAGGGGCATCAGCAGCACGGTCACCGCGTCCGCGATGGGTATCCAGGCGATCAGCAGGGCAATCTGGGGGCCGAGCAGACCGCGCTCCCTGAGGATAGGGAATGCCACGGCGGCCGAGCTTCCGGCAATCAGCACGGGAAACAGGAGGACGGGCGCCGACGGCGCTACGGTCATCCCGATTGCGATCCCGACCGGCACTGCCAGGGCGACGACGACGGCGAAGGCGACGGCGCCCGATCGAGCTCCGGAGACAAGGGCCGGTCCCCGCAACTGAACATGGGAGCCCGCTACCAGCATCAGCATCGCGAAGCCGAGCGTATACAGGAAGCTGTTCGCCGGGGTCGCCGGATCGATGATGCCGAATCCGGTGCGTCCGAGGATCGCCCCGGCCGCGATCTCCCCGATGACGGTTGGGACGAGTGGGCGAGAACCGGCGGCGATCAGCGGACCGGCCAGGCCGGCCAGGACTATGACCAGGAGGGTGGCGAACATGGGCGCCACTCTAGACGAGCCGAGACACCCACGACACCCCGGCCGGCGAAGTCGCCATACCGCAGGGCCGGGGCGCCTACGATAGCCGGGCCATGCCGCCGTTCATCGACCCCGCCACTCTGGAATGGATCCTTGCGAGCGACGAGCCCGCGGCACGCTGGGTTGTCCTCACTCAGCTGCTGGATCGGCTGCCAGACGACCCTGAGGTCCAAGCCGCCCATCGCTCCCTCCTGGCGGATCCCGGCACACGGGACTTGATCGGCCGGCTGGGTGACTGGGATGATCCCGGGCCGCTCAGCGGCCACGACAGCCCCGCCTACGCGCCGAACCTGCTGGGCCTGCTGGCCGACCTGGGCGTTCGGGCGGGCGACGACCCGCGCGTCGACGCAGCCGTCGAGGCTCTGCTCCGCCACCATGACGAGGCGGGCCGGCTCGCCACGCCCAGCATTATCAGGCGCATCGGCCCGGACCCCGTGCTGAGCGCGCTGCTGTGCGACAGCCATGCCATCATCGACGTCCTGATCAGGTTCGGCCGGACCGACCACCCGACGGTCCGGCTGGCGCTGGATCGAATGGGCGCCGACCTGGTTCCGACCTCCCAGGGCAAGGGCTGGCCGTGCATTCCCAGCAACGGATTCCGCGGCCCGGGCCGGAAAGGCGACGTTTGCCCCCAGGTTACGCTGGAGGCCGTCCGAGCCCTTGCCCGACTTTCGGCCAATCGTCGTCCGGTCGCCCCGGCGGACCTGTCTGCCGCGGCGAGGACGTCTCTCCGAGTGTGGATTGGTCGCGGGACCGAGAAGCCATACATGTTCGGCCACGGGGTCGGCTTCAAGACGGTCAAGTGGCCGCCATTCTGGTACGACGTGTTGTGGGTGCTCGACACGATCGGCAGATACCCGGAGCTGTGGGACGTGGACGCGCCGACGGCCGACCCTGGGGATCGTCGGGCCGTTGCGGAGCTGGCGGCCTGCCTGATGGCGTACAACCTGGATACCGACGGGCGTGCGACGCCGAGGTCCTGCTACCGCGGCTTCGAGGACTTCTCGTTCGGTCAGAAGAAGCGACCCTCGCCCTTCGCAACCGCGCGCGTCCTCGCCGTCCTGCGCCGCTTCGAAGGCCTGGCTGACGAGATCGAGTCGGTGGACCTCCCTTCTCTCGGGAGTTCGAAGGGTGGCAGCGGCACCGCCGTCGGCCCCAGGGCCGTACGTTGAACGATCGCTTGTCGCGAGGCGAGGATCGCCTTGTGAGCGGGGTCGGCTTTGCCGAGCGCTACTTGATCGTCGCCAGGTCCGCTTCTATGGGTCGACGATCGTCCTCGTCGGGGATCAGCTTCAGGGCTTCGTTCGCCATCGCGAGCCAGGTCTTCGTCTCGGCCTTGTTGCCGGCCACCAGATGGGCTCGGGCGAGGGCCTCGTAGGCCGCGGCCAGGTCCCAGGGTTCGCCGCTGCCGAACTCAGTCAGGAGATCCAGGCAGCGGCGCGCATGCCACACGGCGGGCTCCGGCCGGCCCAGCACCGCATACACGCGCGAGCAGAGCCACTCGCCGCGAGCCAGGTTGACCGACTGCCCTCCCTTGCCCCAGTGGTACCTGGATGCGTGCGCGGCATGGAGCATCTCGTCGTCCTGCTCCGGTCGCCGTTTCGGGATCTCCATGATCCGCCAGACCTCGTTGTGGAGGCCGGCGGCGAGTCGGCGCTCGGTCTCGCGGTCAAGATCGGGCAGTCGAGACGGTGGCATGAACGGAGTTTACGCCGCGGTTTCGATCCCCCGCGTCGGGCCTGCCGTGGCATCGCCTGATACCATCGGGCGCCATGAGCCCCGCCGATCGCTTCTACATCACAACAGCCATCGCCTACGCCAACAACAAGCCCGGCCTGCACACCCTGTACGAGGTGATAGGGGCGGACGTAATAGCGCGCTGGCACAGGATGAAGGGTGACGAGACGCGCTTCCTGACCGGAACCGACGAGCACTCCGTAAACATCGCCCAACGGGCGGCCGAGCTCGGAAAGTCGCCAATGGACTTCGTCGACGAGACCGTCGCGCTCTTCCGAGCGGCCGAAGATGCCCTTCTCATCAGTCCCGATCGGTTTATCCGGACGACCGACCCAGACCACATCCGCGCCGCCCAGGAGATGGTTCGCCGTGCTCATGCCAACGGCGACGTTTACCTCGGCACATACGAGGGCTGGTACTGCCCGGCCGAGGGCTTCAAGGCGCGGTCCGATGTGGTCGAGACGGCCGAAGGCACGCACTGCCCCAACCACCCCACGGTCCCGCTCCAGTGGCTCTCCGAACACAACTGGTTCTTCCGCCTTTCTGCCTATCAGGAGCGTCTGGAGCGCCTCTTCGAGGAGCATCCGGATTTCGCCCAGCCAGACTACCGGCGCAACGAGATGCTCGGCTTCATCAAGCAAGGGCTGGACGACTTCTCGATCAGCCGGGCCGGGGCGACCTGGGGGATCCCGTTCCCGGTCATGCCGGACGGGACCTCGTCGCAGCGGCCGGACGGCAGCTGGGATCCGGCCGCGGGCACGATCTACGTCTGGTACGACGCCCTGGTCAACTACGTCACCGGGGCCGGCTTCCCCGACGACCCCACGACTTTCGAGAAGTGGTGGCCGGCGGACCTGCACGTCATCGGCAAGGACATCGCCCGCTTCCACACGATCTACTGGCCGGCGATGCTCTGGAGTGCCGGGCTGGAGGCTCCACGCCACGTCTGGATTCACGGCTGGCTGCTGGCTCAGGGCGAGCGGATGAGCAAGAGCAAGGGCAACTTCCTCGACCCGAACGACGTGGTGCGGACGCTCGGTGCCGACGGTGCGCGGTACGTCACCCTGCGCGAGGTCGCCTTTGATCGGGACACGGACGTCTCCTGGGATTCGTTCGTCCGGCGCTACAACGCGGACCTCGCCAACGACTTCGGCAACCTGCTCAACAGAACGATCTCGATGGCAAACCGCTACCTCGAGGGTGAACGGCCGGCGCCCGGGCCCGATGCGGGCCTGGCGAAAGCGTGGGTCGGGACCCTGGCGACCTACCGCGAGCGACTCGAGACATGCCTGCTTCAGGATGCGCTGTGTGCCGTGTGGGAGTTCGTCGGGGCGGCGAATCGGCTGGTCGATGCCGAACAGCCCTGGGCGCTCGCAAAGGCAATGAAAGCGGGGGAGGCGGATGCCGAGACTCGCTTGAGGGCGGTCCTGGGCGACCTCATCGAGGCGTGCCGGCTGATCGCCCTGGCAGCTGCGCCGTTCATCCCCACGGCAGCGCCTCGGGCCCTGGCACAACTTGGCTACGCGTATCCGTACGGGGTCGACGGCAACGGCGGGCCGAGCCTCCTCGACGAGTTGCGCTGGGGGGCGCACGCCGGCGAGCCGGGCCGGCTGGCCACGGCCGAACCGCTCTTCCCGCGGATCGAGACCGAAGCCGCGACTCCGGCAGCCGGCTAGGCCGCAGGGGGTGGCCAGCGCGGTTGGCTCGGGGAATGGTGCGGGCGTGCGGCTCATCGACAGCCACGCGCACGTCCAGGCTGGGGCGTTCGACGAGGACCGCACGGCAGTGCTCGCGGCCGCACGTGAAGCCGGTGTCGAGCGCTTGCTCGTGCCCGGGTGGGACGCCGGCTCATCCGAGGCCGCATTCGGTCTGACAACCGAGCACGACTGGATCGACGCGGCCGCCGGGATCCATCCTCACGATGCGGCCGCCGCCACGGATTCCGACTGGGCGGCGATCGTGCGGCTCTCCGCAGAACCACGAGTCGTGGCCATAGGGGAGACCGGCCTGGACTTCGACCGAATGCACTCCCCGCCGGGGGCGCAGCTCGCCAACCTCCGGCGCCACCTGCGCCTCGCTTTGGATTCGGGCAAGCCGGCCATACTCCATTGCCGCTCAGCGATAGGGCGGCGCGACGCCCAGGACGTGCTCATCGGAGAGTTGCGAGCCGCAGGCTTTGGGGGAGCGGCCGCCAGGGCCGCCTTCGGGGATCGCCCGCCCGCGGTGCTCCACTCGTACTCCGGTCCGGTGGACTACGCCCGGGCTGCGCTGGAGCTGGGCCTCGCCATCTCGTTCGGCGGCCTCGTCTTCAGGCGCGGGGAGGAGGAATCCGCGGAGGTGGCCCGGATCGTTCCCGGGGAGCGGCTTCTCATCGAAACGGACGCCCCGTACCTGGCTCCGCCCGGCGTGCCGCGCCACGCGGGTCCGGCGGGCCGCGCGCCCGGGTCCGGGCCCGTATTCTCCGGCCGGCGCAACTCCCCGGAATGGGTCCGCGTCACCGGGGAGTGGCTGGCGCAGCAACGTGGCGCAACCCCCGATAGCATTGGCGAAGGCCTCGTCATGGCTTACGACGCTGCTTTCCGAGGTCATTAGTCGAGCTGACGCCCGCCGTCAGGCGTCTCGCCGGGCTCGGGGCAGACAACAGGAGACGACCATGACGGATCGCGGCTTCCGGCGCGCCAACGACGCATCGCGCGAGCGCCTCGCCCGCCTCGCCGAGACGCTGACCTCGACCCAGATGGCGATCGACCTGGGCGGCGGCTGGACGGTCGCTTCGGCACTGGCTCACATGGGGTTCTGGGATCGATGGCAGGCCGCGCGCTGGCAGGAGATGCTAGCCGGACGCTGGTCGGCCGACGACGCCTCGGTCATCGCCGCGGAGGATCTAGCCAACGAAGCGCTCGACCCGTACTGGTCGAGGGCCTCCGCCGCCGATCTGCCGGCTCTCGCCCTCGGGGCCGCCACGCGTCTGGACGCGCTCGCGGCCCAGGCCCCGGACGATCTCGTCGACGCTCTGGAGGGAGGCCCCAGCGCTTACCTTCTGCACCGCCATCGCCACCGAATCGATCACGTCGACCAGATTCGGAGGGGTCTCGATGCCGCGGCGGAGTCCGGCTCGGCGCCGACCGACCGCTCGTTGATCGAGAAGAACGCCGCCGGCCGGCAGCGCCTGGCTGCGGGCAGGACGCCAGCTCCGCCCATCGATCGCTCCTATCTGCGGCGGAATGAAGCGAGCCTGGCTCGATTGACGGACCTGGCCGGTCGCCTGACTCCTGAGGAGATGGCCCTGGGGGTCGGTGACGGCGCCTGGACAGTTGGCCAGGTCCTGGGGCACCTCGCCTTCTGGGATCGATTCCTGGCGGCCCGGTGGCGGGCCGCCCTGGCCTCCGGAACCGGAGAGCAGCCGGCTTCTCTGCCCCACGAACTGGCCGACATGCTGAACGATGGCCTGCCGCCGACGTGGGGAGCCATGGCGGCGGGTGCGGGACGCGCTGCCATCGATGACGCGCTGGCTGCGGCGGAAGCGATCGACGGCATCATTGCCGGACTCCCTGCGGAGGTTCCGGTCGGGGAGATTCTCGTCGAGCGGCCCGCCCTGCTGGATCGGTCGATCCACCGCCTGGAGCACCTCGCCGCGATCGACCTGGCACTGACACACGGCTGTTGAGTGGAGTGTTGTGAGGTCCGGGCGGCTCCGGTTATGTGAGACCGGTCCGATAGTGTTGACAGCTCGCCCCACTTCGGCGCCGGAGGGTCACTCGGGCGCCGCGACCGTCGTACTATCGAAGCGTCGCAGCATCAGGCGTACAGTCCATACGGATTCCTCCCGTAGGAGACAGGCCCATGCGATTTCACATGCTGCGCTTCTCACAAGGGGGTCAGGGGCTCGCGGAATATGCCCTGATTCTCGCGCTCATCGCCATCCTCGCCATCGTCGCGCTCGCGTTCATGAGCGGCGCCATCAACGGTGCACTCAGCAAGGTCGGCAAATCGATCTAGCGCGCACTTATCCGCACTCATACGGTCTCCAAGACGGGCGGCTCAGTCGCCCGTCTTGTCATGCAGGGCCTGGGCAGCGGATCCGATGGCCGCTCGGAGGCCCCAGTTCGCGCCTCCCGAACCCTGCTCCGCGTGGGATCGCACTCCGTCGTAACATCACGGAGCCATGCCGGTGGCGCACTCCCGGATATCGGGGCCTCATGCAGGAGACGGACAGGATGGCTCGCGGCGCGCTGAGGAGTGGCGAGGCGGGGCAGGGGCTCGCGGAGTACGCGCTGATCCTCACCTTGATCACGATCGTGGCTATCAGCGCCATCCTGTTCTTTGGGGGCGGGATCGACACCATACTGAGCACGATCGGCAAGTCCCACTAGCCCCGCCGGAGGCGACGAGCGGCGAATCCTGGGTTGCGGCCAGTTCAGCCCGGTGGTCACGGGTTCTCCTTCTGGACTTCGCCTCCCGACACTGCCCCTACCATACGGCGATCGACCGGGCGCGCGCTTGACAGGCTCTCCGGCCGTGATTAGGCTGTTAGCACTCTCATTGGTAGAGTGCTAATGCATCCGGCAATGCCCAATCCGGGCGCGGCGATAACAGCGCCGGAGCGGGCCGGAGGCCGGACCGGCATTCATCAGGACGTGGTTGTCAGCCGCGTGTCGGCGCCCCGAACACCCACATCCATGGCACGACGGCGGTTACTGTGCCGCTGAACTCAGGAGGAAACGCGTTGGCAACGGCCACTGCGACGAGCAAGAAGCTCAAGCCCCTCGGCGATCGAGTCGTGATCAAGCCGACCGCTCGCGAAGAGATGACCAAGAGCGGAATCGTCCTGCCGGATACGGCCAAGGAGAAGCCGCAGGAAGGCAGCATCCTTGCCGCCGGCCCTGGGAAGATCCTCGAGGACGGGACGCGCGAGAAGATGGACGTCAAGGTTGGCGACCGCGTCCTCTACCAGAAGTACGCCGGAACCGAGTTCAAGGTGGACGGCGAGGAGCTCCTCATCGTCAGCCAGAAGGACATCCTCGCCATCGTCGAGAACTAGCAGCTGGACGGCCCCGCTGGCCGCGATCGTCGAGGACCGGCGGGCACCGTGAGCGATGGCCGCTCCGGTCGAGGACGGCTCACCCGGCCAGGCGCCAAGGCGTCGGCCGGAAGGCCGCCGATCGAGACGCCGGACCGCCCAAGCCGTTATGTGGACTGAAACCGGCCCCTGAGTGATTTCCGGTCGGCCGGAGGAAATCGGAGGAAGACAGACTTGGCAAAGCAGATTGTCTTCGACGAGGCCGCTCGTCGCTCCCTCAAGCGCGGCGTCGACCGTCTGGCCGAGGCCGTCAAGGTCACGATCGGCCCCAAGGGCCGAAACGTAGTTCTTGACAAGAAGTTCGGCTCGCCGACGATCACAAACGACGGCGTCACGATCGCCCGCGACATCGAACTCGAAGACCCATTTGAGAACATGGGCGCCCAGCTGCTCAAGGAGGTCGCGACCAAGACCGACGACGTAGCCGGCGACGGCACCACGACGGCGGTGGTTCTCGGCCAGGCGATGATCAACGAGGGCATTCGCAACGTCACTGCCGGTGCCAACCCGATGCAGATCCGGGTCGGCATCGAGAAGGCCGTGGCCGCGGTCGTGGCGGAGATCAAGAAGCAGTCCCGCCCTATCGACTCGCGTGAGCAGATCGCTGCCATCGCCACCATCTCGGCGGCCGACCCCGAAGTCGGCGACATCATCGCCGAGNNGAGGGGATGCAGTTCGACCGAGGCTACATCTCGGCCTACTTCGTGACCAACGCGGACCGGATGGAGACCGTCCTCGACAACCCGAGGATCCTCATTACCGACAAGAAGATCTCGGCCGTTCCGGACATGCTTCCGGCGCTCGAGAAGGTCGTCCAGATCGGCCGCCCGCTCCTGATCNNGCCCTGGCCACCCTCGTGGTCAACAAGCTCAAGGGCACGATCCAGGTCTTGGCCGTCAAGGCCCCGGGCTTTGGCGACCGGCGCAAAGAGATGTTGCGCGACATCGCCATCCTCTCCGGCGGCACGGTCATCAGTGAGGAGATCGGCCGCAAGCTGGACTCGGTCACGATCGAGGACCTGGGCGAGGCTCGCCGCGTCGTCGCCACCAAGGACGACACGACCATCGTCGAAGGTGCCGGCTCGCCTGAGTCGATCAAGGCCCGGATGGCCCAGATCAAGGCTCAGATCGAGGAGACCACCTCCGACTANNTGGCCAAGCTGGCCGGCGGCGTTGCCGTCATCAAGGTCGGCGCGGCCACAGAGGTCGAGCTCAAGGAGAAGAAGCACCGCATTGAGGACGCGCTCTCGACCGTGCGTGCCGGTATCGAGGAGGGAATGGTCGCCGGCGGCGGCGCGACCCTCCTGCATTGCCAGTCCGTATTGGCCAA
The DNA here is from genome assembly GCA_003158295.1 of Chloroflexota bacterium. GTDB lineage: Bacteria > Chloroflexota > Limnocylindria > Limnocylindrales > CSP1-4 > Fen-1039. Next base: position 21,982 of record PMIP01000054.1, on the reverse strand, counting down.
GATGAAGCTCGATGACGCCGATGCCCAGGTGGGCGTCGACATCATCCGCCGCTCCCTCGAGTACCCCATCCGCCAGATTGCCGACAACGCCGGCGCTCACGGCGAGGTCATCGTCGATCAGGTTCGCGGCATGAAGGTTGGCTTCGGCTACGACGCGCTGCGCGGCGAGTTCGGCGACATGTTCGAGAAGGGGATCGTGGACGCCGCCAAGGTGACCCGTTCCGCCCTCGAGAACGCGGCCTCGATCGCCAAGATGGTTCTGACGACCGAGACCCTGATCACTGATCTCCCGGAGAAGAAGGATGGCGGCGCCGGCCACAACCACGGCGGCGGCGGTGGAGATATGGACTTCTAGCCGCCACAAACCAGCGATATCGAGGCCCCGGGCTCCCGCCCGGGGCCTCTCCTTTCTTGCTCGGCGAGACAACCCCGCGGTCGTCCGCCGGGCACGTGGCGCCCGACCTGGCCTGACCGGTCGTGGCCTCGCTGTAACCATCAGCACTGCTGTCAACCCGCCGGGTGGGAGCAGCTCAAGTGACTACCCGGGTGGCCGACGTCTTGGTTGACAGAGCCACGGTGTGCGGCCACTCTTGACCCGCACAAACTACAGAGGAGGTGGCGTGGTGGATCGTCTTCCCAGAAGGGCGCTAGCCCTGTTGGCCGGGCTCGTTCTCGTTGCCAGCGCATGCACCAGCAGCTCGGCCACATGGCCGGCCGGCGTAGCCCCAATGGGTGGATCGGGCGGCCCGGATGGCGGCACGACAGCCCCCGGCGCTTCAGCCGCCGTGAACCCCGGCGACCCGAGCTCGATCATCAGCGCCGTGATCACCGGCGGGCCCGACACCAAGTCGTTCCACCTCAAGATCGAAGTCAACGGCACCATCAAGGCTTCCGGACTGTCGGGCCTGGGTGGCGGCACCACGTCCGGGCTCACGGGCGATCTGAAGCTGGACGGCTCCACGGTCGAAGGCGACGTGGACGTGGCCAACCAGGCCGCCCACCTGGCCGCCAACATCTCACTTGGCTCAGCCGGGTCAACCGCGACCATCCCCGCCGATTTCATCTACACGGACGGGGCGCTCTACTCGAAGATCGATATTCCCGGCCTCTCCTCCGGCTCCAAGTACAGCAAGAGCAGCGTGGGAGACCTGGCAGGCTCGCTCACGGGCGGTGCCGTCGCCGTTCCGACGCTTGGGACCTCGGGCCTATCCGGCCTGGGGGACCAGGTGGCGCAGATCCGCAAGACCCTCGATGACGCCGGCGCCAAGGCGACCCTCGTCGGCGTGGAGAAGGTCGGCGGCCAGGATGCGTATCACATCACCATCTCCGTACCTCTCGACCTGCTCAACAGCAAGATCGCGGGAGCCGTCGCGAGCGCCGCCTCGACCGCCGCGGCCGGCTTGACGATCGATTCCATGGCCATCGACGCCTGGGTCTACAAGGCCGACAACCGGCTGGCCAAGATCGATATCAAAGCCGCCTCGTCCACAATCGGGAATCTCGAAGTAATCGTCACCGTGACGAACTACGACAAGCCCGTTACGGTCACCGCGCCGCCCGCCAGCGAGGTCGAGACGACCGCTCCCTAGCGCGCCAAGCGAGGCTTCCGGCCTCGGTACGTCGAAGAGATTCGGAGCTCCGGGCTACCGCTCGGGGCTCCGTGATTCGCCGACCCGGAAGCCGGATCGCGGCGTGGGCCGCGTCCCTGACCGACTCCCGGGCCGCAGGGTTGGCGAGCTCGAGGCGTCGCCTTGGAGCTTTCTGCGGCGCTTTCAGGTTCCAAACGGCCGACACCCGCTAAACTGCCGGGGGCTGCCTGCGAGGGTGCTCCCTCGGGCCCGCGCCAACAGAGCACAGTCCAGGGCCGGCATCTGGTTTGGAGGAGTCACGTGTTTCGTCGGAAGTCGATCGCCACGTTAGCGGCCGGCCTGCTGTCCGTTGCGGCTCTTGCCGCCGGTTGCGCCTCCACGCCGCTCTCCGACGTCCATCAGATCCTGTCCAACGCCGTGACGGCGATGTCCCCGACGAATACGGTCGATGCTGGGACTTCGAACGCCACCACGAGCCCGGGGAACCTGCAGTCGCTGCACTTCATCCTCGACGCCGGCGGGCAAATCAACTTCGGAATCGAGGCTGCGACTCCCACGCCGGCGCCTTCCGACACGCCGGTCCCGAGCGCGGCGGAGTCCTCCTCGCCTGCCGCCTCACCGAGCTCGGGTGCTTCTCAGTCGGTAGCCCCGAGCGGGTCGCAGACGGTCGGGCCCTCGAAGTCGCCCTCCGCCAGCTCCTCGGCGACCCCTACGCCCACGCCGACGGCGACCCCTACGCCCACGCCGACGCCGACCCCTACGCCCACGCCGACGCCGACGCCCACTCCGGAGCCCAGCGCGTCCGGTACGCCCGGACCGACGCCGACGCCGCTCTTCACGGCCATCCCGATCACGCTGGACAAGGCCCACGCCGAAGGCGATATCGACCTGGTCAACAAGACAGCCCACATCATCGGCGCCATGCCGGGACTCCCCAACATGTCGGGCGAGCTGATCGTCATCGACCCCTACATGTACTCGAGATTCCCCGGAGCCACCCAGTACACGCTCGGGCAGGACTCGGACCTGGCGATCAATCCGGCGCTTCCGAGCGGACCGGCATACCTGGTCCAGCAGATACTCGCCATCGCCGCCGACGCGCGGGTCAGCCCGGTCCTGGTCGGAACCGAGCAGGAGCCGACGGGTGCGGCGTACCACATTCGGGTGGATCTGACGCCGGACGTCGTCAACGAGAAGCTGGGTTCGAGCGGCCATGCCTTCGGAACCGGGACTCTGAACCTCTGGATCCTCCACGACGGGTTCTTCGTGGAGCGGATGGTCTTCAGCACCAGCGACCCGAGCTTCGGCGCGGCGGCGGTGCAGATCGTCATGTCCAACTTCAACAACGTGGAGCCGATCGAGCCTCCGCCGGGGATCCAGGTGGAACAGCCGAGCGCCGCCTCGACCGCGCCGTAGTGTCGTCCGGCAACTGCGTGAGCCGGGACGGATTCGGCGCTTCTACAATTCCACGGTGACCGAGAGATCGAGCAACGAGCGCCGGGCTCGTATCGAGCACGGCCGGGAGGAGACCGCCGGGCGACCATTCCCCGGCGATTCGGACGCGCCGGCGGAGCGTCCGGCCGCGGATCCCGTCGAGGCCCTGCCGCCGTTCCCGATGGAGGAGCCGCCGCCCCTGCCCGACGAAGCTCCGCCGGAGGCCTTCGACGGGCCGCGTATCGAGCCGCCGGAGCCGTCTCCGTTCGAACCCGAGCCGGTCGCCCTGGCCGAGCGCCAGGCTGCCGCCGACGCGCTCGCCGCCCGCATCCTGGCGCGCCTCAATCCCGAGCAGCAGCGCGCCGTCCAGACGACAGACGGCCCGGTCCTGATCCTGGCCGGGGCGGGCAGCGGCAAGACCCGCGTGCTCGCCCACCGCGTCGCGTACCTGGTCGGCGTCAAAGGCGTTCGGCCGTGGCAGATCCTGGCGGTGACCTTCACCAACAAGGCGGCCGCTGAGCTGCGGGCCCGCATCACGGGTCTCGTGGGCGAGGAGGCGGGTCGCGAGGTCGCCATGGGCACGTTCCATGCCCTGTGCGCCCGAGTTCTGCGCCGCGACGGCGCGGCGATCGGTCTCGACCGGCATTTCGTGGTCTACGACTCGGACGACCAGCAGGCGCTGATGAAGCAGATCCTGCGCGAGGACGATCTCCCCGTTACGGGCGAGTACAAGCCCAGCGCAATCCTCGGTGCGGTCTCGCGGGCCAAGAACGAGATGCTCGACGCCGACTTCGTGGCCGCGAACGCTCACACCCATCGCGAGCGGGAGATCGCCCGCCTGTACAAGCGCTACCAGGCGCGATTGCGTTCCGCGAACGCCCTCGACTTCGACGACCTCCTGCTCGAGGCCGTGCGGCTGTTCCAGGATGCGCCCGCCGTTCTCGAGCGCTACCAGGGGCGGTGGCGGTACCTCCACGTCGACGAGTACCAGGACACGAANNCGCAACATCCTCGACTTCGAGCGCGACTACCCGGACGCAGCCGTCGTCAAGCTCGAGCAGAACTACCGCTCCACCCAGCTGATCCTGGACGCCGCCCACGCGGTCGTCACGAACAACTCCTCGCGCAAGGACAAGAAACTCTGGACCGAGAACGCCGGCGGGCGGCTGATCCAACGCTTCGAGGCCTACAACGAGGAGGAGGAAGCCGAGTGGATCGCCCGCCAGATCGAGGAAGTGACAGGTGGGCGCGGCTCGGTCCTGACGCGGCGCGCCGACGATGACGCGGAGCGCTGGGGACGCGGCGACATCGCGGTGATGTATCGGACCAATGCCCAGAGCCGGGCGATCGAGGAGGCGTTCCTGCGCTACGCCATCCGCTACCAGCTGGTCGGCGGCACCCGCTTCTACCAGCGGCGCGAGGTCAAGGACGCCCTGGCCTATCTGAGGATCCTGCGCAGCGACACGGACCAGGTCAGCTTCGAGCGGATACTGAATGTGCCGGCGCGGGGGATCGGCGACAAGAGCCTGGAGGAGCTGCGCGGGTTCGTCGCGGCGGGCCGGGTCGGCTCCGCGGCCGAGGGCGCGGGCCAGGGTACCGCGGGCCAGGGGGCCGTGGTCGACACCGCCGCGGCCGAGGGCGCGGGCCAGGGGGCCGTGGTCGAGACGCCGGTCACCTATTGGGCGGCCATTCGGGCCGCGGCCGATGGCCGCGTCGAAACACTGGGGTCGCGGGCCCGCGCTGTGCTCGGTGGCTTCGCCGGCCTTGTCGCCCGTCTCCGGACCAGGATCGGCGTGCTGCCCCTGCCCGAGTTGCTGGACGCCGTGCTCGAGGAGACAGGCTACCGGGCCATGCTGGCCGACGGATCGGAGGAGGGCGAGGAGCGCTGGGCAAACCTGCTGGAACTGCGCTCGGTCACCACCCGTTACGACGACCTCACACCCGACGACGCACTGGACCGCTTCCTCGAAGAGACGGCCCTGGTCGCCGATCAAGACTCGTACGAGGCCGGCGCGGATGCGGTCACGCTGATCACACTCCACGCCGCCAAGGGGCTCGAGTTCCCGGTCGTCTTCATCGCCGGCCTGGAGGAGGGCGTCTTCCCGCACAGCCGCTCGCTCGACGATGAGAGGCAGCTCGAAGAGGAGCGGCGGCTCGCCTACGTCGGGATCACCCGCGCCAAGCGGCGGCTCTTCCTGAGCCATGCAGCGCGGCGGGCGACCTGGGGAAGCGGCGGCCTTTCGGTCCCGAGCCGCTTCCTCTTCGAGATTCCGGCTGCCCTCATGTCGGGTCCCCGCCTGGACCCGGCCGGCGAGTTCGACGACGACGTTGGCCACGTCGACCCGGACCTGGTCTTCGGGCGGCGCTTGAGCAGCCGCTTCGGGACGCCGACTCGAACCGGCGGGGGGGCCTGGCGGGCCGGCAGCGGCCAGCCCGGGGCACCGCGTGCCGGGGAAGGGTTTCGGCCGACGCGAGACCTGGGTGCGCGTCGCGAGGCATACGCCGGCGGGGCGCCGTCGGGCAGCCTCGACGGGCCGCGCCCAACGCCGCCCGGGCTGCCGCCGCGATCGCCGCGGCCGGTCGCGGCCGCGAGGCCCCGCATTCCCGGAGAGCGTCAATTCCGTGACGGCGACCGCATCCGCCACCCGCGCCTGGGGGAAGGGATCGTCGTGACCTCCAAGCTGACCCGCAATGACGAGGAAGTCACGGTCGCCTTCGGCGGCGGCGGCGGAGTCAAGACACTCCTGGCATCGATCGCCAACCTGGAGCTGCTCGGTTGACTACGATGAGCAGGCCAGGGAGTAAGGCCGGCCGCTGACGTCCGAGCCGCCGTTCCGGAATCGATCGATGCGACCGGCCGTTTTCCGGGTCGCGGCTTGGATCGGCGAGAATCTCTTCTGAGAGTGCGTGCGGGACGGAGGACGGTCGAGTGACCGAGTCGATCGGGCGGGCGGACGGATTACCGGTTGCGGACGAGGCCGTCGAGGCGGCCAGGGGCCTTGGCGCCGCCGCGGCCGGGCTCCGGCACGCCGAACTGGTGCCCGCGCTCCGGCGCGCCAGCGAGCTGTACTACCAGCACGACGCGCCGGAGATCTCCGACGCGGAATACGACCAGCTCATGCGCGAGCTGGTGGCGATGGAGGCCGCTTTTCCGGACCTGGTTACGCCCGACTCGCCATCTCAGCGCGTTGGCGCCGAGCCCACGGGCGCCTTCGGTGAAGTCGTGCACAACCGGCCGATGCTCTCGCTCGGCAACGTTTTCGACGAGGATGAGCTGCGCGCCTTCGACGCCAGGGTACGCCGCGGCCTGAGCTTGCCGGCCGCCCCCGCTCCGGCGCCGGATCTGCGCTACGTGGCCGAGCTCAAGATCGACGGCCTGGCTGTCTCGCTGCGCTACGAGCGCGGCCGCTTGGTCCAGGGAGCGACCCGCGGGGATGGGACGACGGGCGAGGACGTGACGGCCAACCTGAGGACCATCTCCGTCCTGCCGGAGCGGTTACGCGAGCCCGTGACCGCCGAAGTGCGGGGCGAAGTCTTCATGCCCAAGGCCGAGTTTGCCAGGATCAACGCCGAGCGCGAGGAGGCCGGGCTGCCCACCTACGCCAACCCGCGCAACAGCGGCGCGGGCTCGTTGCGGCAGCAGGACCCGCGTGTGACCGCCGCGCGGCGCCTCTCGTCGTGGTCCTACCAGCTCATCGAGGATGGGCCGGATGGCCGCCCGACGGTTCGGAGCCAGTCCGAGGCGCTGGCCCGGTTGGCGGCTCTGGGGCTGCCGGTGAATCCGGATCGGGCGGAGGGCCTGGAGATCGAGGGCGTGATCCGATTCCTGGAGGAATGGCGCGAGGAGCGCCACGCCTTGCCTTACGAGACCGACGGCGTCGTGGTCAAGGTGGACCGCTTTGACCAGCAGGAAGAGCTGGGGATGGTGGCCCGCGCGCCCCGCTGGGCAATCGCCTACAAGTTCCCTCCCGAGCAGGTCGAGACGGTTCTCGAAGACATAGTCCCGTACGTCGGCCGGACCGGAACTCTCACGCCGGTGGCACACATGCGGCCGGCGAAGGTAGCCGGCTCCACGGTGGCGCGGGCGACGCTCCACAACCTGGACGAGGTTCGACGAAAGGATCTGCGCATCGGGGATTGGATCGTGCTGCAGAAGGCCGGCGACGTCATTCCCGAGGTCGTTCGGTCGATCCCGGAGCGGCGCACCGGGGCCGAGCGCGTCTTTGAGATGCCGGCGACGTGCCCGGTCTGCGGGACGCCGGTCGTCCGCGACGAGGGCGCCGTCCGCCACTACTGCCCGAACGCCAAATGCCCGGCCCGGTTGGCCCAGGAATTCGGCCACTTCGCGGGCCGCGGCGGGATGGATATCGAGGGTGCCGGCTGGGCTGTGCTGGAACAGCTACTGGAGCGCGGGCTTGTCAAGAAGCGCGGCGACTTCTACCGGCTCTCGGTCGAAGACCTCGTGAGCCTGGACCGCTTCGCCCGCAAGAGCGCGGAGAACCTGAAGGCATCGATCGATAGGTCGCGACGCAGGCCACTGGCGCGCATCCTGAACGCCCTCGGCATTCCTCAGGTGGGCGAACAGACGGCGATCGACCTGGCGGCCTGGATCGCGGAGCGCTATCCGGCCGAGGGTGCTGAACCCGCCGAGTGGACCGCGCTGGTGGCGCGAGAGCTTCCCCGAGTGCCCGCGGAGGCTTTCCAGGAGGTTCCGGGCGTGGGCGCGGTCGTGGGGGCCGCGATCGCCGGCTATTTCGGTGCGCCGGAGACCGCCGCCGTGCTCGAGGATCTGGTGGCCGCCGGCGTGGTCGCCCTGCCGCCCGCCAGGCGGGTGGCGCCGGGGAGTGGCGCCGCCGCGGGTCCGCTCGCCGGCAAGACAGTCGTGGTCACCGGCACGCTGTCGGGATTCGAGCGCGCCGCTGCCGAGGAGGCGATTCGCGCCGCCGGCGGCCACGCCGCGGGCTCAGTCAGCCGCAAGACGGACTACGTTGTCGCGGGCGAGAACGCCGGATCGAAGCTGGCGAAGGCCCAGGAGCTGGGCGTTCCGATCCTGGACGAGGACGCGTTCCGGCGGTTGCTGGCCGGAGATGAGTAGGGAACCGGCGTCAGCTAACCCATCGCCGAGTTGATCTGACCCCAGATCCAGTCGGGGCGCCACGCGATATCTGGACCCAGAAGCATTCGCGGGGCGCGCCATGTCTCCTGCCAGCCGCGGGCCTGGAGCTCCCGCCAGGCGGCCTCGTGCTCGTGTGGGATGCCGGCACGGACGTGCGAATCGGCCGGGGCAACATAGCGGTGCAGGTCCAGCAGGAAGAGCCCATCTTCGAACCGCGGCGCGACGATGGCTCCGTAGGCTCGTTCCGCGGGCAGCAGGAAGCCGCGCAAGCCGTCCCCAGCCGGCGCCTCGTCCTCGAGAACCCAGCCGCTCGACTCGGCCAGGGCCGTGAGCGGCGCCGACCGGTCTTCGTCCGTCGCCTGCCGGTCCAGCGCGAGGAGGTCCGAAAGACAAGCCGACTCGATCCTTCTGGCGCGAGTGCCCGGCGGAGGGGCCGGTTTCTCGGGCAGATGGTCGGCCTGCAATTGGTGGTACCACGAGACCAAGCGGAATCCCATCCGCTCGTACATCGGCCGGCCCGCGTCGGTTGCCTCGAGAGACAGCGTCTCGCAGCCGGCCTCCTTCAAGCGCCGAATCAGCTCATCCGTCATGGCCCGGCCGAAGCCGCGGCGGCGGAACTCCGCCTCGACCGCGATTGCGCCGAGCCAGCCGACGCTCCCGTTGGCGGTGCCTAGCCCGGTGGCCACGAGGCGGCCGCCAGCGATTCCGACTAGTGACTGACAGGTCGGAACGCGCATCACGAACTCGTAGAAGCGAGTCCGATCGCGCCAGCCTTGAGCCCGTGCCAGCGCGATGGCCGCACCGACGTCGTCGGCCGTCATGGCCCGGATCTCGAACCCCTGGCTCGTCACCCGCCCCCCTTAGCCGAAGGCGAAGGTTAGGACGCCCCAGATCAGCGAGGGCTCCCAATCGATGGCCGGCCCACGCAGCATGCGGGGCGTCTGGAAGGCCCGGCTCCAGCCGAGCCGCTCCAGTCCACGCCAGCCCGACTCGTGGACTCGCGGGACGGCGGCATGAACCGTCTCCGTCCGGCCGACGCCAAGGTGCCGCAGCTGATCCAGCAGGCAGGCGGCGTCGTCGATCTCGGGGGCCACGACGGTCCCGCTGCCTGGCAGGATCGACACCAGGAATCCCCTGAGCTCGCCCTCGGCTTCGACGACCCAGCCGGACTCCGCCAGCGAGTCGAGGATGTGGCTTCGGTCCTCGCCCGTGGCCTGCCGGTCGAGCGAGCGGACCCGCTCCAGATCATCGGGCCCCATCGGCCGCAGGATCCGGCCGGGTGGGGGAGTCGGGGCGTTGGCAATCGGTCCGGCTTCGAGAATCTGGTAGTACTCGTCCACCCGGAAGCCCATCTTGTCGTAGAGCGGCTTGCCGAACGGGGACGCGATGAGAGCCTGAGTCCGGCAGCCGGCCGCGTCGACCAGGGCGCAGGCGGCGTCGGTAAGCGCTCGCCCGTAGCCCCGGCTACGCATCGATACATCCACGAAGATCGAGCCGATCCAGCCGACCGGGCCGTTGATGACGGCCAGGCCGGTTGCGACCACGGCGCCGTTGCGCAGGCCGACCAGGAGGCTCATGTGCGAGCTCGCGAGCTGCCACTCCAGGTACTCGCGCCGCTCGCCCCAGCCGCCGGACTTGTACATGGCAACCGCCGCCTCGACGTCGGCGGCGACCATGGGGCGGATCTCTAGATCGGTCACGAATTAGCCCCTGCGTCAGCCCATCGCATGGTTGAACTGCCCCCAGATGGCTGCCGGCAGCCACTCCGGCTCGGGTCCCCGAACCATCCGCGGGAAGGTTCGCCACTCGGCTCTTCCCCGCTCTGCCAGCAGCCGCCTGCCGGCCTCGTTCTCCGTGACGAGCCCCGCCCGGCTCGGCCTCCCTGAGGCAAGAGGTGCCGGTGCAGGTCGAGCAGGCAAAGGGCGTCCTCAGGCCGCGGCGCGATCAGGGCGGCGTTGCCGCGGAATGTCGGCAAAAGGAAGGCGCGCAGCGAAGGCTCGCCGGATCCGGCGCCCATTCTCGCGTCGGGACCGTCTTCGAGCAGCCAGCCGGAGGCAGCGAACCTCTCGATGAGCGGCCTTCTGTCTTCACCGCTGACGTGCCGGTCGAGGACCGCGATGGCGTCGATGTCCGTCGTCCGGATCTGGCGAAGGCTCGATCCCGGCGGGTGTACGGGTGCCGCGTCGAGTGGATCGGCGGGGTGCATGTGGTAGCGCGTCTGCTCGCGAAAGCCGAGCCGGTCGTACACGGGCCGCCCTAGATCGGTCGCAACCAGCACCAGAGAGCGGCAGCCAGCGTCCTCCAGGATGTCGCAAACGGCCTCGGTAAGGGCCCGGCCGATGCCGCGGCCACGAAGCTCTGGTGCGACGAAGATGACGCCGACCCAGCCTGCGTCGCCGTGGATGGCCCCCAGGCCGGTGCCGATCGGACGATCCTCCGATACGGCCAGGATGGGACGGCAGTCGGTCATCTCGATAGCCATGCGGAATAACTCGCGCCGGTCTCCGAAGCCGCCGGCCGCGGTCACGTCTCCGACGGCGTCGACGTCCTTGGATGTCATCTCGCGGATCTCGAATTCGGCCACGTCATCCCGCCTCGCTCTCGAACCAGGACCTGAACTCTAGCGCCGCTGGGAACCGACGGCTGGGGCCCTGGCTCGGTCGCCTCCCCACCGCACCGCTCAGGAGGGCCCACGTCCGGTATGATCCCGCGCATGGCTTCGCTGTCCCGTGCCGACGTCGAGCACGTCGCTCCTCTCGAGACCGAACGATGAGTGTCGGTTTCGAGGTCCGCCGCTCGGACTTCATCTGGATGTATCTGGGCTCGTGGGGCCTGCCGATCGCCCTCGCCCCGGGTCTCCTGCTGATTGTCATTGGGCTGAGCGGCATCGTGCCGATGTTCTTGGGGCTACCGCGCGATCCAACGATCCCATTCGCGAACTACTTGTTCCTGGGCGCGGTTGGGCTCGCAGCCCTCGTGGCTGGACCGGCCTACCTGTGCTTTCTTCTTGCGAAAGGCAACGGCATTGATCGCGTGGTCGGCCGGACGGTGTCGCTTCGCATTGACGATGCGGGAGTCTGGGGATGGCCTCTCGCCAAAGAGATTGACACCAGCTGGGAGCACGTTCGGCGGGCTCGAAGCCTCGGCGGCGTCATCGCGCTGCCGTTCCGCAAATTCGCAACCCGTGAAGGTTGGGTTCCGATCCCCGAGAGAGCCCTGACGCCGGGCCAACGCCGAGACCTGTGGGTCTTGCTCGCGGCTAAGAGGCTCGCAAAGCCTCCGAAGCTTTGACTGCCCCGCGCTCCACTTTGGTACCCTTCGCGGCATGCCTCACCGCTGGCCCCTCAGCACCGGGTACATTCACAGGTAACGCATGGCCAATCTGTCCCGTGCCGACGTCGAGCATGTCGCCCACCTCGCCCGCCTCGGGCTTGGGGAGGCCGAGTTGGCGCGCCTCGAGGGCCAGCTGAATCACATCCTGGACCAGTACACCATCCTCACGACCCTGGACACGGAGCACATCCCGCCCACAGCCCAGACGATCGCGCTGGCGAACATCCTCCGCGACGACGTCGTGCAACCCTCTCTGGCGGTGGACGACGCCCTGGCCAATGCCCCGGAACGCAGCGGCGACCACTTCGTGGTGCCGGCGATCCTCGGCGGCGATGGGGGAGCGTGATGAAGAGGATCGCCCCTTCGAAACGACCCAAGGACGCGATGGCGGCGCGGGGGGCGGCGCTTTGACGGACCTGACCCGCCTGCACGTCCACGAGATGGCGCGCCTTCTGCGCACCGGAGAGGTCAGCTCGCGCGCCCTCGCCGAAGCCCACCTTGCCGCGGCGGGGCGGCAGAACCACGCCCTCAACGCCTGGCTGGTCATCGACCGTAAGAGCGCTCTTGCTCAGGCCGACGCCGCCGACAGGCGCCTCGCCGAGTCCCGGCGCCCCGGCGGCTCCGGCGTCGCAGCCCTCCATCCGCTATGCGGAGTCCCGGTCGGACTCAAGGACCTCGTCTCCGTGAAGGGTGGCCAGGCCACGGCCGGCTCCAAGATCCTGAAGGGCTACGTCGCTCCGTTCGATTCCACCGTGACCGCCAGGCTCCGCCAGGCCGGCGCCGTGATTCTCGGCAAGACGAACATGGACGAGTTTGCAATGGGCTCGTCCACGGAGCACTCCGCCTACGGACCGACCGCGAACCCCTGGGACCTCACCCGCGTCCCGGGAGGAAGCTCGGGCGGCTCGGCTGCGGCCGTCGCCGCCTTCCACGTCCCGGTCTCCATCGGGACGGATACGGGCGGCAGCATCCGCCAGCCCGCGTCGCTGTGCGGCATCGTGGGCCTCAAGCCCACGTACGGCCGCGTCAGTCGCTACGGGATCGTGGCCTTCGCCAGCTCGCTCGACCAGATCGGGCCGCTCGCCCGCGACGCCCGCGACGCGGCCATCCTGCTCCACGCCGTTTCCGGCCGCGACGACCGCGACGCCACCTCGGCGCCGGTTCCCGTCCCGGACGAACTGCTGGACCTACCCGCGAGCGACGACGAGGCGGCCTCGTACCTGAAGGGACGGCGCCTGGCCCTCCCTCGCGAGTACTTCGTGGACGGGATGGAGCCGGGAGTCGCCGCCCGCGTTCGTGAAGCCGTCGCGGCCATGGAAGCCGCCGGCGCGATCATCGAGGAGGTCTCGCTGCCGCACACGGACTACGGTCTGGCAACGTACTACATCATCGCCCCCGCGGAGGCCTCATCGAACCTGGCCCGCTACGACGGCGTGGTGTACGGCTTTGCCGATAGAAGCTCGGGCGACTACATCGCCGACTACCTGTGCACGAGAGGCACCGGATTCGGACCCGAGGTGAAGCGTCGGATCATGCTCGGCACCTACGCCCTTTCGGCCGGTTATTACGACGCCTACTACCTGAAGGCGCAGAAGGTGCGGACGCTCATCAAGGCGGACTTCGACGCGGTCTGGGCGGCCGGCTTCGACGCGATATGTGCGCCGACCAGCCCGACAGTTGCGTTTCCGATGGGCGCCAGGGTCGAGGACCCGGTAGCCATGTACCTGTCGGACGCCTGTACCCTGCCGGTCAACATGGCCGGCCTGCCGGGGATCTCGATCCCGGCCGGCCTGTCGGATGGCCTCCCGGTCGGCCTCCAGCTCGTTGGGGCGCCGTGGCGAGAGCTCGGAATGCTTCGTCTGGCCCGTGCGTACGAGGCGATCACGGCCAGAGCAACCTGGCGGGACCTCGAGCCCGCCGAGCTGCACCTGACCGACGATCCCACCACGCCCAGCCCGCTCGAGCGGCAAGCGCGCCGAACGCAAGGCGCCCCCGCAACGGGCTCGGGCGACCAGCCTTGAGGAACGCACGATGACCAGCCAGCCGACCCCGACCAGCACCCGTCTCGCGACGGACCCTTCGATCCTGAACTCCGAGTCGGAACCGACTCGTCCGCCACTCTCCACCCGCGTCCTGGCCCGCCGCGTCGACGAGGTCCCGCGCTCGGGGATACGCCGCTTCTTCGACATCCTCGCCACCATGACCGACGTCATCAGCCTGGGCGTGGGAGAGCCCGACTTCGACACGCCCGAGCAGGTGATCGAAGCCGGCCGCCACAGCCTGGCGTCGCGTCGCACGCACTACTCGAGCAACTACGGGACCATCGAGCTGCGCCGCGCCCTGGCTCACCACATCGAGCGGCTGTACGGGGTTCGCTACGACCCGACCGAGGAGATTCTCATCACGGTCGGCGCCTCCGAGGCCCTCGACGTGGCCGTTCGGGCCACTCTCGACCCGGGCGACGAGGTGATCACCCACGAGCCTTCGTACGTGTCGTACCGGCCGGCGATCATCTTCGCCGGTGGAGTCCCGACCGGAGTGACCACCACGATCGAGGAGGACTTCGCGCTGGACCCGGCCAAGGTCGAGGCCGCCATCACGCCCCGGACCAAGGCCATGCTGCTCAACTACCCCTCCAACCCGACCGGTGCGGTCCTGCCCCACGACGTCCAGGACGAGATCGCCCGCATCGCCGTTCGCAACGACCTTCTCGTCTACTCCGACGAGATCTACGATCGGCTCGTCTACGGCGGCTACGAGATGAGGTGCATGGCCGCCCTGCCGGGGATGCGGCGCCGCACCGTCCTGATGGGCGGCTTCTCCAAGGCCTACGCCATGACCGGGTGGCGGATCGGCTACATCTGCGCCCCATCCGAGATACTCGAAGGGATCCTCAAGGTTCACCAGTACGTGATCATGTGCGCCCCCACGGTGGCCATGGATGCCGCTCTCGAGGCCCTCAAGAGCGGCGAGCCGGACATCGCGCGGATGGTCGCCAGCTACGACCACCGGCGGCGGCTCCTGGTCGACGGCTTCAACGCCATCGGCCTGCGCTGCTTCGAACCGCTGGGAGCCTTCTACGCCTTCCCGCAGATCACCTCGACGGGCCTGACCAGCGACGCCTTCGCCGAGGAGTTGCTCCGAGAAGAATCCGTCGCCGTCGTGCCCGGCACGGCCTTCGGCGAGGCCGGCGAGGGCCACGTTCGCTGCTGCTACGCCACCAGCGAGGCCGAGCTGCGCGAAGCTCTCGTTCGGATCGAGCGTTTCGTCAAGCGTCGAACGGGCCAGGCGTGACGGCGATGGCGGCGGAGGCGGGCACCGGGGCCCTCGAGCGGTACGAGGCCGTAATCGGCATCGAGATCCACTGCCAGCTCCGTACCGCCAGCAAGATGTTCTGCGGCTGCTCCACCGAGATCGATGGGGCAGCGCCGAACAGCCATTGCTGCCCGGTCTGCCTGGGGCTTCCGGGCGTCCTGCCCACGATCAACAAGAGCGCCGTCGAGTGCGTGATCGCGACCGGCTTCGCCATAGAGGCCGCCATCGCGCCCACGACTCGCTGGGATCGGAAGAACTACTTCTACCCGGACCTGCCAAAGGGCTACCAGATAAGCCAGTACCAGCTGCCGCTGGCGTCCAACGGCCGGCTGACGTTCGAGACGAGCGAAGGTCCGTTCACGGTCCGGATCAACCGGGCTCATCTCGAGGAAGACACGGGCCGCCTGATCCACGCCGAGCTGGACGCCTCGCCGGGTGGGCGCCCGGCCAGGCGCGTCAGCCTGATCGACTTCAACCGATCGGGCATGCCGCTCATGGAGATCGTCACCGAGCCCGACATCCGAACGGCCGAACAGGCTCGCCGGTATGCCGAGGAGCTGCGCCTTCTGATGAGGACGATCGGCGCGTCGGACGCGGAGATGGAGAACGGCCAGATGCGCGTCGAGGCCAACGTCTCGATCCGGCCCCGCGGCCGGGAGGAGTTCGGGACTCGCATCGAAGTCAAGAACATGAACTCGATGAGGTCGGTGGAGCGGGCCATCGACTTCGAGATCCAGCGCCAGGCCGTCGCGATCGATGCCGGCCGGACGATCCGGATGGAGACCCGGGGCTGGGACGAGGCTCGCCAGGAGACCTACCTGATGCGGCCCAAGGAAGCCGAGAACGAATACCGCTACTTCCCGGAGCCGGACCTCCCGCCCCTCGTGGCACCGCCCGAATGGCTGGCCGAGATCAAGGCCCGTCTGCCGGAGTTGCCGGCGGCACGGCGGAATCGCTACGGGACGGACCTCGGACTCTCCGCATACGACGCCGCCGTCATCGTCAACGACGCCGCAGCCACGGCCCTCTTCGAGGGTGCGCTGGCGGCCGACACGGGCGCGCCCGCCAAGCTGATTGCCAACTGGGTGACCGGCGAGTACATGCGTCTGGTCAAGGGCAAGGCAGGGGCCGGGAAGGTCAACGCCGGGGAGCTCGCGGCGCTGGCGAAGCTCGTGGCCGACGGAGCCATCTCGGGCACCAACGCGAAGGAGGTTTTCGCCGAGCATCTCGATACCGGCGAACCAGTGGCCAGGATCATCGAGAAGCATGGCTACCGACAGATCTCGGACGCCGGCGCGCTCGGCGCGGCCGTGGAGCAGGTGCTGGCTGCCAACCCGGCGGCGGTTGCCGACTACCGAGCCGGCAGGGACGCGGCCGTCGGGTTCCTCGTAGGTCAGGTCATGAAGGCGACACGCGGCCAGGCCAACGCGACAATGGTCCAGGCGGCGCTGCGCGAGCGCCTGGACCGGGCCGAGTAGGCAGCAGGGGAGCGCGAATGGGCCCGATCAACTTGATCTGCTGGGGCCTGGGAGTGGTCCTCATCGCGGTCGGATACCTCCGGGCCCGCGGGCCGTGGGCGCGCTACCAGGACCTCAAAGCCCAGGAGGCCAACATCTCCCGCTACGAGGGCTGGCGCGGCACCCGCCTCCACGACGACGGCCCCAGCGCGGCGACGTTGATGGCCCAGGAGATGCGCCGGCGCGCCCAGGTCGGAGGCCTTGTCCTTGCAGCCGGCTTTGTGCTGGTTTTCGTCGGGTTCGCCGTCCACTAGGCCCGTCGACGCTGGCGGCTGGCCTCGGCGACTCGAGCGGCTGGCCGCGGCGACGCGCGCGATCAGCTGCGCGGGAGTCGACGCAGCTCGATTGCCGTGCAGCGGTCCATGACGACCGACAGGCCGCCCTCGGCGGCGATACGGGCACTTTCCCAGTTCACCACGCCGAGTTGCAGCCACAGCGCCCGGGCTCCGATTGCGACCGCCTCGCGAGAGATCGGTTCGGTCAGCTCGGGCCGGCGGAAGACGTCGACGATATCGATGCGGCCGGCCGCGGCGGCCTCGGTGAGGGTGGCCACCGCCGGCACACCGTCGACCTCGGTCTCGTTCGGGTTCACGGGGATGCAATCGTAGCCGGCCTCGACCAGCGTCCTGAAGACGCCATGAGAAGGTCGGGCCCGGTTCGAAGATGCGCCAACGACCGCGATCCGTCGCGCCGTTCGAAGCAGCTCCACGATGGCGTCATCGTCCAGGAGGGCGACGTGGGGAAGGGGGGTCTCGTCCGCGCTCATCGGCTCGGTCTCACTGCCCCGACGACTTGGGCGAGCCGCTCGGCTTCGTAGCAGAGCCGGCCGGCGGCGGGGGCGACGAGCCCGGGGAGAGGTTCGCGAGAGCTGCCAGAACGCCGGCAAGCTGGGAGTCGAAGCCGGCGGGCGGATCCGCGTGGAAGTCGCTGAGCGCGATCCCCCCGGTCGCGACGTCCTCGAGCGTCATCGCGGAGGGAGTCTGACCGGCTGCGGCATGACGGAGGGCGCTTCCGACCGCGACGTCGTAGCGCTTCAGGACGCTGGCGATGAGGCACGAACGCACATCCGGAACGACCTGCCAGGCATCTGTGTCCACGGCAACGAGCCGGGCCTTGAGTCCGCAAGCCTCGCGGAAGGCGCCGATCCCCGAGAGGTCGGCCAGGGCCGACATCACGCCGACTCCCGACTTGACAAGGCCGGCAGCCGCGGTCCGGCCTTTGTCCGGGGCGACGGAGGTGCCGGCGTAGGCGACGGAGACGCCGATCCCTTTCCCGGCCTGCGAGGCGCCGCTCCGGAAACCCGAGACGTAGTTTGCCGAGCGCAGATCCGCGGCCAGGTCGGCTACGAAACCGACCTTGCCACCACCGGAGAACGAGCCAGCCACGAACCCGGCGAGGAAGCCGACCTGGGCCTCATCGAAGACGATGCCATGGACGTTGGCCGGCGAACTCGTCGAGACCGCCACATCCACTTCGAAGAACTGGGCGGATGGGTGGGCGGCGGCCGCGGCTCGTACGGCGGCATCGGCATCCGGGCCCAGCGTGACCACGACGGCGAGGTCGCCCGCGGCGGCGGCGTCGACGGCGGAGGCGAGATCGGCGTTGGAGACCGGCGAGACCAGCGAGGTCGACGCGCCGATCGCGGCCCCCGCGTCCTGGACGCCCTTCCAGGTCAGGCCGGAGGGCGTGGCATCTTTCGGCTCGGCGACGGATGCGACGAGAGTGATCGACTTGACGAAGCGGGCAGTCGGACTCGGACTGGCCTGCACGGTGGTGGGCGTGACCGTGGCCGTGGCGACCGCACCGATCGGGGACGCGGTCGGGGCCGGCGGGCTCGCGAAGAAGTTGCAAGTGGCAACCAGCAAAGCCAGAACCACCAGGACGGCGGCCGCGACGAGGGCCGAGCGCACCGGAAAGCTCTTGCGGCCGGCCGGGCGGTGCGCGCCTGCGTACGGCGGCGAGAGCTTCGACTGAGTCTTCATGGTGTGGCGATTGTAGGGACGGCGCGACTCACTCGGTGGCACTGCCGCCATCCCGGCGGCGCGGCGGCCCGTCCTGGAGCCAGACTTGCCTCGCAGAATAGGATGACGAGGATAGGAGACGGAAGTGGGCTCTCAGATGGAACCGACCGACGAGCGAGTCGGAGTGGCGGATGGACTCGAGTTGCGCCTTCTTCACTGGGCCCCGGCCCACGGCGGTCTTGATGGCGCCGGCGCGAATGCCGGCCTGGGCGCCGCTTCGGGCGCGGGTGCCGCCTCGGGCGGAGGCGCCGTTCCGGGCGCGGGTGCCGCCTCTCCCGCTCAGGCCTCGCCGTTTCTCCTCGTTCACGGCCTTGCCTCCAACGCGCGGCTCTGGGACGGAGTGGCGCGGCGGCTCGCCGCCGCCGGTCACCCCGCCGTGGCGGTCGATCTCCGCGGCCATGGCCACTCGGACAAGCCGGACAGCGGATACGACTTCGCCACCGTGTCGCAGGACCTGAGAGCCCTCATCGCTGCGCTCGGCCCCGACTTCGCCCGACCGATCGTGGCAGGCCAGTCGTGGGGCGCGAGCGTCGTCCTGGACTTCGCGGTCCGCCATCCCGACCTGACCCAGGGAATCGTTCTCGTGGACGGGGGCCTGACCGACCTGCGCGACGCCTTCCCGACCTGGGAGATCTGCTGGGATCGCCTGGCGCCGCCTCCGCTCGTCGGTATGCCCCTGTCGGCGGTGGAAGGCTACTTCCGGACCAATCACGCCGACTGGCCGGAGGAAGGGTTCGAGGGATCGCTCGGCAACTTCGAGATTCGGCCCGATCGGACCATTGCGCCGTGGCTCTCCCGAGATCACCACAAGGCCATCCTCGAGGTGATGTGGGGCCAGCGGACAGTCGATCTGTGGCGTTCGCTGCGGGTGCCGGCCCTGATCGTTCCGGTAGATGGTGGCGAGAGCGATTGGACGGCTGCCAAGCGAGCCGGCGCAGAAGCCGCGTACGCCGCCGCCGTGGTCAGCGGCGTGCCCGTCCGGACTCAGTGGTTCAAGGGCGACCATGACATCCACGCTCAGCATCCGGCAGAGCTGACGGAAGCGATCCTGGCCGCCGAACGTGAGGGGTTCTTCTCGGGGGCCAAGACCGCGCCTCCGGCAGCGGCAGACGCGGCGAGATGAGCGGCCTGCCCCGCATCCTGGCGATCATGGGATCGGGCGAGACCACGCCGACGATGGCCCGCGTCCACCGGGCCGTTCTCGACAGGCTCGGTGAGAAGCCGGTCCCGGCCGTCGTGGTCGACACCCCTTACGGTTTCCAGGAGAACGCGGACGACATCACCGAGCGGACCCTGGACTACTTCCGTATGAGCGTCGGGGCGCCGTTCGCGGTCGCCTCATTCCGATCGGCCGATGCGGACGCGCTGGCGCGGGAGACGGCCGTGACCCGGATCCGCGAGGCCCGCCTGGTCTTCGCGGGCCCCGGCAGCCCGTCCTATGCCCTGCGCCAATGGTCGGGCTCGGAGATTCCGCGCCTGCTGGCTCGGAAGCTGGAGGAGGGCGGCGCAGTGACGATGGCCAGCGCCGCGGCCCTGACTCTCGGCCGCTTCACCATTCCCGTGTACGAGATCTACAAGGTCGGCGAGGCGCCACGCTGGCTGCCGGGCCTGGATCTGCTGACACCGCTGGGCCTGCCGGTGGCGGTCGTGCCCCACTATGACAACGCCGAGGGCGGCAACCACGACACGCGTTTCTGCTACCTCGGAGAGCGGCGCCTGCGCGTCCTGGAGGCGGAGCTGCCCGATGAGGTCTTCATACTCGGCGTGGACGGGCATACCGCGTTGGTGCTGGACATCGACGCCGGGACGGCCTCGGTCCTGGGTCTCGGTACGGCCACGGTCCGCAAGAACGGCCGTAGCAAGGTCTTCCCGGCCGGGTCGGAGCTTCGCATCGCCGACTTGATCGCGGCGGCGCAGCAGACGGAATCGGCGAGCGTCGCGGCCGCCCCGGGCGTCGCGGCCGCCGCGCCCGTGGCGAGCCCGATCGGAGAGCCGCCGCCCCGCCTCCTGCGTGAGGAAGTGGCGGAGCTCGAGCATGTCTTCAACGCCTCTCTCAAGGAGTGCGACGCCCCGGCCGCGGTTCGGGCGATCCTGGCACTGGAGGAGACGATCCAGGCATGGGCCGGGGACACGGACCAATCCGACGCCCTGGCCACGGCCAGGTCGACGCTCCGGGGCGCCGTGGTGTGCCTGGGGGAGATGGCCGTGGAAGGCGTCCACGATCCGGCCGAGCTGATCGGACCCTTCGTGGACGCGTTGCTGGCCGAGCGGGTGCGCGCCCGCGACGGCCGAGATTGGGCCGCTGCGGACGCCATTCGGGATCGGTTGCTGGCTGCCGGCGTCGAGCTCCACGACACCCCGGACGGCACCACCTGGGAGTTGCGACCGGCCGCGACCGTCTCCTGACTCCGCAACCTCTCTCCGGCGGCCCGACGGGCTACCATTAGCTCCCGTGACCGTTGCCCCCAACGACTTCGTCCACCTGCATCTCCACTCCGAGTTCAGCCTGCTGGACGGGCTCGGCCGCATCAACGAGCTTGCCGAGCAGGGCTCCAAGCTCGGGTTCGACGCCATGGCCATTACCGACCACGGGGCGCTATACGGGGCGGTGGCGTTCGTGCAGGCGACGTCGGCAAAAGGGATCAAGCCGATCGTCGGCGTGGAGACGTACGTCGCCCGGCGGAGCATGCGCGACAAGGAAGGTAAGGCGGACAGCCAGCCCTTCCACCTCGTCCTGCTGGCGGAGAACTGGGAGGGCTACCAGAACCTCTGCCGCCTGATCACCGACGCCCACCTGGAGGGCTACTACTACAAGCCGCGCATCGACCACGACATCCTGGCCCAGCACTCGAAGGGTCTGATCGGCAGCTCGGCCTGCCTGGGGGGCGAGATCCCCAAAGCGCTTGAGGTCGACGACTGGGACCTGGCTCGCAAGACCGCCGGCCTGTACAAGGAGATCTTCGGCCCCGATCGCTTCTTCCTCGAGCTGATGGACCATGGCCTCGCGGAGCAGAAGACCCTCAACCCGAAGCTCATACGCCTTGGGCACGAGGTGGGCCTGGATCTGATCGTCACCAACGACCTGCACTACGTCCGGCGCCAGCAGGCTGAAGCTCACGACGTGCTGCTGTGCGTGGGTACCGGCAGCAACCTGGACACGCCGGGACGGCTGCGCTTCGAATCGAACGAGTTCTACCTGAAGTCCGCGTCCGAGATGGCGGCCCTCTTCCCCGACAACCTCGACGCCATCAGGCGGACCCGCGCCATCGCCGAGATGGTCGAGATGAAGCTCCCCTTCGGTCAGTTCCGAATCCCGAGCTTCCCGGTGCCCGAGGGCGAGACCATCGAGTCGTGGTTGCGCAAGGAATGCCAGACCGGCCTAGGGCGCCGCTACGGCACAGTTACGCCGGAGCTCCAGGCCCGCCTGGACTACGAGCTGGACGTGATCTGCCGCATGGGCTACGCCGGCTACTTCCTGATCGTGGCCGACTTCACCGCATTCGCCCGCGAGCAGCACATTGCCATCACCGTCCGCGGTTCGGCGCCCGGCAGCATCGTTACCTACACCCTCGGCATCACGCCCGTCGACCCGATCTACTACCAGCTTCCCTTCGAGCGGTTCCTCAACCCGGACCGCGTGACGATGCCCGATATCGA
>PMIP01000084.1:9558-156829 GCA_003158295.1 Chloroflexota bacterium | reverse complement strand
CTGATCCGAAGTCCGGTTCCCGTCAGGGCGAGCAGCGAGAGCCGATTCGTGCGTGGACGACGGGCGCGTGAGGCAACGCCGTCGTCGATTCCGGGGTGAGTCAGGTTCCCGCCCCAGAGAGAGTCTTGATCCCGCCGCCTGAACTTGGAAGAGTCCGATGCCCTCGTCGGAATCGGCTTCCTTCAAATGCCCACGACGAGAGGCCGGATTGTACGCCTCGACGCTGACGCCCTTCGCCGCGAGACCATCAGTCGATCGAGCGTGCCACGGCGAGGCGATACCCAGGGCAGCCCAAGGCAGTTAGCCAAATCGGATGCACCTCGACCGATCTAGATCGAGTCTGGTAGGACTGCCCGTGCCCGTGGGCAGATCGCCCCCATTGCGAGGTCGTGCAGACAGGCCAGCGCGGACCCAGGGCCCCCTGACCCGGTACCTGACGTCGGTCAACCCTTTTGGACATCACCGTGGTGTCATCGATGTGAGTAGCCCCGCAAGAGCAGGCAGATCGGGCAGGATCGCGTCGGCTATCACGCAGTTGGCAACGGACGAAGGCCCTCTAGCGATCCAGATGCCTCGCATGCCAAGCGCTCGGGGTGTGACGACGTCCCACTCCAGGTTGTCGCCGACCATCCAGGCATCCGCGGCCGAAACACCCAGCGACGCTAGTGCGTGGGTGTAGACCGCCGGTTCTGGCTTGCCCAACCCGAACTCGCCTTCCACGACGATCGCGTCAAATAGCGGAGCGAGCTCGAACCGCTCGATCTTGGCGCGCTGGACTTCGGCCGCGCCGTTGGTCACCAGAGCGAGCTTGATGCCCAATTCGCGAAAGGTGCGGAGCGCATCCAATGCACCGGGGAACGGCCCGCGGTCCGCCTCAGTGCGGGCTCCATAGGCAGCCACGATTGCTGCGATAGCCGTCGGCATGTCTGCCTCCGGAATAGCGGCCCGGCGCAGCGCCGCGCTGACGATTGACCGGCGAGCACCGATCAGATCGGAGCGACCCACCCGATGTCGCTCGGGATCACTCCAGAACCAATCGCGCTCGATTTCGATGGCTCGCAGGACGGCCTCAGCCGGGAAAGGCACTACCGCGGCCGCCGCTTCGACCGCGGAGGCCCAGTTGAGCCCAGCTCGATCCGAGTCCGAGACGATGGTGTCGTCCAAGTCGACAAGAAGGGCGAGCGGACGAGGTCCCAGAGGTGTTGCTTCCACCATAGACACGATCGTCCCTTCAGGTCGCAAGCGGTCCATTCCACAGAGTCAGAAGATAACCGGGGAGCGACACGGCAGTATCGGAGGCGAGTTGGATTTTGAGGTTGAGGAGCTGGTCGACGCTCTGGTGGCCGCTTGGCAGGACATTCCACAGCGGCTGCGCCGAGTGATTGCTGTCAGTGCGGAGTTGTATGGCTGGGGTGAACGTCGGTTGGATCGGGGTGGTCTAGTGTGCAGCGCTCCTGATCAGTGGATTGAGGCAAAGGCAAGCGGGATTTCGAGGCAGCAGGAAGTGGCTCACAAGGCTATCAATCACTGGGTGCGTCCCGGCACCGCGCCGGACCACCCAATTATGCGAACATTCAACTCGGTCCGGACAGCCAGCCGCGAGGGGGCCAATGTCAAACGTCGCAACGTCACCCGCCATCGAGTTGTGTGGTCTGACGAGGATCTTCGCCGCTGGTTCCGACGTCGTCCGTGCGTTGGACGACGTAACGTTCTCGGTCGCGCCCGGCGAGTGCGTCGCGCTTCTCGGGGTCAATGGGGCTGGCAAAACCACACTAACCAAAGTCCTCTCGACCCTCCTGCTGCCGACATCAGGCAAGGCGCGCATCGCTGGCTTCGATGTCGTGGAACAGCCACGGGAGGTTAGAGCGCGCCTCGCCGCGGTCTTCGGTGGAGAGCGCGGCCTCTACTCTATGTTGACGGCCCGCGAGAATCTTGAGTACTTCGGAATGCTCGCCGGGGTGGGTCGGCGTGATCTTCGTCTCCGGGTCCCCGAACTGCTTGCCGAAGTCGGACTCGACGACGCGGCGGATCGGCGCGTCGAGGGCTACTCAAAGGGAATGAAGCAGAGACTCCACATCGCTGCGGGTCTTGTCGGCGACCCAGAAGTGCTTCTTCTGGACGAACCAACGGTCGGTCTCGACCCAACAGAGGCAGACCGTCTCCGCGGCAAGATCGCCCAGCTCGTTGACGGTGGAATGACGGTGCTCCTGACGAGCCACTACCTCCTCGATGTCGAGCGCCTGGCGGCCCGCGTGCTGCTCATCGATCACGGGCGGCTGACTCACGACATGAGTCTTCGCGCATTCGCTGCGGTCGCGGGCTACGAGGCGGCCGTGATTGTGAGCGTGGGCGAGGGCGCCGCTGACGTGGTCGTTCGCAGGGCACGGGAAGTCGGTGGGATCGTAGTCGCGAAGATCGATGGCACGGACGGTGACGGCAACGACCACGTCACGCTGCTCGTTGAGCGCTGGCAGCCGGAGCTCCTCGTGGTGCTTGGCCAAGCGCTCACCGCGGTCCCGGTTCTCGACATCCAGGTGCGAGCGGCGGGCCTCGAGGAGGCGTTTGCCGTCCTGACGAAGGGCCAGTCTGTATGAACGGGGCCGAGACAGGTATTCGCCGCCCCGGCCGGGGTGATCGGCCCGAAATCGAGGTCCGACGCCGCCGCGCCAACGCTTGGTTCGCGTTTTGGACGGCGGGCAGGATGCAGTTCCGGCTGGGGCTCCGGCACTCCATGACGTACGCAGCGGGTGTCCTCAACTCACTGATGTTCTTGAGCATCCTCGTGCTCTCCCGGCGCGAGCCGCTCGATCCGGGCAGCACGACGGCGATCCTCACCGGCACAGCATTGGCAGCCTTCTGGGCGAGTTCGGTTTGGGGCGGCGTCGCCATCCTGCGGCGCGAACGATGGATGGGCGTCTTTGGTCGATCGATCACGGGAGTCCAGGATCCTCTCGTTCTACTCACGGGCAAGCTCCTCGGGGCGAGCGTGCTCAATCTCGCAGTCGTGGTTGCGAGCCTGGCTGTGGGATGCCTGATCTTCGGCCTCCGTCCTGCCTTTGGGAGCCCACTCGGCGCCTTGCTCGGCTTTGCGACGGTCGTCCTGTCCGGGGCTGCCGCCAGCCTCCTCGTCGGGGCACTTCTGGTCGTCTCCCGTCATGGGGTCGCGATCTCCAACGCCATCGGGGTCCCGATCTCTCTGCTGGGAGGGACCCTGCTTCCTCTGACGTTCCTGCCGGAACCCGTGACATGGTTATCGCGCCTCATTAGCCTTTCGTGGCTCCAGGACTTCTTGCACACCGCCACGGCGGGGCCAATCGATTGGACGCCACTCGGCTGCGCACTCGCCCTGTCGCTCGCGTACGCGGCGATCGGAGTCTTCGTCTTTCGCCGAATGGTCGACCGAGCTCGACGGGACGCGACCCTTGATCTCTTCTGAGGCGACCGCGGACGATCGCCGACTGGGCGCCTACGCTCGGGTGCCGATTCGAGAGTCGGTGGCCGCGACGGTTCGCCTCGGTGTCTTGCTCTATCGCAGGGAGAACCCATTTCGGCCAGTGATTCTTTCTGAGTGGTTCCGCGTCGCCTGCCTTTCGCTTCTGTTCACGCTGCTCGGCGTAGCTGCGGCTGGTGAGGCAGGCGGCAACTTCGCGTTCATCGGCTCCGTCATGCTCGCGGGCGCGGAATCGACGATCGGGTTGATGTGTGATGTGCCAATGCGCGACCGCATGGACGGTACTTACTGGCGCGTTCGGGGGAGTCGCCTGCCGCCGTGCGCGACGTTCGCGCTGCGAGGCATTCCCGTTCTCGGCGCGGGCCTCGCGGACTGCGCCGTCGCGGCTGCCACCGTCGGACTGCTAACTGGCAGGCTTCCGCTGGCTATCTCAATGCTCCCAGCGGTTCCACTCGTACTTGCCTCCCTGCTGAGTGGGGCGGCAGTCGGCCTATTCGTCATCGCGCCGGTAATTGGGACCCGGTACGACACGCTCACCTACAACACCGTGAGCTCTTTGCTGGTCGTCTTCAGCGGCGCTCTCGTTCCGCGCAGTGCGGAAGGGGCGCTGGGTGCTGTCGGTGCCGTTCTCCCATTGACTCACGCCATCGAAGGGATCCGGGCAATGCTCGCGGGCGAGCCATGGCTCGCCGATCTGGGTCTCGAGCTGCTGGTGGCGGCGGCCTGGGCGCTGATCGCCGCGTTCATGTATACGGCAATGGACAGGCGTGGCATGAAAACGGGCCGCGGGGCGTTTGAGGCCTGAGGAGTCCAAGCACCTTCGCCCCCAGCTTCACAAGGTTGCCCGCCCGCTGGGGTTACCTTTGCCGCAGGGTAGTGTGATATCCCAGGTTGGGCCAGAGGCCCAGGATTTCCTCGACGCAATCCTCCTCCGATGACGCGGCGGTATCCACGATCGGGACTCCAAGTCTCTCTGCCAGGACTCGGTACCGATCCACGTAGTATTCATGCGCCGCTCGATCGCCAACTGGCTCGCCCCGGATTTCGAGCCGGCGACACGTCGTTTCCACGTCAGCCCAGCACAGCACAGTGGGAGGTAGTGGCAGCCAGCGCTCCCACATACGCTCGGGCAGTACGGTGAACAGCGACAACCAGTGGCGATCAAAGACCGCTCTGGCGCTAACCTGGTTCGCCCGCTCGGCGGCGAGCCTCGCGACCATGTCTGCTTCCTCGAAGCGGCCGTCGCCCCACAGCCAGGCGATCAGATCGCCGAGCGGACCTGCGAACGGCTTGACCACCTGGGCCCCGAGTCGGTCCGACAGGAGGCCCACGAGGGTCGACTTTCCGGCGGCGTCATGCCCGTCGAGCACGAGGATCTGGCCTGGCAGCGGATCTCTCACAGCATGGTCAGCCTGTCGATGCCGGTGATCTCAGACCTTAGGGGATTCATGGGTCGCAACTCGAGTTCGCCGATCAGCACGTCCGAAGGGGCGTCGGCTACCGAAACAACTGCTGCCGCTACGCTCGCAGGATCCATCTTGTGATCGTCAAGGTTCTTGGGTCTGTTCCGAGTAGCCCCCGGACTCACGAGCGTGACCCGCACTCCTGCGGGCTGTTCCTCAAGGATCAAGACCTCGCACAGAGCCTTCAACGCTGCCTTTGTGGCGCAATAGGCAGCGCCTCCCTCAAAGGCTTGTCTGGCGGCCTGACTGCCGATGACGATCAACTGTCCCCCGGACGACCGAAGCGCCGGAATAACCTCTCGAGCGAGGACGAATACGCTGGTCAGGTTGACTGCGATCGAGTCGTTCCAGTCCTCATCGGACATCCGAGCACAGCCGGTGAGCCGCCGAACGGCAGCATTGGCGATGCAAAGGTCGACGCCACCTAGGTGCTCGATCGCGAGTCGGACGGCGTCCCGGGTGGCGGCGCGGTCGCGGAGGTCGCAACGAATCTCACCGAGCCATTGCGCCCCATCGATTGTCTTGTTGATCGAAGCGAGTTCGTATCCTCGATCCCGAAGCGCCTCCGCAATCGCGCGGCCGATACCTCGATTGCTGCCGGTGATGACTGCTCGCCCAGGCACGCTATTCGCTCCTGACTGCATCGACGAGCGAACGCCATCGAGAGCATATGGCGTCCGCCCCCGCCCCCTCTCGGAAGAGGTCCTTGTCCAAGGGCGCCCCATTTCCGTCGCGAATTCGCATTGCGTCCGGGGATATCTCGGACACGATCGTATACTCGCCGGAGGCGTCGTCGAAGCCGAAGATCAGACAGAAGTCGAGCACGACCAGGGGCTCGAGCCACGTCTGGAGACACCCGTTGACGTCGAGGGCGATCCGTCGGAGCACATCCACCCGGTGACCGAGGGCGACGACGTAATCGTCGGGAAGAGGCTGATCCTCGGGATCGATTCGGTAGTCGAACTTGACGACGGGCTGCTGGAACCGGTGTCCTGGGTCGAACAGGCCCGGGTACTTCCGGATCGTAGATCCGCAGGCAACGTTCTTGACGATCGTCTCGAACGGAAGGTAGGGACACCAATCGGCGAGGTAGGACGTGTCGCTGACCCGCTCTCGAAATACGGAGCGGACCCCGTGCTGCGCCAACTTGCTCGCAGCCGCCTCAAAGAAGTCCAGCCGGAGCTCTGCGGTACCCGGCACGATCTCATGTCGCTGGTGAGTGAAGCTCGACAGTGTTGGGACGAGCTGCACGAGGCATGAACGATCGTCGAGACGGTAGACGATCTTGCTCCGCCCCGAAGCGTCCGGGCTCTCCCGGCCCCGGAGAGCAGCTGCTGCAGCGGCCGAGCCGGAGCTGGAGGCCTGCCGCGAGCCACGATCTAGGACACTATCCGCCACATCAACCCTCCTGGGCCAATCCAGGGATGCCAGGTAGCGAATCCTGATTCTTGCGACGTCGCGAGAAGCATAAATCGACCTGGTTTGCGCCTTCGGCCGCCAGTCGCCGGGCGACGGCGATGGCCTGCTCGAGGTTCGGGCCATTCTCGTCGCCGCCGACGGCGCACGCGGTCACCTTGCCGTCAGGAGTGGTGACGATCCCCATGTGAAGGGCGGGGTGGACGTTGCTCGAGCTCCGGAAGATGAAGGCGTGATGCCACCAGTACTTCTCGGAATCCAGCTGGCCAAACTTAGGACTGTTGATCGACTCGCGCATGGCTTCACCCATGTCCGGACCTCTCGGCTGTAGGCGCCTCTGCGGGCGTGCTAGATCAGCAACAACGTGCTCGGCGAAGCGATCCGCCGGGACGTCGTAACAGGCGAATGCTCGAGGTGTGGCCGCCAGAGGAGCCGCAGGGCAGACACAGCAGGGCTCAAATCGCCCCGATCGCGACGACCCCGGCCACGTCTCGGGACTGACGACGCGATCCGTTCCTGACCCATGGCGCCACGCTCTGTTGACGGGGCCCTTCCCCGCCGGAGTGTCGGGCTACCGAAGCGAGCCCCGGTAGCCCGACATCAACGGGTTACTGCCTCTTCATCCCGCAGTTGTCGTCGGATTCAAGATCCCAATCTCTAAGCATCTAGACCACCTCCTCTCTTCCGAATTTCGCTCGCGCGATACGGCGCCTGCCTGGTACGACCCAACAAACAGCGGCGTAGATCGCCACAGGCAGATCTGTGCCACTCGAGCCGGTTTCCCTTGGAGGCGTCGCCGAATTGAGGCGTGCGAGAGTCCTGGCTCAGGGCGCGGAATCGTCCGTTCGCCAGTCGCAGGCCCGACCTTATGCAAGCATCGCGCTCAGCCCATCTCTGCCCGTGGCGCCGGTCGATGCCTGCCAGGAATGAGGTCTCTAATGAACTTCGGTTGCCTGCGCGCAGGTCAGTCGCCTCTTTCTGGCAAGTGCCCAGTCGTCTCGCATGCGCAAGTGCGCAATCCGTGAGCGATCCGCTAGGTCGCGGCGATAGGTGCAACGAGGAACCATAGGCTCCAGCCAAAGCGCTCATCATGAGATCGATAGCGATGAAAAGAAGAAAGACGGCGCTCCATCCGCAACGGGGATGTCCTGACCCTGTTTTCTACACAGGGCGTTGAACCACGTCAGGTCATCCCCGACGGCAATCAATCCATCGAATGCAGTCCGGGCATCCAAGACGATCGTGCCGCCCCGACGGATGGTCGTTCGTCGGCCATGCTCGATATCCCACGCCTCGCGAATGCGCAAGACGACGCGCCCAGTCTTTGGACTGACTTCGCCGCTAGATATCGAGTGAATGAAGATCCCATCCGTCATGTCGGCGATCAGTGCCGAAGAAGGGATTGTCGATGGTTCGGTCTCCAGCCGACCGAATCGCGGAATCGCAGGATCGCGGTGCGACGCCCGGATTCCGTGTCCGTTAGATCGGGACCCGCGAACGGCGGCGTGGTGCTTGTTCACTAGCTGGTCGACGATTTCGCCGTTGCGAACCAGCGGTGTAGACAGCGTCGGCATGCCCTCGTCGTCTCTCTGGAACGCGCCCCACCCGTGCTCTGCGGAGGCTCTCTCCGTGACGTTCAGACAGCTAGGCCCCAGGTTGCGCCGATCACCCAGAAACCCCCGAGCCGTCTCCCAGTTGTCGGCCTCGAGCAGGTGGCCGACCAACTCGTGACTGACGGCAGACGCGGCATCCGGTGCCAGAACGGCAGGGAGGACGCGCGGCCGAGGTGGCTCCGCCGTGCGAAGTCGTTCTGATTGCTCGAACGCGTCGGCGACAACGCAATCGATTGCGTGTTGGTCGGGTGCGCCTGAAGGTTCCACCCAGCGGTAGGTGGCATGGCCGCCGTCGTTCACTCCGTCCACCACTACAGAGAGTCGGCAGAAGCATCTTGGCAGAAGGATCGCGCCCTCCTCGTGCCAGACGGACACGAGCCGCTGCGAGAGATGCGCCGTGACCTCCCAATGAGAACTCCGGGCGAGCTCAGCGAGCCGATCGGATGCCGCGGATGCCAGGTCGTGGGCAGCGTCTGCGGCCTGCTTGTGGGGCCAGCTTGCTTCACGTGCGAGCAAGAGCACGTGGCGCAACTCGTCCTCAACGACCAAGCCCGCGCGGGCCGCCCCGGCTGCGGCCAGGACGACGTCTCCGTCATCTAGCGAGTCGCAGTAGAACTCTTCGTCAAGCCCGCAGTGTTCGATGCGAGCCCCCGAGTGCCACCTTTCTGCCAACCGCCTCTGGCACAGATCGTCGATGCGAAGCCGCACTGCATGCGCCCGTTCGACAAATACGGTCGGGCTCGCGTCATGCTGCAACTCGTGGCTCTCCCCTCGCGGAGCCATAACGCCCCCCAGCGGTTCGAACTCTCGTAAGCGCCTCGCGTCAGTCACCGTGAGCATTCGAGAGCGGAGGTATCTTACCAAACGTCCGTTCGTTCAATGAGGTAGCCAGAGTTCCGTGGTATTTGAGGGACCGCGAAGGTCATTCTGGCCGAAGCGCTCGTCTGCTGCCGTAGAGCTCACCGAGCGCCTGCATGGACATCTCGCCACTTTCGCCCAACACATGGTTCGATCCCGCCGCCGGCGAAGACCCGCGCGTCGCGAAGCGCGCAGGTCGCATTTGGCGACGAGCTCGCTTGTCGCGCCGAATTCGGGAGTCCTAGCCTCGTCGTCAGGAGGAGGAGTCGATCGATTCGAGTAAGCCACCGCCACCGGCACGACTTCGCGGAGGTCGCGAACGTCAATCGACACGTCGGCCTCATTGATAGCCTCCGGCGTCCCGTTGATTGCGATCGATAGTCCTGACATGCGGAACAGGTCGAAGTCGCTGCGCGAGTCGCCGATCGCGATGAGGTGCCTGCGGGAAAGGCCCAAGAGGCGGCACTCCTCCAGGGCATAGGCTGCCTTTGTCAGGCGGGCGGAAGTAAGACTCTACCGTCCCGGTCAGTCGTCCATGCACATTGTTCATTCGTGTCCCGCAGCAGCCGTCAAAACCGAAACGGCATGCGACGATCTCTGCCGCGAACGACCAGGTGACCGTCGCGAGCAGTGTCCGGCAGCCTGTCTGGCCGAGGCGCTCCACCGCGTCGGAGATGCCCGGCAACCACTGGGCGGCCGCAAGCACGCCCTCTATATGGCGCAGTCGCGCTCCACGGAAGAGTGCTGCCGTAAGGTCGGCGACCCGCTCATTGCCAATCGTGCCCGCGGAGAAGTCCCGCTCCAGGCGGTCGACGAGACAGCTTGCTCCCAGCTCGGACGCCAGGAGTCGCAACACGCTAGGGCCCGGCAGGAGCGTTCCGTCGAGATCAATGGCGACCACACCTCCTGTGGGCTCGCGAGCGGCGAGTCCCGGCCTCTGCCGGCGACGGGCATCACGACTCGGGCTCACAAACCGACCGCCCATTCCAGCTGCGCTTCTGCGACCGCTCGAAGCATCACGGCTCGCGTTGGATCCAGAAAAGGGTACTGAAGCACAAAGAGCAGTTCGTAGGCTGCGGCCAGTACGAGCTCCTCTTGGAGACAGCGCCAGGAAGTGCGGTCGACGATTTCGGCGAGGCTCGGCTCGTAGCCATCCAGAAACACGAGCGCGTTTGAGAGATCGAGAGGCAATGAGCAGACCGGCGCCTGCTCGATCGAATAGAGGTTTCGGACGCCCACGGCCAGATCAATGAAGGGAGTCGCCCATGCCACTTTTTCGAAGTCAAGAAACGCCTTGACAGCCCCCGTCTCGTCGAAAACGATGTTTCCAAAGCGGATATCGCCATGCACGAGCCGATCCCTCGTGAAGCGGCCTCGCGCCAGAGCGCCTTGCACCCTGTGTGATGCATCAAGCAGCAACGGACGTATCTGCGGCGATACCCCCTCGGTGACGCTCAGAGACCGTGCCAGCTGGGCCGCCCGCTTGGATACATTCGGGATCATGTCGGGAGCGAACGTGACTCGGCCAAATGCGCTGTGCAAAGCCGCAGTGGCTCTGCCCAAAGACAGAGAGATGGCCGGCGGCACGAGTGCTGCCCCTCCTTCCGGCTTCGCAGATGGCCCCTCGACCCACTCGTAGGCGACCCATTGCTGCCGCGCAAACTCGATCACCGGCGCTCGTATAGCCGGCACGCTCCCAAAACCATGCTCGGCAAGCGCTCGTATCACGACGTACTCGGCTTGGATCTGGCCCACCGAGCCTCGTTTGATGGCGTACGTCCCGCCGTCCGTTTCAAGGCGATACGTCCGCCTCGACTTGCCCTTCGTCACTGCCATCGCGTTTCCTACCAGTCCAACGCGGTGGCTGTAAGCAGCCACGAGTCCGCACTCCCGTCCTGATAACGGTGCGAGGTTGATGCGAGGCGGGTGCAGCATCGGCGACTGCAAGGGAGGGGACAGGCTCGTGTTGGGAGACGGCCCGGTCATCACGCGTCCGCGACGAGACGTCTAGTGATCTCGACCTCTGAGTGCAGGTCAGTGCCTAAGGCGAGGGGGTGGTCACTTCCGGCTGCGATCCTCACGCCCCCCTCAATCCATACTCTGATCGGGTGAGAGTCGGGTGGAACACCCTGCCAGGTATGTTCTATTGGCACGGATGGCTCGGACCAGTGCAGGACATAGAGGTCCACCGACGAACGGCCGATGCGCCGTGGCGATTCCTCGATCGACCAGACGAGCCCGTCCTTCCGAAAGCGAGCCAGCGGCTCCGGCGCAACCTCGGTCGAAACGAGGAGGGCGCGGCGGTCAGCGATGGCCTCGCCCACGATCGTCTCGGATCCGCCCCCGGCTCCATAGACGGCAGCTGTGTCCACCCAGTTCACACCTGCGTCAAACGCGGCAAGCATCGCGCCGATAACGTCGTCTCGGCTTGCGTTCGCGCCCCAAGTTCTGCCTCCACCGGCTTCCCAGCCTCCAAATCCAACAGGTGACAGACCCGCAGGGTTCCAACCCATGACCACCAACTCCTACACGAGGACGCCGATTGGCAACTGGTTCGCGAGCTGCCAGACGGACACGTCGTTGCCGTCCTGCGCGCTAAGTGCGGCGCCAACGACAGCACGATATGTCTCGGAGAACGTCGAAGCGTGGCGCTCCAGGGCGCGCTCCCACTCATCGAACGGGAGATCGACGCCGGTGTCGCTCCTTACCATCCGGTAGGTGAGGCGCCCCCATCCATTGAGTCGACATTGCCGTTCGGACCCGTAGCCTTGCCGAAACTTGTATGCGACTGGAAAACGATAGAGCAGTTCGAATGCGGTTAGCCAATCCAGCAGGCACACGATGTCCTGGGCAGGCACGAATCCGCCGATTGTCAAGAGCTGCGAGACTGCCGCCTCGGATGCAAGGTAGATGTTGCCAGCGTAGATCCCGACCCTCCGCACGACCTCGTCCCAAAGCGCAAGGATAGCGATGATGCTCAGAGGTTCACGAACCTCCGGGATCTGATGAACGGCTTTCAACCACGCCTCGTCGCACGAGAATGACATCGCGCGCCGTCGGTCGACGATCAGCTCGCTCCAAGGCGTAGGCGCTCGTGGACATGCCCGTAGTAGCCCCAAGCCCGTGCGGCGATCCTGTGTGACCGCCTCAGGCCAGACAAGAAGTCGGACATGCGGAGGCAGATTCCGGATTGAGTCCCGACGCGCGCTGTTAATCATTCAGGACTTGGGCCACAACCCATACGGGCGCGGCATCCCATACTTGCGCATCTGTCGGGTCAACTCAGTCTCGTACGCCTCGCTTACGGCTTTGGCGACATCGATGCGGAGTATGTTGGCGAGGCAGAAGCACCACGTGGTGAGCTGGCCGAGTTCCTCTTCAAGTCGGACCGTGGACTCGTTCCGGCGGACCGCTTGCGCAAGTTCCCCCAATTCCTCAGTCGTCCAAACGAGGGCCCGGTCAGGTTCGAGTCGGCCATAGAGCGCCAGCATCTGTTCCTGGACTTCGCGGAGGCCAGCGATGGGCACACCATGGGCGCCCTTCGAGGAGAGATGACCGGCAGCCCGCGCCAGCCGGGGTAGTGCTTCATGTTCGGCACGTTCGACATCGCGTCGCATCTCGCCGTTCAGAGGCGCGAGCCGTCTCAACTCGCCTAGCCGGTCGACGCAGGGCAGGCCGGCACCGAACAACGTCTCCTCGAGCTCACCTGTGGTCATCTCTTCCGCGCCGATCTCGATCCCCTGGGATACCACCCGGAGGCTGCGGCATGCATACCACCCGCAAGCTCCGTCTTGTTCGATGAAGACGCTCGAGCCGCGGAAAGCATTGAGCGTCATCTCGGACGTCAAGTCATCAGGCGCCCTGGGTAGGACCATCTCACAATTCATGTCGTCCGAGTCGAACCGGACCGCTCCGACGATGCAAACCTCGGCGTGATGTGCTGCTAGCCAGGCGAACAACGGCGTCGCCTGCATGGCTTCGTGTATGTAGCCGCGCTCGACCTCGACAGTCTCGTGCGACTCGGAAAGGGACATTCCGCCGGGGTCGCCTCGAGCTACGACGCGTATGGGCACACCAACCTCAGCGGCGCGCTGGACAGAATGAGCTTCGGCTCCGCGGTCGCCCAGCGCGACTGCTTCCTCGACCACGTCGATCCTGTATGGGCCCATGGATTGGATGGCTCGTTCCAGCCGAGCCGCCCTCGGCGATTTGGCTGCAGCCATCAGTCTGGGCCCTCGGTTGAACGTTGCCTACGTCCGGATCGGCTGAACAGGGGCTCGATGAGTGCCTCGGTTATCTCGGTACACAGTTCCCCCGGCTGTCGATCGCCTGTGTCCAGACGGTACCAACCCCAGTCCTCGGCCAGCTTTCGGAAGATCCTTGCGCAGTCTTCCTGCAAAGAAAGAAAGGACGCCATGCCATCGATCCCGGCCAGACCATAATCCTCAGCCACGCCAACTCGCCGATCTTGCGCTAGACGTCGACGCAGCGCCACCTCCGGCGAACCATCAACGAGGATGCCGATGTCCGGTTGCAGGTATGGGTCAGAGTAAAGACTAGCCACGTTCCCAACGACGCGGTCTACAACATCCGCTGGCAACGTGTCGCTCGCACACTTCTTTGCAATCAGCATCGACTTGAGGACTGGCTTCAGTCCGTAACTCTCACGAATGACGGAGACGCCGCGCGAGGCCAACGGCAAGACCACTTCGGACTCGATGAGGAAGTCGAGCGCTGCTTCAACAAGGCCGGATACGAGCGGTCCCGACGCGCGGACATCCGAGACCAAAGACGGGAACCGACCTTCGATATTGAGGTCAGAGAACGCACAAAATCCGCTCGGGATTTCCGAGTCGATCACGCGCGTTCCGGCATGGCCTCCTCCATACAGAAGCCGCCAATCCTCGACCCATAGCTCCCGTATGGCCGTGGCCGGAAATGGACGTTCGCATGCGCCCGTCTCGATCAACCGTCGCCAACTTACGATCTCGCATTCGCGCCCGAAGGAGACGAACCAATCTCGGAGGCAGGACGCCAGACTCGTCTTGCCGATGCCGTCGATTCCCAGCATCGCAATTCTGAGTCCACGGCCTTGTCCAAAGCGGACGCCCTGTTCGGCTGCATTTGCTCGCATTCGCCAGATCCTTAGCGCGAGTGCGCAGAAACCTGCACAGCGTTATTCACGCACAGAAAGGGGCCTTCCTCTAAGGACGCGCTAGCTCGCTAGCGCGGATCGACACAGAGACTTCTGCCTTGTCGCCGACCGCCTCCTGGATCTTGGTCGCCAGCTCGGCGTTGAACCCGGAGCAGAGGTCGATCTTGTTCGCACCCTCGAAGGCGAGCTGTTTCGCCACGGCGATAGCTTGCTCGACGTTGGGCCCGTTGTCATCGCCGCTAACCGGGCACACGGTCATTTTGCCATCGGGCGTCGTGACCATGGTCATGTGCAGCGTCGGATGGATGGCGCTTGAGCAGCGGAAAATGAAGGCGTGATGCCACCAGTATTTCTCGGAGTCCAACTGACCGAACTTCGGACTGTTGATCCATTCCTTGATCGGTTCGCCCATTTCGCACCTCGTGTATGCCGCCAATGCCTACTGGTTCGTGGCGACGTGGCTGGAGAGCAGGGCCGCGAGCCCAGTCGCGACTGGAGTCCCCTGGTGTCGCCGCTGTGCATAGAGCCGAATGGACGACACGAGAAGCGTGTCCTGAGCAATCAATTCGTTGTCTTCGAGACTCCGGCCTGTTTCGACGCAGTCGATCACCGCATCACACACTTCAGGTACGAGGGCTTCCGGGCACCCCAGTACCGGTTGAATGTGGTACGACCTCCCCCGTTTCGCGAGGAAAGAACGCGCAAGGTTCGGATAGGGCGTGGCAATCCGCACAGTTCCTCCGGCTGCGGCGGGGATTCCCGAGCGGGGCGCTGCGTAGACCACCTGCGTCAGACACCATCTGAGATCAACGAGCTCAGGAAGCGAGACGTACGCCTCGTTCATCCATTCGTCAGAACAAACACCGAAGTCGAGCTGCCCATCCCGAAGAAGGGTCGCGATGTCCTGAATCTTCAGCAGTTTGACAGCAAGACGGCACGTTTCAAATGTTGTGTTGAACGACACGCGACGAGCCGGATGCTGGTCACGTGCGACACCAAGTGATTGAGCGACCGCTATCGATTGAGACATGAACCGCCCTTTGGGCAGTCCCAGCACCAACAAGTCCTCAGGCGCGCCCCTGGGTCCGCCCGCTGGTTCGGCCACGATTGACTCGCCCATTCGTCCTGTCCCCCGCCTCAATACTCGCCATGAATTCGTCAAGTCGACTGCGCCGTCGCTCAGCTACTGAACAAGGCCAGCTCTCCAGCAAAGGGCTCGGATGCAACGTTCGTGGCCACCATCGTCACCCCTCGGTCATGTTGGTCGGATGTCTGTGGCGCCAGCCTCCACGACTCTGACACGACCACGCCGTCCCTCACCGTGGGCCCTGGGACCCTCGCCCGAATGGCAACCCGGATGGAGAAGCCGCTCGCGAAGGATGTCAGCCAACCGTCGTCGCTTCCGGTCTCCGAACCATCCCTCCTCCTTCGGGCGCAACCGCAACGGGTGCGCAGCGAGCATAACGGGCGTCGGTCGTCGACGCATGCCGTATGTGCAGACTCGCCTGAACTCGATGCCAAGCAACACGCCACAGGCATGGCGAGGGCAGCACGAGGACCCGCGAACGGCGCCCAAACAAAGGCGGCGGGCCGGTGTACCTAGGAGCCGACCCAGGCCGGGAGGGGCATACTGACCGCCCTAGCGACAATCAACCCGTAGTCAGCGGGAGTTCTTGCGCTGACGTGCCGGACTTGGCTCCAGCACCTGGGGCCAGGGGCCCTCGTGCGAGCTCATCGGCGGAGGCCGCTGGTCTTATAGGACGGCCGGATGCGCCGTGCCAGCCGATCGGCAAGATGCATATCTGGAGCTATCAGCTGCTCAGCCGCGGCGCGAGCTTCGAGGACCTCGGGCCCAACTGCTTCGACCAGCGCCACCGCGAGCACGTTCGCCGCAGATCGGTCCGACGCCTCGAGGCTCTGGGCTACGCCGTCGAGATCCCCTCAGCGGCCCGAGCCGGCCATTCAGGAGGCACACTTCCGTTACGCTGACTCCTCACGCGCATCAGTCGGGCCAGCCACCGCTCAACGCGCTGCGGTTACGGGCGGCATCCAGGGAGAGAGCCACTTCGTACGCTGGCAGGTCCCCTAATGCTCTGAGCAGCTCTGCAGTTGCGGCCCGCTGCTCTGGTGGCAGCACCGGGGTGAGCTCGAGGAAGTTTGGATAGCCGCTCGCAGGGCCGAACAAGACATGCTCGGTGAAGGACTCGTGTTGCCGCACCGACCGCGCCGGACCTCGAGGGGCCTGCGAAGTGATCTGAGGAAAGTACACTCGGCCGATCTTTCCTTCGGTTGCTACGTCGATCCCAAAACACTCCGCCAGTTGCGGCACCATGACTTCAAACTTGAGCTCCCGTCCGTCCTCCCCGAAACGTGGCGTGAACGAGCCAGCCGCAAGCAGAGCAGCAACGTCCGAGTGCTGAAAGGGGTGTTGCTCTGCACCGTTCCGAATCGATCGAGCGGCCAACTCCGCCCAACCGAGCCCGGTCAGCAGGCCAAAACCGATCGATACGGAACCCGGCCAGGGCAGTGCCTGCACCACGTTACCGTCAGTGCGGACAAGACAGCGATCGTTGGCGAGCAGCGCCCTCGTGCCCAGACTGGAAAGGATGAGGCTCAGTGTTGTCTTGCCCGCGCCCTTGTTCCCGATGACTAGAACACCGCCCTCGGGCCCGATCACGCACGCGGCATGTAGTACGACCCATCCCCGCTGCTCAAGTTCGTTGGTCACGAGCATACGGGCAATCCGCGCAGTATCCAGCTTCACCTGCGATTCATCGGGACCGACGACCCTGATCGTCCCGTCAACAGGATTGTGCACATAGGCCACGCGGCGCTCCGGGCAGTGCGCGTAGACGACGCCGTCAACGATCCGCCTGAAGCCAGGTACCCGGATGAAAGTTGTTGTCGGCTCTGCGTCCGCCGCGACGAATGAGACTACCTGACGGTAGCCCTCTGGGTCTACGCAGCCGGTCACAACCGCATCCACTCGATCGGCCGTCTGGCCGATGGCGATCCGCTCCGTCTCTGGCCACCAACTTCCCAGGTAGCTCAATGCCCAGTTGGCTATGGCCTCGGTGCCTGCGGCAATGGTCGCGTGACAGCCTTCGAGCTGTACGCGAACAAGGCCACCGGCAGCCTCAAATTCCGTAACGGGTGGCGTCCTCATAGCTTCTCACGCCAAAAGACCTCTTGAGACGCACCGGCGAACGCCGCACGCCCACTCCCCGGTGTGACCTCGCCGATGGTCAGAGTTGGAGTTGGCACCGCTCCCCGGGCAAGGATCTGCAGCGCCTGCTCCTCGGCCTCTGGGGGGACCACGACCACCATCCCAATGCCGAGGCCGAACGCGTCCTCCATGGCCCGCGTCGTAATGCCCCGTGAACGGCGCATTTCGACAAAGATGGGCGGTACGGGCCAGGAGCCGCGGTGCAACACGAGGTCGCAATCCGGAGGGAGGATGCGAGCAGCGTTCGCTGCGATACCCCCACCGGTGACATGGGCCAACCCATGTACGTCGACTGCCCGCAGTAGGTCCAGCACCATGGGAGTTAGGATCGCTGATGGCCGAAGGAGTTCGTCACCGAGCGAGTGGTCGGCGTCTGGGTAGGCTGGTTCGTTGAGTGAGCGATCTGCGAAGATCTTTCGTACGAAAGAGTACCCGTCGCTCCGCAGCCCGGGCGCGGTCAGTCCTATGACGCGGTCCCCTGGCCTAATAGAGGTCCCAGTGATGAGTTCCTTCCGATCGACCGAACCCACGACGAAGCCGACGAGGTCGAACTCCCCGCGACCCATCGTCCCCGGGTGCTCGGCGACCTCCCCACCGAGGAGTGCGCAGCCGACCTGCTTGCATCCGTTAGCGACTCCTCGGACGATATCCTCGACCTGGCCGGGATCGACCGCCCCAGTCATTACGAAGTCTAGGAAAAAAAGCGGCCGTGCTCCGTACACCACGATGTCGTCCACGTTCATCGCGACCAGGTCCAGCCCGATGGTGTCGTAGCGTCCAACGGCAGAGGCGATCTGCGCCTTGGTTCCGACCCCGTCGGTCGAGGCCACGAGATAAGGACCCCCTGGGCCAACAGCCTCCCAGGCGTACGCCCCGGCGAAACCTCCGATCTCGGTCGCGACGGACGAACCGAAAGTCGCACGCGCCAACTCGGCAATCCGAGTTACCGCCTCCCCTCCGGCCTCACGGTCCACACCGGCGGAGGCATAGGTTCCAGGGCGGCGACTCAGCCACTCACTGTCACCTCGCGATCCAAGCGCCCAGCTCGCCCTAGTCTTGGTCATGGCCCTACGCTCAATAGTCCGTGCACAGAATCCGCGATCCGATCGGCTGTCAGCCCGTATCGCGTGCGCAGCCAGGCGGCTGGCCCCGAGGGGCCGAGCTGGTCAACTGCCGCTACCGGTGTCGCTCGGCCTACCCAGCCGAACGCGACACCGGCTTCGACTGCGAACCGAGGGATACCAGCCGGCAGCACGTCGTTACGGTAAGACTCCGGCTGTTCGTCGAAGAGTCCCCAGCAGGGCGCCGAGACGACCCGGATCCGGTGGCCGCGCTCGCGTAGCAGTGCCGCGCTCTGCATGCAGAGGTGGATCTCTGTTCCCGTCCCGATGAGCACCGCGTCCGGTCCCGACCCGGCCTCGTCCTGGAGTACGTAGGCGCCTCGCACAAGCCCGCCGGCGCCCCTTGCCGCGAGCACGGGTACCGGCTGGCGCCCCAGGACCATTACCACCGGGACTCCAGCACTAACCGCGAACTCCCAGGCGGCGGACACCTCTCCGGCGTCGCCCGGGCGCAGCACACGCACACCGAGCATCGCGCGCAGGGCGGCAAGATGCTCGGGGGCGTGATGGGTGGGACCATCCTCGGCGCAGTCGAGTCCGTCATGAGTCAGGCAGAGCACCAGCGGGAGTCCACTGAGCGCGGCCAGCCGGAGGGCCGGCCTCAAGTAGTCGCTGAACGCCAGGTACGTGCCTCCTACTGGCAGAAGGCCACCGTGGAGGGCGAGCCCGCACATGATGCCCGCCATACCATGTTCTCGGATGCCGAAACGCAGCTGCCGCCCAGTCGGAACCGTGGCCGAGTAGTCGGGTTCGTCGGCCATATCTGTTCCTGTGCCAACCGTGATGTCGGCAGACCCCACCACAACGCCGGGTAAGTCACTCGAGATCCGCCGGAGGCATATCCTGCTGGCATCGCGCGGGCTAAGCAGCGTGCGCCCCTCCCACAACGTCTCGTTCGGCGGCTGGATCCAAACTGAGGGGGCCGGCGGCGCCTTGGTCGTCGCTGAGGCGCCTGTTTGCCTGCGTTCCCATGCCTGACGAGCGCGAGACTTTTCTCGATCACCCTTCCGATAGAACCGTGCCACTTCCTTGGGAATCCAGAAGCTCTCGTCTAGCGGGATTCGCAAAGCCGCGCGCGTCAGTCGCGCTTCCTGCGGCCCCAGCGGCTGCCCGTGGCAGCGGACGTCACCGGCCATGTTCGGGGCCGGGTGCCCAATGCGGGTATGCAATGTAAGCAGGGTGGGGACCCCGTGGTCCTGGCGGGCCCAGCTAAGCGCCTCCCGCAGCGCCGCCAAGTCCTCGCCCGCGGTGCCGAGGTCTCGAACCCGCCAGCCGTACGCTCGGAACCGTGCGCCCACATCCTCGCTCATGCTCAGGGAGGCGGGTCCGTCGAGGGTGACATCGTTGTCATCGTAGATACAGACGAGCCGCCCCAGGCCCCAATGACCGGCAAGGGCGGCCGCCTCGTGACTGATCCCTTCCTGCATGTCGCCGTCACCGGCTATCACGTACGTCCAATGATCGCAAACACCCGCCCCGTGTCGGGCCCGCAGCATGCTTTCCGCGAGCGCCATGCCGACGGCTTGGGCAACTCCCTGTCCGAGCGGTCCCGTGGTGGCGTCGATGCCGGGAGTGGTGCGGTGCTCGGGGTGTCCAGGGGTCGTGCTGCAAGGCTTGCGGAAGTTGCGTAACTCGTCGAGGGTGAGCGGATAGCCGGTGAGGTGCAGTAGCGCATAGAGCACCGCGACGGCATGGCCGCAGGACAGAACGAGCCGGTCGCGATCAGCCCAGCTGGGCTCAGCGGGGTCGCATCGCAGGTGCTGGTGCAACAGCACGTGCAGCAGGGGCGCCAGAGACATCGCCGTTCCGGGGTGTCCGGTGCCTGCCTCCTCCACCATGTCGATAACCAATCCGCGCACAACTGCCACCGCGAGTTCGTCGAGGTCGCGCCCTGAGTCAACGGAGCTGGCGAACCCGTCAGGCTTGGCAGGAGCGTCGGTCATCGAAGTCTCAGTTCCCCTTCTTCGAAGACGACGCCCACTGGCTCAAGGACGACGCTGCGTGGCCCTTCCTGCACCTGGCCGCTGAGGTATGCCTTGTAGCCCTGCTCTGTGGCAACCGTGACCGCACGCTCTCCCTCGCCCCGAGGGCAGAACAGCGCGAAGCCGGCGCCCATGTTGAAGGTTCCGTAAGCCTCAGCAGTAGAGAGAGCAAGCACGTCGGTAATGTACGCGAAGACCTCTGGCACCGCCGGCAACTGCGTCACCCGGTAGCTCAATTGCCGGTCGGCGCGCATCAGCTTGCGCAGGCCGTGCCCCGTAATCGGGGTCGTGTACGACAAGGGCGTGCCGGCGGCGTAGAGGGCCTCGACGAGCCTCACGTAGATGGCGCTAGGGGCCAGCAGTGCATCCCCTAGCGTCTGCCCGCCCGGCAACTTCTGCTCCAAGCCCCCGGCCCGGCGCGCAGCCTCGCGCGCCAGCGAAGCTCCGTTCGTGTGTAGCCCGGTGCTTGCCACCAACACGATCTCGTCGCCCGGCTGCAGAAGGTCTCCGAGTAGCGGTGGCCGGCCTTCAGGGATGATCCCCACCGCGCAGCCCGCCAGGTCGATCTCACCGGGTTCCACGACGCCGCTTAGCATCGGCGATTCGCCGCCGCCCCAAACGGCCCCGGAGTCATCGCAGCCACGGCGCCACCCACTAACCAAGGCATCGAACCGACCTGGGGCGGCATACCAGTCGGGCGAGCCTGTGGCGAAGTAGGCGCTCATCATGAGCGGCAGAGCTCCGACGGCGCACAGGTCGTTGACGATAGCAGCGACGGTGTCGTAGCCGATCCAATCGAAGCGGTTGACGCCAGTGGCCGCCTCGTACTCACGGGCGAGGATCGACTTGGTCCCGAGGCATTCGATGACGAGGGCGAGTCGTTGCCCTCCGGCGCTCATCACGAAAGCGGGCTCGCCGCGGGAGGCGTCCAGCGCCTGGGCGCCGCGGGCGGCGGCGAGCGCCGAGGTGCCGAGAGCGGCCAGGATGGCCTGTCGTTTGCCAGCGTCGAGCAGGTCGTAGTCCACGCCGACAGACCGATAAGTGGTGCTGTTGTGCTCAGTCATACGAACTCACCGCGGTCCGGACGGGGCAGGCGGGCGGAGCGTATAGGTCATCAGGAAACCCTTCAGTTCAGGGGTGAGAGCCTCGTCGGTTGCCATTGTTACGTATCGGGGCTTGCGGGCGGCAGGGCCACCGCCACAAGCCGCGGTGCGCAGCGCGCTCATGTAAACCGTGCGGATCGAGGTCTCAATATTGACTTTCCTGACGCCGACGTCGATCCCAGCGAGTATATCGTCCGTACGAACGCCCGACGACCCATGTAGAACAATGGGAAGTCCTGTCGCTGAGCTAATCTCGCGGATCAACGAAAGGTCTATTGTCCGCTCGCGCGTGCGCATGCCATGCAACGACCCACAGTGGAAACCGAGGATGTCCGGCTGACACGCGGCAGCGAACTCGATCACCTCTGCGGCGTTAGGACTTCGGAGTTCGCCGCGGTGATGCGTGTGCCCGTCGTGTGCGCTTTCGGTCGCGTGCCCGAGCGTTCCCAGCACGAACTCGAGTGAGATCCGGTCGCGATACTCCTCGGCCAGGGCCTGGGCTGCGCTCAAGTACTCTGGGTCGGAGAGTGTGCCCTCATT
This sequence comes from Chloroflexota bacterium, assembly GCA_003158295.1. Taxonomy (GTDB): domain Bacteria; phylum Chloroflexota; class Limnocylindria; order Limnocylindrales; family CSP1-4; genus Fen-1039. Next base: position 134,901 of record PMIP01000084.1, on the reverse strand, counting down.
GAGGAAGTTGACCGAAGTGAAGCCCGCTTCAACCGCCGCGCGGAGTTCGACCGCATCCTCGCAGTGGTCTAGATGCAGGGCATACTCTGTACCGAATCGGTGAGCGGTCAGGGCTACGAGGTCCACCAGGTAGTCGTAGCCTAGATAGCGGGCGGCGGGCACGCTGAAGGCGACGATTACCGGACAAACGAGTTCCCCCGCGGCGCGCATTATCGGGGTGAGGGTGTCAAAGTTCTCAGCATTGAACGCGCACAACGCCTGATGGGCAGGCCTGGTGGCTAACAACTCGGAGACCGTGTGCGAGTGGGGCATCATGTGTCGGCTCCTTCGTTGTGGATGTCGGAGGGGCGTCTCTGGTACCACTCGCGTGCATACAGCTCTAGCTCCCTCATCTCGATCGGGCGAAGGTATAGCAAGTGGCGCTTAGCGTCTGTTGCTGACGCGCTAAGCGCACTGATGGCGAGTGTCCCCGTGGCCGCGTCCCAGCGCGGCGACGGTAGCAGCGTTGACCTCCTGGGCAGCAGCCGGTCGTGATCGGAGCGGAGGGCCGCGATGACGACCCGGCCGCCGGGCCCGACGCCGAACGTTTGCTGCGTCAGCGGCTGCGCAATCTCAAACAGGTCAACGCCCAGCCGGGCGAAACATGACAGCTCGCGTGACGTGAAAAGTGCCGCTAGCGCAGCGACGTCGCCGCAGTCACGCGCCGCTATGTACCGGTCCAGGTAGTCAGCGGTGCCTCCGGGCAGTTCGAGGATACGATCGCGGGAGACGATCAGTCCAGTCCACTCCCCGTGCAGCCCCGCTTGCAGCTGCGCCTCTACCAGGCCGATGCGGCCGAATTCGACGTCGCACTCAAGTGGCAATGTAACGGTAGCGTCACCGACGCAGAGCACGCGTGGGCCGTATAGCGTGGGGCGGTAGCCGGTGCGGCTGGCTGTGCCGAAACGTGCTTCCCGCGGACCGCGTAGCTCCTGCAGTATCTGGATATTGTCCTCGCGGTTCAACGTGCCGACGGACACGTCCGAACTATTGATGAGCGCTGCGAGACGCTCACGCCAGGTGGCTTGCGACGCGAAGAGGCCTGCAATGCCAGTTCGACCGCCAACGGCAAACACGCTAATAGAGTCGTCGAGTCCATAGGTCCACGAGACTGCTGGTTGTCGTCCGATACCCAGCGCGCTGAAAGCCCGAGGGCCCCCACGCGCAGCATTGAGCGTTCCGTCCACGGGGTCGGCGTACAGTAGTGCCGCGGCGCCTCTGGGAGGGACGACAGCTAGGGGGTCTGCGCCATCCCTCGCACCTTCGCAGGCTACGACCGAGAACGGTACCTGGCACGCAGCCGCGACAAGAACCTTGGCCATGGCGTTGGTGGCGGCAGCGTCCAGCATTTCTCGGGCAGCGTCTCCCCGCCCGCACAGCGGATAGGCCGCAGCGACGGCGGCCATCACCGCCCGAAGCGCAAGCTCCTCCACCGACGGCACAGCCCCGGAGCTTGCCTTTGCCTGGACCTGCTCCGCTGCCACCTCAATCCCAATCCTGCGCGAATCAACAGGCGCCTCTATCTGAGCCTCGCCTCGCCCGCCCCTCAATCCCTTCACGGGAGGCCCGCCAGGTTCGATTCGCACCCGGTCCCCAGAGAGCCGAGCCAATCGCGGATTGAGCGAGACATGGTGGTCAAGCCAATGGCGTCGATTCCGACCAGCTCGAGGCGGAGCCCGTTGGGCCGACCGGGGCGGTGTTCGCCCGCCGCTAACCCTTCGCCGCTGGCGGAGCGCGACCTCTCCCTCAACCGCTCCATGGCGGCGCATTATAGACCTACTGAGGTACGACCAACTTACTGAAGCACGACCAACGACGGTGTATTTCGGACGGCGAATCGCCGGAACCGCGATGCGGTCGCTGCCGAATCTTGGGGCTGGGTCCTGCCAGTGGGGCGGGTAACAGCGGGGCCTGCGTGTTGAGCATCCGACCGGACCGTGAGGGTTCCGAGTTGGGCTAACAGCGGGTGGTCCTGGCTCTCCCAAAGGAACGCTTCCTCGAGAGGTCTGTCTCTCTGGCAGACGCATTGGGGCCCGCCTGGATCCGGGCAGCGCGCAGGGCCTCGGTCAGCACACGTCCTCCAACGCCACGGCACCTCCGACTACAGCCGCTTGAACAAGTATGCGGAGCGACGAGCTGGCGAAGCTGGAAGGATGCTGGTCTGTAATCAGCGAGGGGTTGCTTGGATATGCCAACGCGCCGGCGGCGGGGATTGGTGAACTGATCTGGTTATTGGTGCGAGCCGTCGGGGTCTCAGCGGAAGGCACCCGTGATGAGGGACGGGGACGTCGTCGGGGTGTCTCGTTTCGGCCCTGCCAACTACAAGTCCGATGACGGTCTGCGGGCAAGGATCGGCGAGTCTAGGCCTTCGACTTTGCGAGCCACTCCTTGGCCGTCCTGCGCACGTTCTCTGCGACCACGAGTTCGTCCAGCGATTCCGGCAAGACCCATGCCACGCCGGACACCCCGTCAGCCGGAGTCGCGGCTGCGGCTCTCATATCTACCTCCAGTGCAAAGCAGAGATCGTGGTGCACGTGCTTGCGGCCATCGGGCTCCGCGACTGTATGTGTGTCAGCATCCACGAAATGAGTGCGAGGGTCGCCCGAGAATGCGGCTTGGAGCGTTGTCTCCTCCTCAAGCTCACGCAGCGCGGCATCCCAGGGCAGCTCATTTGGATCTACGTGGCCACCCGGGCGGATCCACATCTTTAGTGTCGGATGAAGAACCAGCAAGATCGCGCGGGAGACGGCATCAACCACGAGCACACTCGCCGTCATGTGCTCCTCGGCGGATTGCAGAGAAACTCCAGCTTGGAGGAACGCCGCCAGCTGCGGCGCCGGACTTGAACCGCCCAAGGCCGAGATCTCGGAGCGGACGCGGTTGTCCTGCTGCATATCAACCCTCCGAATCCAGCGACGATTTGCCCCGAGACTGGGTCTCTAAACACGTCGAGCCAGTCCCTAGTTACCTGTTCCTGTGCACTCGCGGACAGCTCATGCAGCCCGTCGGCAACGTCAAAGTTCACCAACTCTCCCGGCCCTCGAAAGTTGTCCAGCCTTGCACGGCGCCGATGAGAGGACCCACCGTCGCTCCTCCCGGAAGTTGCTGGTTTGGCCCTCTCCGAAGCGCCGTGGCCAGTATCGCGCGGCCCTTGCCGCCGCCCTTTGCTTTCGCCCACGTCGTGGGCAGCTTGCGGACTGCCACGTCAGCTGGTCTTGGCTCGGCCGGCCTGGGAGCCCGGAGCGGTGTCGGGGGTGAAGGTGAGCTCGTCGTTGCCGTTACGCGCACCACCGACGGCACGCAAGATCCAGGCCGCGATCGTGGTGGGTGCAGCGGCGCCGTCGAGCCATGCGAGTTCGGATCTCATCCGGCCGAAGTTCGCGCAGACACGGGTGATTGACCGCACGGTGAGTTCTTCGCGTTTCCTTGAGCCACCGTCCCTAGCGCGGAGCCGTTCGTGCAGCGTTGCCGGCGGCACGTCGAGGTAGACGGCCAGATCCGGGCGCGGGAGGGGCGCATTCAACGACATCAACAGCGGGAGCGAGACGTCCCGTGCCAGGAAATATGCGATCGATGAGAAGACATACCGGTCAGTTACTACCACATACCCCATGCCGATCGCAGGCCGGATGACCTCCTCAATGTGCGCCCGCCGGTCCCGCGCGGCCAGCCGCGCAAGATCCTCGGCCTCCTGTACTGAGCCGCCGTTGGCCAGGAACGAGCGCACCTCCGGTCGGCCACGATACCAGTCAGTCGGCTGCTTCGTGACGACGACCGACTTGCCGGCTGCCCGAAGCGATGCGGCGAGCGACGACAGCTGTGTTGTCTTGCCTGCCCCGTCGAATCCACAGATGGCAACAAGGCGGCCCGGTCCGTGCCGTTGCGATTCCCACAGGCTCGAGAGATCGATTGGGATCCGCTTGTCGGGCCCATCTCCGCTCTCCCACACGCCGGCGCGTACCTCCCCGGTTCTACGTTGCTTTCTCGAGGCCCTCATCAACCGTTGAGTGGGGCTCTCCCTGCACGGACTAGACCGTGCCCGATCCAATGATCCACTAGACCGGGGCCAGGAGGCAAACGCGTGGCCCACCCCCTCCAGGATCGCGGAGAGACCACGCCCCCGTCCCGCGGAAGCGGAGTCCGGCATCCTGGGCGCGATTCGCTCTGCCAGGCTGACGTCATACCCCCATCGGGCTCGTCGATCGCGCGGCGGGCAAGACGCCCGGTGGATCGGATATGATGCGCTTCGGTGCTGCTCCGACGGCGGGACGTATCACCGACGAGTTGTGTGCGGTGTAGATCCGTGAGGGGGGACCCAGACTTGATGCGGGAACTGTCGCGCGTACTTATGCCCGCGCTTCCTGCGAACGTGGCGTTTCACGACCGCGAGGGTACCAACGAACCAGGTCGCGCGTTCGTCAACATCACGACGAGGGGGTGCGGCTGCGGATGCCGATACTGCTACATCGTCGATCCAGGGGGCCCGCAGGTCTTGATCTCCGAACGTCAGGCCTGCGAGTCGCTCGAATTCCTCCTCGCGCACCCCCTGTTTGAGTTAGGGAAACACGGGACAGTCCTGTCGCTGTGTCCGGGCACCGAACCGTACAGAACGAAGCAGTCAATCCATCTGATCGCGACCATCCTCGGTCAAGTTCTGCCGCTGGGCAACCCGGTCCAGATCTCGACCAAAGAGGCCATCCCGCCCGAGATGCTGGACCTCATCGGTCGACTCTCGTCGTGGAAACACCAAGTGGTCAACTTCACGTCGATAACCACAGTCTCACGGGCATCCCTGATCGAGCCCCACGCGGCGTCAGTGGCGCTACGTGCTGGCAACTTCGAAAGCTGCCGGGAGGCAGGGCTTTTCTCCTGCATCTACATCAAGCCGTTTACCTCCCTCACTTACCGGGACCTGCCTCTTTTCCTTGAACTCGTCGCTCAATCGCGACCGAACGCCGCATGCGTCGGAATGAAATACACGTCAGTGCCAGATGAGGGACGGCCGTACCGCCATCCCATACATGCCAACCTCCGCTCGGGGGGAATCGACGCCCTCTGCCGCCAATTCGTGGAGGCTCTCGAAAGCGGTACGGGCGGAATCTCGGTTTTCCATACGTCCGTCTGCGTCACCGCCGTGACTCGCGATCGCTTCCCGCTCCCAAGGATCTGGCGGGAGTATCCCGCCTTGTGCGTTTCGTGCCGAGACTGCGAGGGCGAGGATGGTGGATCGCCGGAAGCCCGCGAAGTCGGAGGTGCGCGTTGATATACCTCAACAACGCCACCACCGCCTTCCCCAGATCGGAGGTGGCGTTAGCAGCGTTCGACGAAGCCGCGCGACGTCCCCCCGCGGATGTTCGGAACTTTCCCGATGAGGCCAGCGACATTTGGCTCTATAGGCAACGAGCGGCTGCGGCGGTGGGAACCGATGCCGCGTTTCTGTTCTTCGTGCCCGACGCTACGTTCGGCCTGAATGCCGTCCTCCGGGGGTACCTGCGTCCCGGGGACACGTGCATCCTCGATAATCGCCCGCACAATGCTGTGCTTCGGACAGTCGACGCTCTGGCTGGTGTCGTCTATGCCATCGCGGAGTTACATGACCCCGACGAGCGCACCGATCCGAATAGGCTGCTACGACTCATTACACCCAGGACCCGCCTAGTCTGCCTCACGCACGTGAGCAACGTCAGCGGGTCCGTCTACGACCTCGGATCCGTCCTCGTAGATCTACGCCGCCGGTTCCCTGACGTGGCAGTGCTCGTAGATGCCGCTCAGTCAGCCGGCTGCATCGACCTGTCCCAGGCCATCGAGGCTGACTTCGTGGTCTTCCCGGCACATAAGCACCTGTGCTCCGTGCCCGGTGCAGCGATCCTCGTGGCGAAACGTCCCCTGCGTCCGCTGCTCACGGGTGGCACTGGAAGAAGGTCTCGGCTCCTCCGTGATGACGATGGCAGCCATTTCATGGAAGTTGGCACCCCGAACAGCCCTGCGATCGCGGCGATGGTCGCGGCGCTGGAGGACTGGGCCGCGCACTCAGCGGCTTATGCATCGGCAGTGGCAACCCTTCAGGAGCAGCTCTGGGCTGCCCTCGAAGGGATGCCGGGACTCACTTTGTTGGGCAGGCCGCCGGGCGATCGGCGAACCGGCATCGTGGCAATGGCGACGCAGCGGTCCGATCCCGAGGCGGATTGGGTGCCGTTTCTGCGAGCGGCGGGGATCATCGTTCGCGGCGGGCTCCACTGCTCGCCCGTCCACCACGACCAGCTCGGACTGCGGGCAGGCACGCTGCGACTGAGCATTGGGCGCTTCAACACGTCGGCCAACATCGATGACGCGGCTGCAGCCATCCGCGACTTCGCGGGTGCGCTCACGGCCGTCGGGTAGCCAATGGGCCGCGCTTTCGTTGTCCGTGAGGTTGTGCCGTGCGCTGAGCAGGATGGGCTAGTACAGATCGAGGGGGTCCTGTTCTCGGTCTCGCTCGACCGAGCTCGAGACCGGCTGGGCGAGATGGGCTACCGCGTCGTAGAGATGGCGGATCGAGGCGCGCTGTTGGCGCGTCGCGATAGAGGTTTGCTGATCCTGCGTGGCGACGGAACGTTCTCGATGTCTCGCGTTGACAGCGTTGAGTCAGCAATCAGCGAAATCGCCAACCTAGCGGAGACAGTTGCCAGCGAATCGCGATGAGGTACTGATGCAGCCATATTTCGGCTCTAGAAAGACATCCATCATCCTTGCGGCCGACCTGCCGACCCTCGATGACAACCTGTCTCTCATTGATCGCGTCGCCGACCACGTTGACGTTATCAAGATCGCCAGCCCGCTGGTTTATAGGGAAGGGGCGCGAGCGATACGCGCCGTCGCCGATCGGAGCCACAAGCCCGTATTCGCTGATCTCAAGGTGGCGGACGTGCCGCACACGGATGCGAGAATTGTCGATCTCGTCCGAAGATTCGGCGGGGCCGCGGTGATGGTTCACGGGTTCGTGGGCCCAGACGCGCTCGAGGATTGCATGGAGGCGGCACGCGACCAGATCGGCATCATCGTGCAGCTTGAACTAACCAACCCCGGGGGTGCGATGTTTACGCAGCCCATCGCAGAGGACATGGCGCGGCTTGCACGCGAGATCGGCGTCTATGGCGTCCAAGCGCCCGGCAACCGTCCAGATCGCATCCGCGCAATTCGTGGCGTCGTGGGGCCGGAGATGACCGTCGTGTGCTGTGGCGTGGGCGCCCAGGGTGGCACCTATGGCACGGTTCTCGCATCAGGCGGCACGTACGCAATCATCGGGCGCTCAATCTACGAAGCCGCGGATCCCGTCCGGGCGATTTACCAGATCCTCGCCTCCAGCACCCCGGGAGATACCCATGACATTGCCTGATCTCACCTTCCGCGATCGGCTGGCTCGCCTGGTTCCCGACAGGAGCCCTCTGGCGGTCGGTCTGGATCCGTCGTACGAGATGCTTGCATCCTGGGGCCTGCCCACGACCCCTGAGGGCCTTCGCCGGGCCTGCAACATCGTCCTCGATGCCGTCGGCGATCGCATCGCGGTAGTGAAGCCACAGGTCGGCTTCTTCGAGCGTTTCGGCCCTCCGGGGATGGCGGTGCTGCGGGAGATCACCGATCGCTGCCGATCGACCGGGACGATGGTGGTGATGGACTGCAAGCGTGGAGATATTGGCTCGACCATGGAGGCGTACGGTCACGCGTTCCTGGACGAGGACGGCTACGGTGCCGACGGGATGACCGTCTGCGCGTATCTGGGCTTCGGAACCGTTACGCCTGTGCTCGATCTCGCTACGCGCCTTGGAGCCTGCGTGTTCGTGGTCGTGATGTCGTCAAACCCCGAGGGCATCGCGCTCCAGTCATCCCGATGCGAGGACGGCCACACGGTGGCCGAGCGTCTTGCCCTCGAAATCGCTGACTACAATCGCTCCCGGCCCGCAACGATTGGTTCCGGTGCCGCGGGTGCGGTCGTGGGCGCCACATGCGGCCAAAGGGCTCATGAGGTCATCGAGCTGCTCGATGGTTGCCCCATCCTCGCTCCGGGCATTGGGGCCCAGGGGGCGACCTTCGCGTCGCTCCACCAGTCCCTTCGAAGACGGCCGGGCGAGGTCATACTCCCGATCTCCCGTGGCATTCTCCGGCATGGTCCGGACGTGGCATCGCTCCGGGAGATCGTGGAGCGGTTCCGTAGCGAAGCCTGGACAGCGGTGATCTGACGGCGATGGAGAATCCGCCCGACGACCATGGGATGTGCGCCGCCATTCCCTCAACCCTGAGCGAGTCTGAGCCACGGTCTATACGCGATCTATTCGCGTTCGCCGACACGGAGCTCGCTGGACGGCAGTTCCAAATCGCGGTCGAGGCACTGCTGTTCGATGAGTTCGGGCGGTGGATCCTCATGCGGCGGGGGGAGGCGAGTCGTGACGGAGTGGGGAAGCTCGAAGGAATCGGTGGGATGGTCGAGGCCGGAGACGCGTCGCTCCGCGACGCGCTTTCTCGGGAGATTCGGGAGGAGGCTGGCGGCGTGAGCTTCGTGGTGAAGGGTTTCTTCGAGGTTCGTTTCGATTGCGTGCTGAACGAGAGCGGGCGGTGCGGACGCCAGGACTGGATCATCGTCTCCTACCTGGCACTGCTGGGGAACGGGGACCCCATCGTCCACGAGCCGGAGCGGAATCTCGGCTATGTGCGCCTCCGTCTTGACGAGGTTGATCGTCGCGACTTGAGTCCTTCGGCGCGCGCCGCACACGGCGCGCTCTCGGCACGATGGGCCTGGGTCTCGCGGGCCCTTGGCCTCGCGGGACAGCCGCCAGCTGTCGGGGCATTGTCATGAACGGCGCTCGGGTCGCGTCATCGTCCGTGTGCCGCTTCTTCCGCTCGAATGGCGAGGAGATCCATTTCGTCGATGGGTTCGGCGGGAAGGTCGAGGACAGCGAGGGCAGGACCTACGTCGACTTCGTCCTCGGATCAGGACCCGTCGTCATCGGTCATCGGAACTCCCGTTTCCAGCAGCTACTCGCATCGCACCTGGTCGGTCCACTGCATCTCCCCGGCTACGCTGCGACGCATGAGCGCCTAGCGATGTCCGTCGCCGATCCGGAGTTCGACGAGGTGGTTGGCTTTTTCAAGCACTCATCGGACGCCATCACGGCCGCCATCCGCCTTGCGACGCACAGAACGGACCGTTTCGGCGTGATCCGCTGCGGGTACATAGGGTGGCATGACGCGCTCATCGCGAAGACGCCGCGCTGGCACGAGCAGCTGACCTCCCCGCTCAGGGGAGAGGTCAGGTTCGAGGGGCACTTCCGCGGCGTGAGCGGCAGCGAGCGCGTGTTCAACTGGGTGGACCTGGAACTCGGATCGCTCGCGAAGGAACTCGAGGGTCGTGGAAACGACTACGCATGCCTCGTGATCGATACCTACCAGTTCCACCATGCAGCGCGGGACCGGTTTGCCGCCGCCGTTGAGATGTGCCGGAGCCAGGGTATCCTCGTAGTCGCCGACGAGACCAAGACTGCAGGTCGCGTCGCTCCGAGGGGCGTGTTCGCCAAGGAGGGGTTGCCGCGGGCCGACATGACGGTCCTCGGCAAGGCCATCTCGAACGGAGCGCCGCTGAGCCTTCTCGTGGGATCGCGCGAGATCATGAGCCTGTATCCCGCCGCCGCGATTAGCGGCACCCACTGCAAAGAGCTGTTCGGTCCGTACGCGGCGATGGCTACCGCCCAGGTGATGTCAGAGCGGTCCGGGTACGAAGTTCTCGCCGACGTCGGTGATCGGGTCGTTTCGACCTTCAACGACGCGGCCCGGAGCGAGGGGATTGCCGGCTGCGTCCAGGCCGTGCAGGTGCTTGGGGGATCGATGTTCGACCTGACGTTCGCAGATGAACTGCTCGGTCAAGCTGGACGGCGACAGGCGCTGGCTCGCGTCATGGCTGACGAAGGGGTACTGCTCCTTCAGGGCCACCCTTCGTTCGTGTGCCTCGACCAGGCCGACCTCGACTGGGACCGACTCGGAAGGGCGTTCGCCAGGGCGCTGCGCAGTTGGACGAGCGGCGGTGAAGGAATGAGCCTGCGCACGGAGGGGAACGAGCGATGAACATTGATGCTCCCGGCTTCCAGGGCATCTCCGCAGCCCAACGACACGCAGGGCTCACCGTCCTCCGCCAGATCGAGGCAGAGCACGCGTGCCTGCTCGCGTCGCAAGAGCAGGTTACGCCGCAGTGCCTGAGCGTGACGGAATGCGCTTCGGGCGACAAGGGTTGGGGAGGCTTCGAGATCGACGACGAGGGCTCGCCAGCCTTGAGTACCTCGCTTCTCGTGAACGGCCACCCGGTCGCGCAGCTCCTATCCAAGAGGCACGCTGTCGTTCGAGGCGCGGAGTCAGATGGTCACGGGATCAGAGCTACTCGTCGTGATCCGGCGCTTCCGCGCTTCGGTCGCTTGCGAACCGAACCCTCGGACGTTGGCCCCGACAGTGTCCTCAACGACATTCCCAACGGTGTATTCGTTCATTCGGTTTCCAGCGGTGAGGTGAACTCGCGGCCAGAACGGGTTGTCCTGCGCATCCGTGAGAGCCAGGACATCGAGCACGGTCGCTGCACCACTAGCCGTCGCGGCGGAGTGATTGCGCTCGATGCCGCGTCGGCATTCGTCAATCTGGTAGCAGTCGGCAGCGATTTCACGTGGTTCTACACACTCTGTCGAAAGCGAGGGCAGGACATTCCCGTCGCAGACGGTGCACCCTCGTTCTGCTTCTCCACGCTGAAGGTGTCGATGTGATCCTCTCGGGATGGAGACGTCGATGGACGGCGCCGGCTGGACCGAGTCGCGACTGAGGTGACGGCATCGATGGGGCCGAACTGAGCTCGCTCACGCAGGCACGACCCATCGATTGAGGTCACGGAGACAATACCGAGGAAAGGAGGTGATTGACGAGATGCTGCGAAACTGGGACCTAGAGTCCGATGAGACCCACGCAATGAAGAGGGTCTAGCCGTCTTCTTCAGTTTGGTGCCCGGGCATCGCGCCCGGGCACCATCCAGCTGACTGCTCGCCGGCCGCCATCCCCGTTGCCATCCGGCGCGGCATGGGTGCCACCACCTGACCGACGTTCCTGCGCAACTAGGGGAAATGAGGGCCTCGTGAGGGATCAACAGCAGAGCATGGCTCGCCTCATCGACAGCGGCGCCATCCCTCCGTTCGTATATGCCTATCCGGTTCGCTCGGCATATCGCCGCCTGCCGTCCCGCTGGACAATCGACCGCATCTGGCACGGTGAGATCCGTGCTGATATTCGGTACCGACAACTGTTGAAGGACCGCAAGCTCCTCCGTGGCTCCATGTCGGTCGCTAGCCCTCGCGGGAGATGACGCACTCACCGCTCCGGTGTGCCTCCGGTGCGGCTTGGGCGACATTTCAAGGATCAACTCCAATGTACCGAGAGCAGCTCGCCCAGGTTACGGGGCTTCGTTTCGCAAGTCCGTCGTGAGCGCATGGCTTCGCAGCCGCAGCCACGTTCGTGACCCTGACGCCCCACTGGATGCCAAGGCGGACGGCCCGATCGCGCAACAGTGCGAGGTCCCTCGTAGTAGGCCGTCCGAGGTGACATCGTCGAAAGGCGGCATCGTTGCGCTCCACGCGGAGGCGGCACCTCAACCATTCGCTTCTTGTTGCCCCACCTCGATCGTTGGTGCGCAGCCAGACGGAATGCGCCCGCTCTGCGTATGCCGTCGTCCGGATCTCGGGTCCTGCCTTCCCATTCACTCCCTTGGCCCCGAGCTTTTCCGACCCGAGTAGTAGTACCTGAACAACGGCCTCGGACTCGCAGAGGCTGGGATGTGCCACCGCTCCGAGATTCGCCGGGAAGCAGTCAATCGATGGAGCCGGACTCGGACGCGCGCCACTCTATCCTGCAGGACGCAATCCGACGCCGCCAGCGTCAGCCTACGCCGACAGCACGCCACGCTGCTGGAGCCGTTGGATCTGGGCGGCCAGTTCTTCCGACGGCGCATCCACGCCTTGGGCAATGAGTTCCGATTGCACGCCGTCTCGAGATTGCCCATTGCATGCGGCCCAGAGTCGGGCCATGTCTTCGCCTACCCGAAGCTGCTCCGTGGGCCCTGCGATTCCCCACGTACCTTCGAAGCGCAGGAGGCCACGCTCAGGATCCCGCTTGGGGCCATCATTGGCTAACGGAGGCAGACGGTACGCCGCCCCGCCGCCGGACCAATGCGAGAGGAGGCCGTCGGCGGAGAGCTGCTGCCCGGCCCTTAGGATCCGCGGAATGAGTTCGGCGATGGCCTCGAGGTTGCTCCATTCTGGAGCACGCTGCAGCAGGTCCCAGATGCCCACGATGCAGTCGTCGAATTCCGCATGCCTTTCCAGCCGGGCGAGCAGAAACTTGGGGAGCGCGTACAAATCACCGAGCAATGCCACCGCGACCTCGGCGCTGCAGGCCAAGGCCATACGGGCTGCGACTAGGGAGCTCCTGATGTCTCCGCGAGCCAGCATTCCGTAGGCATCTTCAGCAAACAGGCCAGCCTCGGCAGCGAACCGGAAAGCGATCAGTTTCCCGGCAACGGCCCTGTCAATGCTTCGGTAGAGGCTGAGCAACTCCGCGTCTTCGCCGTCGAGAAACTCAGACTCGCACGTTCGCGCCATCTGCCAAAGCCGGGCCGATTCGATGGGCACCTGGTCTCTATTGCTTGGTCTGACCTCATAGCCTCGCGTCGCCTCCGCGAGCTCGCCGATCACCTGCTCCGGGACCACATTCAGCTGGACCTTGAGGCCATCTTTGCGCGCGAACGGATGCTCTAGGTTCCGTCCGGACGCCAGCACGACGTGAATGTCAAGGTCGGAGTTGGCATGGCCGAGACCTGCCGCCAAGCTGCCGGACAGGTAGGCCAAGCGTATCGCTGCGGAGCATTCGTGCTCGGCGAGGACTTCGCGAGCGATTGACCGGTGTCGGTCGGTCAGCCCCTGTCGCGACCGACCTTCCCCAGTAGACATGCCTTCCTCCAGACTCGCGTATTACCAGGAGCGAGGTTGTCGGCGGCCGGCTGCGGCCAACCTGGTCTCGGCCCCACTTGCGGCCAAGACCACGTAGTCTCTCCGTGCGACATTGCCCATGGCGATGAGATGGCGGTCCTAGATGCCAACCCGTAGGCTCACGCGCCGGCCGGATTCCACGCGCGACGGGTTGCGGCAGACTGCAGATTCCCGACTCCCCACCTCGTGCTGCCGTCGTCGAGCCGCCGCATGCGAAGCTAGCGTACTATATCCAGCGAATCCAGATGGGACGAACCGCTGCCAAAGGGGGAATCAACGTGGCCAACCGCCATCTCGATTCGACCGCGTCTGGTCACCGGGGGCCGGAGACATCGACCGCTCAGCCGCCCGCCAAGAGCGTGATGGCGCCACCAGAGGGGACGAGCGAGAGCGACCGCCGCACGGTACTGGCCGAGCGGTTACGAAGCCAGATGGCCGGTGGCTACTGGCCTGGGTACGTTCACTCCTATCCGCACAAGCGTGCCTACAGGCCGCTCGTCAGTATGGATATGCGGGCGACTTGGGCGGGCGTGACGGACCTGAACCTGTACGTACACGTACCCTTCTGCGAGCGAAAGTGCTCATTCTGCAACTTGTTCTCGTATCCCGTGCCAACGCATGAAATGCGACACGTGCTCGATGCCTACGTTGACGCAGTGGTAAGACAGATCGAGTACTACAGGGAGTACATACCTGCCCCGCGTGTCACGTCGCTCTTCTACGGCGGCGGAACTCCAAACGTACTTGCTTCTGACCAGCTGGCGAGAATCCAGGAAGCGCTCACCGAGGCCTTTGGGACGAGGGAGGAAGATGTTGAGGAATGCATCGAATGCTCCCCGGATAGATTGAGCCCAGAGTACATAAGAGAGTTGCGGCGGCTTGGCTTCGATCGGGTCAGCATCGGAGTGCAGAGTTTCTTCCAGGAAGACCTAGACCACGTTAATCGCCATTACTCGGCAAAGGACGTGTACGAGGTCATCCAGAATCTTCGGTCTGCTGGATTGAGGATGAACCTCGATCTCATCTACGGTCTTCCGGGTCAAAGCGAGTCATCGATAATGCGAAACTTGGATCAGGTCGCAGAGCTCGGGCCCGAGTGCATCACGATCTACCCACTGGCTGTGAGGGAGCTGACCGGCATCGGCCGTCTGCCACAATCCAGCCTGATGTCGACTCGGGACAAGTACGCCTTGTACGACCGCGTCCGCATGCGTTTGGAAGAAGCCGGATACACGTGTCAGACCGTCGTGCGGTACGTGAAGAGCGATAGTTCCACGTACCAACAGCAAAGGCTTGAATACGCCGGCGTTCCGACTCTCGGGCTTGGCGCTGGGGCTCGGAGTTATGCCCCATCCGTGCACTACTGCCTTCCATACAGGGTACAGAGCGGACTTGTCAGCGGCATAGTTCGCGACTTCCTCAAGTCCGATTTTGGAAGCGCGCAGCATACGGGCTTCCTATTAGGCCCAGACGAATTGCGGCGCAAGCACTTGACACTATCTTTGCTGGATCCAGGCATAAGTATCGGTTCCTACGAGCGGGTATTTGGGGCTAGTTTTGACTTTGTGGCCGAACTTGGAGCCTTGATGGACGCCGGACTGGTAGAGAGTCAAGACGGAGACTTCTACGCACTCACGAGAATGGGGCGGAAGTACAGCGATGTCGCGGCAGGCGTGTTTCAGAGCGAACGCGTGACCGAACTGTATTCCGCGTATCGGCCCGAGTAGAGGGGTCCCGATTAGGCGTGCGCAAGTTCGAGATGCGTAAGAACCCATATGAGGGCAAGTTGATCGTCGCCACTGGCGTCGACGGATCTGGGAAGACGAGTCTCCTCGCCGAGGCCAAGCGGTACCTTGCAAGCGGGGGGGTGGACTGCATCCTAACAAGGATGCCGAGCGACAGAATTAGGTCGCTACCCGTGTTCCGCGACTTCCACGACAGCCATGACGAGAACAAACGAACGGCAGTCTCCGTCGAAGCTCTCACCGTGCTCGTTTCGGGCGATCGCCTCATCGTGCTGGAGACCGAAGTCATCCCTGCACTCAGAACCGGACGCTGGGTATTGTGTGACCGGTATGCGTACACGGGGAGCATCATGTGCGATGACCCGTTGATCGACGCCATAGGCGACCGATTCCTGCGGCCGGACTTGGTTCTACTCGCCACGGCCAGCGTGGAGACGGTACGTGCGCGAGTGCTCTCCAGACCCGATGAGCGAGTTCTCTACTACGACTCGGAGGCTGTGCGCCGCCACATCGATCGATATCGAGCCCTCGGTGATCTGAACGAATTCGTAACGGTGCCGACAGACGGCCCATTGGAAACGGCCGCCCTGGTCGTGCGTAGGAGTCTCGATCGCCTTCTGGCCACGGCTCGCTAGTCGATGTGTCGCGGCCCAACCCAAGCGCTTTACGGATAGTTGGGCGCGGAGCGCGCGAGCTCGATGTCGTGGGGGTGGCTCTCGATCTGGCCCGAGTGGGTCAGCTGGACGAAGCGGGCCTTCGCTCTTAGGCCCGCGATCGACTTGGCCCCGCAGTAGGTCATGCCGGCTTTGACACCGCCGATCAGCTGGTAGAGGATCGTTGAAAGGGGGCCGACCACTGCCACCCGCGCCTCGACGCCTTCAGGGACCAGCTTATGCCGGTCGATCTGCGGGTAGCGGTCGCTGCCGGCCTGCATGGCCCCAAGAGAGCCCATGGCTCGGTACTCCTTGACGACTCGCCCGCCGACACGCTCGGACTCGCCGGGACTCTCCTCCGCGACCGCGAGAAGCCGGCCGAGCATTACCGAATCCGCGCCCGCCGCGAGCGCCTTGACCACGTCGCCCGAGTACCGGATGCCGCCGTCGCCGATGATCGGCACGCCGGCCGCGTGAGCCTCGGCAGCGCACATGATGATCGCCGTGAGCTGCGGGACGCCGACTCCGGCCACGATGCGAGTGGTGCAGATGGACCCGGGGCCGATGCCAACCTTCACGCCGTCGGCTCCCGCCTCGATGAGCGCGGCCGTCCCCTCGGGAGTCGCCACGTTACCGGCCACGATGTCGATGGAGGAACCGTACGTGGCGCGGTAGAGCTTGATCGCTTCGATCACGTTGCGGGTGTGGCCGTGGGCTGTGTCGACTACGAGCGCGTCAACGCCCGCCCTCACGAGACCCTCGGCTCGGGCGATGGAGTCCGAGCCCACGCCGCACGCAGCCGCGACGCGCAGTCGACCGCGCCCGTCCACGTTGGCGAGGTCCGCGTCCGCGGGCACGGCAGCCGCCTTGACCGTCGCGACCTGCTCCGCCTGGCGTGACGGGGCCTGGTTGCGATGAACGACGCCGATGCCGCCCTCGATCGCCATGGCGATGGCCATAGGGTCTTCCGTCACAGTGTCCATGGCCGCGCTGACGATGGGCGTGTTCAGGGTTATGTGGCGCGAGAAGTTCGTCGCGACGCTGGCGTCGCCCGGCAGGATCTCCGAGTACTGCGGGATCAGGAGCACATCGTCGAAGGTCAACCCAAAGATCGTCTCGAACGGGGGCAGCTTGAGCGCGGGGTCTGACCCGACATGGGCGCCGGCTATACCGTTCTGAGTGGTCATCTCGTCTCCGTTCCCTCCCTCTTGGCCGAGCGACTCGGTCGATCTTTGCGCCCGCCAGCCGATGCCTCGTGAGCGCATTGTAAGGGACCTGTGAGTGGGTTCTCGGTCGACACAGGGAGGCGTTGTCATGCTGCGCCCCAGCGGACATCGCGCGGATACTGCGGTCTCCCAACCAGGCTTCGCGCGCCCAGGAAATCGATACGGCCGCCCCTGCGGGCGATGGACGACCTCCGCATCGCGCTAGAGGATGGCGTACTTCGGTGTGAACCAAAGCACGGCTCGAGGGTCTGATCTCCAAGCCTCATCTTGCAGAGCGCCGCGCGAGTAGCGTACCCGCCGGTACCAGTCGTCGTACTCGTCGGCTCGGGCATTTGAGTCCGCAAACCGAGGGCACAAGACTCCGCGAAGCTCAGGGCGCGGGCACCTGACTCCAGCGGCCGCCCGAGCGGGAACCAGACTCTGAGCCGGGCGATTCGACGAATCTCGTGATAAGGCGGTCGATCTGACCAATAGGGAGTTCCGACTTCTTGGCGGCCCTGCTCGAGGCCGGCGTCCGGTAGGTAAATCCTGTGGAGCCTGCGACCAAGCCAAGATCCCCGGCCGGAATGGCCCCGGACGACTCCATTTCGACACCGGTCAATGTAGCAATCTATGTAGCAATCTCNNCTATCCACTGAGCTACGGGCGCGCAGTTTGCAGTTGGTTCCACGCTCACTTCGAGCATCTGATCCGACGCTGCCCTTCTCGTTCGTCGGACGGAGCATTCGGAGCGTCTGATCCGACGACGAAGCCAAATGGGCGTGGGAACCCGGAACCGCGACATGGTAACCGTTCGGGGCCTCCATGGGAGTTGGGAGCCGGCTGACTAGGTCCAGCCAGCATCCGCCACCTGGATCGGACCCCGCTTGTCGACTGGTAAAGCCTCCGGGAAGGTGACTCCTGTCGGGCATAAGTCATGACGTCGCCCCAATCGGAGGCCGGAAGGCAACCCTCAGGCCGGAAGCCGCCGCTCGACGACCCCGACGGCGCCATTCCGGACGATCACCCGTATTGTGTCGGCCTGACTCGTCTCGCCCCGACCATTCAGGTAGGCAGAACTACCTCCTGCAGCTCCGTCCGAACGCCGACCGTCGACCCGATTGTCGCCGAGATGCACGAGCCGCTCCGTCTCCGCGGCAGCATCCCAAAGCAGTTCGCTGCGAGTCTCCTGGTTGAGGCGCCGATCACGCGGGCGAGCGTCTGCGCTGCGCGCGTCGCAGCCGTATCGATGTCAGTCGTGTGGCGAACGTACGTGGAGCAGATCATCGCGAACCTCCTTCGCAACGCGGCGAAGTTTCAGGATCCTTTCATCATCAAGAGGGACCGTGGAGCATCGGGGAGGCCGCGGATAACAGGCGCGCCTGGCAGTCGCAGCTGATCGGAGGCTGAATGTATCTCGATCCCGGCTCGGGGAGTCTCATCCTTCAGGTTCTGATCGCCTCCATCCTGGCGATACCCTTCCTTCTAAGGTCGCAGATTCGGCGGCTTGTCCGAACAATGCGAAGCTCGGAGTGTCCGCCAAAGAGTCCGAACGAAAACGAAAGTTGATCAAGACCAGCCAACGACCTGCTCCGGACATCGCCCGGGACGAAGGATCGTTCCGCGACCCAAGTGGGTTCGTCTATCGACGCGAGGGTGTTCTGTATCGACAGATCAACGAGTCTTATGCGCCGCACTGGGATCGACTCGCTTCCACGGGCTTCCTCGACGAGCTGGTCCGGGCTGGTCTCCTGATCCCTCACGAGCTCGTCGACGTCGATCTGGCGGCCGCACCGAGTCCTCATGCCGTCATCCGGCCGACTGAGATCGACCTCGTTACGTATCCATACGAGTGGACGTTCGGCGAGTTGAGGGACGCGGCCCTCCTCACCCTAGATATTGCGCGTCGGGCTCTGGCAGCGGGCTTCACCCTGAAGGACGCGTCCGCCTACAACATCCAGTTCTGGAACGGCCGGCCCGTGCTTATTGACACGTTGTCCTTCGAGGAGGCGGTGCCAGGGCAACCGTGGACCGCCTACCGGCAGTACTGCGAACACTTCCTCGCGCCTTTGGCCCTGATGGCTCTTCGGGATGTCCGCCTCGGGCTGCTCCTGCGTGACTTTCTCGATGGTGTGCCGCTCGATCTCGCCGTCCACCTTCTGCCCGCCAGAAGCCGACTGAACTTCGGTCTGCTGAGCCACCTGGTGCTCCATGCGCGCGCTCAAGCGCGGTACGCTGGATCGGCCACGGCCGAGCGTCGACGACCGCCAAGGATGTCGCCACTGCAGATGGCGGCCCTTATCGACAACCTGCGCTCGACGACTGAGCGCCTCACGTGGGAGCCGGAGGGCACGCCATGGGAGAGCTACGCCGAGAACAACACGTATGCCGAGCAAGCGGCGGCGGACAAGGATCGCCTGGTTCGACTGGCCCTGGAAACCAGCACGGGGACGGTCGTCTGGGACCTCGGGGCGAACACGGGCAGGTTCAGCCAGATCGCCGCCGCCCTGGGGCGCGAGGTCGTGGCGCTCGACGTTGATCACGGCGCCTCAGAGCGCCACTACCGCACTATCAAGGCGACCGGGGAAAGCTCGGTCCTGCCGCTCGTGATCGACGTCGCCAACCCGAGTCCCGGCCTCGGCTGGAGGAGCCACGAGCGCAAGTCACTGCTTGACCGGGCGAACGCGGACGTCGTCCTCGCTCTGGCATTGGTGCACCACCTCGCGATCGGGCGGAACATACCCCTGGGATCGATCTCCGAGCTGTTTGCGAAGCTCGCTCCCGAGGCGATCGTCGAATTCGTGCCTAAAGAAGATCCGATGGTTCAACGGCTCCTCGCAAGCCGGCCCGATGTCTTCCCCGACTACACGCTGGCGGGCTTCCGGAGCGCCTTCGGCCGATCCTTCGAGATCCTATCGGAGCACCAGATCAAGGGCAGCCTGCGCACCATCCTTCACCTGCGCCGACGGACTGGACCGACGAGTGAATTGGAGGACTGGCGCTAGCTGCCGGCAGGCGGGGGAAGACGGGTCGTGACGTCCGTGAAGTCGTACGGCCTGGCGTAGCTCGACGAGGTGTAGGTGCGATCGGGGAGCAATGGGATGTTCGCCCCGAAATAGCGGTCGAAGACGATCGGAAACGTATTCCACGAGGTGACCGCGGAATAGGGTTCGGGGGTACCGGCCACGGCAGCGCCCGGAAGGTAGAACGCGTCCAGGATCCCGTATTTGGCCTCGAGCTCGTCGCTCGTCGCGGTCGACCAGTCGAAATGCACCTGATCAGCCTGGTAGGCGGGCGGGTAGGGGCCCTCATCGGCCTGGATGACGACAATCGGCTGCTGGTCCGCAGGCCGGGACAGTAAACCGGTCACGATCGAACGAACTTGGCCGTTCAAGTACGTCATCTGGGCTTCGTAGGCCTGTGCCTCGGTCCGTCCCGTCTGCTCTGCCGCCGACGGATAGCCGCCGTTCGGGTCGAAGACGTAGGGTGGATGGGGCAACAGGATGTGGGCGACGACGAACTTCGGCCCCGGCTCCTCCTCGACGCCGGGCAGAACGGAGAATTGATAGAGGGCGCAGTTCCGATGAGCGGCGTCGTTCGAGGGGATAACCGATAAGTTTAAGATACTGGCCAACGTGGGGCCAAAGGTCGTCTTGTCGAGCAGCGCGTCGAAGTCGGTGCTCGCATTCCAGAACAGGTTCTGATCGGCGATCCGTATCGACTGCGTGGCGTAGTACCACGATCCAATGTTCACGTAGCGGTAGCCATAGGCCTCGAGGAACCGGCCCGCTGCGTTGTCCTGGAGGAGGGCGTAGATCGGGCCGAGATCGTTGCTCGCGGGCCCCTTTGTCGCGGCAAGGCTGTCAAGCGACTCCATGTTGAGCGTGGCCGCCAGCGAGAGATCAGTGCGGATGTAGTTCGCTCGGGCACCGGCCTCAACGGCAAAACCCTGCGCAGCGAGCCAGGTTGGCAGGTCGCTCGTCACGTCGCCCCAGGCCTGGAGGCCCTGATTGGATCCGTACCGATCGAGAATGAAGTAGTAGATGTCACGTGCTCCGGCGGGCGCCGACATGGCAGGACGTTCTGCGGCGGCTGCCGCCTGGTGTGCCCATTCGTAGGGCGCGATTTGGACGAGTGTCATCACCACGAGGACCACGCCGATCGCTTTCAGTGCAGATGTCAGGCTCGAGATCCAACGGTCACGGAGCCTCAAGGCCGCGACCAGGGCGACTCCCAGGAACAATCCCCAGGCCACGAGCTGCATGGTCTGGCCCACGGCCAGTGGCGCGAGTAGCGTGGCGACGCGTCCGAAATAGAACCACATCACGACCAGGGCTGTCGCGATCAGGGCACCCCGTCGGGGATCGGGCGGCAGGATCCAGGCGACGGCGGTCATCAGACCAGCGGCGCCGATCGCCCGAGCCAGTGGCATCGTCAGGTTGCCGAGGCTCACTCCGCCCAGATTCTGGGCAAACAGGAAGAGGACCGGGTAGGCGGCCAGGAGGATCGGATGTATGGCGAACGCCGACTTCGGATGGTTACCCAGGCGCTCCAAGATGCCGCCCAAAGTCCTCCGCATAAGTTCATCGTGCGGCGGGCTTCTGATAGTTGTCTGAAGATACGGGGACGACGCCGTCCGTTGACCGGCCGCTGCAAACGGCTGGGTGGTGGTTCATCCCGCCTTCCTCAACGCCACCGCCACCGCTGGCGGCAGAATAATGCGCGGCACGGGAAGTGCAGCCGCTAGACCAGGGAAACCGGCGATCGGTGCGTCGGTGCGGTCGCCCTACACGCTCGATCGGCCGATGGTCTGGCTGGCGAGGGCGTCGGCGCCGAGTCTCATGATCGGGCCCTCTGGTCCTCAGAACTCAAGAAGGGCAACCAGACCCCATTCACTCAGACCGTGCTCACCTAGAGCATCTGATCCTGTCGTTTTGCATGCCCATTCCCCTCGTGGCGGACAGAGCATACGTCCGGGCAATCCGAAGTCAGATGCTCTATCCACTGAGCTACGGGCGCGCGGCCGGCCGATGATACCGCCAACGCGGCGCGGCCGGCCTGCCGGCGATCCCGGTCGGCAAGGACCCCGGCAACCCCTCGAGGTGCCCGAACGGCCCTCCGGCTGAGGCCGGCCCGGGTCAGCTGCCCGTCGAGACCGGGGCCGGAGCGATCCCCTTGGCTCGTCGCGCCAGTTCGACGAACGGCCGCAGCCGCGTGGCGACCTCGGTGCGGGTCCGTCGAAACGCTTCCAGCTTTTCCGCGTCGGTGCCGTCGACGTCGGCCGGATCGTCCAGACCCCAATGGAGCGAGTTGTGCTGGCCCGGGAAGACCGGGCAGGTCTGGCGAGCCCGGTCGCAGACGGTGATCACGTAGTCGAACGGCTGGCCCACGAACCCGGTTACGGACTTGGCCTGGGCGCCGGACCAGTCGATCCCGATCTCGCCCAGGACGCGCACGGTGTCTGGACTAACGCCTTGTGGCGCCGTCCCCGCCGAGAAGACGGCGAAGTCGGAGGCACCGAAATCCTTGAGCAGGGCTTCGGCGATCTGACTGCGGGCCGAATTGCCGGTGCAGACGAAGAGGACGCGGATCGGATCAGCGGACATGGCTGTTTCCTTGCTTGTGCGCCGGGCACGGCCGGCGGCCTCGATAGTCAACTCCAGGTCTGTTAACTCTGAATACAAACGATCGAGATCGGCCCGCTGACCCTCGATGGCGGCGCGTTGGGCGGCGATCATCGGCGCCAGATCGGTGTCGATCCGGCCCCGCTCCATGCACAGCGCCGCGAGCCGTCCGGCATCCACTGGCGCGAGCCCGAGCCGTCGCAGGACCACGACCAGGCGCAGCCGCGCCAGATCGGTGGCGTCGAACTCGCGGTAGCCGTTGACGAGGCGGGCCGCGGGCGGCAGAACGCCCGTCTCCTCATAGAACCGCACGGCCGACGGGGCCACTCCGGCGCGTCTGGCGAGCTCGGCGACCTTCATAACCCCACCCTACACCTTCAAGTTACTTGAAGGTCAAGGGGTCCCGATTGCGGCGCGCCTGCCGAGGTACTCGGCCTGGGCCTGCGCAGGAGACGATCCGACTCGAGGTGGACGGCGGCCGTGTCTATCGGGCTGGGGCTGGAGCGCTCAGCGCGGCGGCAAGCACGGTAGCGGGGCGGGGGGCGCCGGGCGAGATCTCCCCGGCCATCCCCCGGAACCGCGTCACCGCATCCGGGCAGATCGAGTACCAGATCCAGGTCCCCCGGCGCTCGCTAGTAACCCAGCCCGACTCACGTAGAACCTTCAGATGGTGCGAGATGGTCGGCTGGGCGACGTCGCAGCAGGCTGTGAAGTCGCAGGCGCAGACCTCCCCGTCCGTGCTGAGCTGGCGCAAGATGGCCAGCCTGGTCGGGTCGGCGGCGGCCTGGAGAAGCAGGACGTCCGGGTCTGTCTGGCGCCTCATGACCGCATCATATCGACACGAATGGATATTGACAAGTATCAATGAATGTCTTAGGGTCCGCTCCGAAAGGAGCCAACGATGTCCCTCTACTACAGTCCAAGACTTGTGAAGCTACTGACGGAGGAACGCCTCCGCGAGGCCACCGAAGCTCGCCGGCAGCACTCCCACCGGACACCCGCACGACCGTCTCGGTTCTCCGGCATTGTCGACCGTCTCTTCTCCAGCCGCACCACCCCCTCCACCTGCGCTTGCTGAGGGCGATCCGATGACCGACCAGATCCACGAGACCGTTCGCCGGCACTACGGCGAAGCCGCCCTCAGCGTACTGAACAACGAGTCCTGCTCCGGCGACAGCGGCGATTACGGCGGCAACCTGTACTCGGCTCTCGAGCGCGAGGAGCTGCCCGACGCGGCGGTCCTGGCCTCGCTCGGCTGCGGCAATCCGATCATGGTCGCGGATCTCCACGACGGAGAGCGGGTCCTGGATCTGGGCTCCGGCGGCGGCATCGACGTGCTGCTCTCGGCCCGCCGCGTGGGCCCGACCGGCCGCGCTTTCGGCCTGGACATGACCGATGAGATGCTCACCCTGGCCCAGCGCAACGCAGCCCAGGCCGGGGCCACCAACGTCGAGTGGCTGAAGGGCCAGATCGAGTCGATCCCATTGCCGGCCGCCTCGATCGACGTCGTCATCAGCAACTGCGTCGTGAACCTCGCCGCCGACAAGCCCGCCGTGTTCCGCGAGATCGCGCGAGTCCTGCGGCCCGGCGGCCGGATCGGCATCACGGACATCGTCGCCGACGACACGCTGACCGCCGAAGAGCGGGCCGCCCTGGGGACCTACACCGGCTGCATCGCCGGCGCCCTCTCCTTCTCGGAGTTCCGCTCCGGGCTCGAGCAGGTCGGGCTCGCCGACGTGTCGCTGACCGTCAGCCATCAGGTCGCCGACCGCATGTACAGTGTCATCGTCAAGGCGACCAAGCCGGTAGGGGCCGGTGCGGCTTCGACTGCCGACCTCGCGCCTGCGGGCGTCGCGGCCGTGGGCCGCTCGGGAGGAGCTTGCTGCGGATGATCTCGATAGAACGCGCCCACACGGCCGATCGGACGGCCATCGAGAGCCTCCTGCAGGCCAGCGGCCTACCGACTGCCGGGTTCGAGCTTGCGGCCACGACGGCCGTCGTCGCACTCGATGCAACCGACGACCGCGAGATCGTGGGCTGCGCCGCCGTCGAGCCGTATGGCTCGATCGGGCTGCTGCGGTCGGTCTGCGTCGCGCCCCACCTTCGGAACACCGGTCTTGGTCGCCGTCTCGTCGCCGAAGCGGAGGCCACCGCCACGAGCCTCGGCATCGGACAGCTCTACTTGCTCACCGAGACCGCCGGCGACTGGTTCCCGCGGCTGGGCTATTCGCTGATGGCGCGCGACACCGCCCCGGCGCAACTCCGTGGCTCTCCCGAGTTCACCGGAGCGTGCCCGGATAGCGCCCTGTTTCTACACAAGGTGCTCGATCACTCGACCCCGGCCGGGTAGCTCGTAGAGGTCAGGTGGGGTCGGCCTCCGCGGCGGCCGTTGTTGCGGCTCGCACGCCGCTCAGCGCGAAGGCGATGACAGGGCCGGCATCAACGGCGACGATAGTCGGACATCTTCCGAGAGGATCCATCGATGCCCGACTCGCAACCTGCCACCCCCGGACGCCTGCCGGCCGTCTACCTGGGCCATGGCGCACCTACCCTCATCGACGACACGACCTGGCCGGCGGAGCTTGCCGCCTGGGCGGCCGCCATGCCTCGCCCGAAGTCGATCCTGGTCGTCAGCGCGCACTGGCAGTCGGCGCCGCTGACCCTGGGCGCCACCGATCCGGCGCCGCTCGTCTACGACTTCTACGGCTTCCCGGAGCGCTACTACCAGCTTCAGTACGATTCGCCCGGCGCGCCCGAGCTGGCGGAGAGGGTCATGGCCGTCATGCCCGCGGACGAACCAGTGGCTCAGCGCAACCGCGGCCTGGACCACGGGGCATTCATACCGCTGCTGATCATGTATCCGGACGCGGAGATTCCGATCCTCCAGATGTCCATGCCCGATCTGGATCCGGCGCACCTCTTCGCGATCGGCCGGCGACTGGCGCCACTCCGAGACGAGGGCGTCCTGATCATGGGCAGCGGCTTCATGACCCATGGACTGCCCTTCGTCCACGACTACTTCAGCGGCCGGCCCGGAGCGCCCGAGTGGTCGAAGGAGTTCGACCTGTGGACGGTCGAGAAGCTCGAGCGGGGCGACCTCGACTCCCTCTTCGACTTCCGCAACCGGGCACCGGGGATGCCGTACGCCCACCCCACCGTGGAGCATTTCGCGCCACTCTTCGTGACCCTCGGCGCCGCCACCGAACCCGGCTCAGCGCCCAAGTTCACGATCGACGGCTACTGGCTCGGGCTGGCCAAACGCTCGTTCGAAGTCAAGTAGAGCTGCCTCGCGGCGAACCGTCGATCGAGGCTTGACTCGCCTCTGAGCGGCCACTAGCATTCGGGCTAATTCCGACATAGTTACTAAGGATTAGCGAGAGGGCCGTATGAGTTTCGCCCAGACCGTGGCGCTGGCTGCGTTCGCCGGCGGGACGATCTTCCTGGGATTGCCCGTCGGCAGGCTGAGAGGGCTGCCGCGCAAGTGGCAGGCTGCGCTGACCACGGGCGCCGGCGGAGTCATCCTCTTCCTCATATACGACGTGCTGTCTCAGGCGGTCGAGCCGGTGAAAGCCGCCCTGGACTCGGCGCGAGCCGGTGGCTCGGCGGGCCAGTTCGCCGCCTACGCATTGACGCTGGGCGTCAGCATCGCGGTCGGGTTGCTGTCGGTCACGTACCTGACCTCCCGAATGGCCGCTCGTCAAGGCGGTGTCATCCCTATAACCCCACGCCAGGTCGCGCTTGGGACCGCGGTAGGGCTCGGATTGCACAACTTCTCCGAGGGCCTGGCCATCGGCCAGTCGGCGGCGACCGGCGCCACGGCCTTCGCGCTGATCCTGGTGATCGGCTTCGCCATGCACAACGCCACGGAGGGCTTCGCCATCGCCGCTCCCCTCGGCCAGGGTGAGCTGCCGAGCTGGAGCTTCCTGGGCGCGGCCGGGGTCGTGGGCGGCGGGCCCACATTCGCCGGCGGCGTGCTCGGCTACGCGATCGTCTCGCCGATCCTGTCGATCCTCTTCCTGGGGTTGGCGGCGGGCGCGCTGATATTCGTCTTCAACGAGATGATGGCCGTGTCGCGTCGCTTCTCGGTGCCGATCGTGACGGGCGTAGCGCTGACGATCGGACTCCTGGCCGCTTTCGGCACGGACTTCATCCTCACCGCGGCCGGAGCGTAGGCCTCGATCGCTGCCCGGGAACGGCCTGAGGCCTCGGGCCACGATGAGATCGGCAGGCAGCGGTCAGGGCGTTGAGGCCGCATTCAGCGGATAGTGGGCAGGATCGACAACCACCACCACTGCATCCGGCGGGAACCTCCGCGCGAGCTCGTCGAGCAGCGGCCGGCTGAAGCGACCGATGGTGATCCACGCCCGGTTGTCACGATAGTCCGGACCCGTCATGTAAATGAGCAGCGCGTCCGTCACCCCCTGGGCATTGAGGCGCGTGGCGTCGTCCTGGATCTTCAGGAGCTCGGTGGTGCTGTGAGCCACGTCTCGGATCCGGGTCGGGACACCGAAGGCCGTGCTCTCCAGCAGGGCCCGACCGCTGGCGGTCGCAGCGGAGACCACCAGCTCACCCGTCGACGGGTCGATCCACGGATAGCCGAGGTCGTCCCGATTGGTTTCCGTGGCGAGACGCAAGGCCCGATCGAACGCCATCGCGACTGCCTCGTCTTTCGGACCAGACTGCAGCTGGTAGTCCGGGCCGACGATCAGGATCCCGGTTGGATCCAGGCTGGCCGCGGATGACGCCCCCGCGGACGACGGCGCCGGCGAAGAGTGCGGCCGGCCACCGTCCGAGCTCGAGTTCGTCCGCCACACCAGGGCGGTGACGCAGATGGCCGCCACTAAGAGAACGGCGACCAGACCGAGCAGGACTCGACGGCTTGGCCGTCCAGATCCGGCGCGGAGCCGGCTCCCCGGGACGGGGCCATCCACACCGCCACTCATCCCCACCTCCTCCGGTCTTAGATCCCGACGACTGGATCGATCGGGTAGTCGAAGAGGATCTCCGGGCCGGCGGCCGCAAGCCGATAGACGTCTTCGAAGCGGACGCCGCCGAAGCCCGGGATAGCCAGAATCGGGTGGCCGATCGTTACGGTCATCCCTTCGAGCAGCGGGAGGTTCCTGTGCGGCGGGATGATCGTCGAGGCCGGCGGCTCCTCGAAGCGCAGTCCGATCCCGTGGCCGATGCCGTAGACCTGCCGCTCGGCCAGGCCGTGGCGGACGCATGCCTCCTTGGCCTTTGCGTCGAGCTGGGCAGTGGTGACACCGGGGCGCATCGCGGCGCGCACGTCCGCCACGATCTCGCGGTACGTGGCCAGAAGCTCGGCCTGACGCGCGTCCGGCTCTCCCAGGACGAACGTCCGGGCAAGGTTGGCGCAATACCCGTCCACCTGGGGCGTCAGGTCTATCAGGACGAGCTGGCCGCGCTCCAGCGGCGCCGGAGTGAGGCGGCCGTGGAGCATGCAGGTCTCGATCCCGAAGTTCACGTAGATCGGCGTGCTCGTACCCTCGGCCCCGGCTCGCATCATCGAATACGTGGCCTCGGTGGCGATCTCCTGAGCCGTGACGCCCGGCTGGAGCAGCTCTCGTGCCCGATCCATCCCGACGCCGGCGATCCGCTGGGCCTCGGTCATCAGGCTGAGCTCCTCGGCATCCTTGACCATTCGAAGCGGGTCAATGACCGGATCCGAGGAGACGAGCTCCACCTCCGGGTTGACGTGCCGGAACAGGTCCACAAGGAACGCGGGAGTGTGAAACCACATCTGCATCCCGACGCGGGGCCGGCTCGCGGCGCCGGCGGGAATGCCCGCCGCGACGCCCTCAGCGACCAGCTCGCGAACCCGGCCCACTATGTCGTTGATCTGCCCGCCGACACTGCCGAAGACCCGGACGCGACCGTCGGCAATGGCCGCTCGCAGCTCGGGTTCCTCGCCGGTGAACGCGATCAGCTCGGGCGGGCCCTGGAACGGAATGAGCGCTCGAGGCTGCGTTCGATCCTCGCCGAAGAGATAGCGATAGTCGTCGTGGTTCATGACGACGATCGCGATCAGGCCCTGCTCGCGCATCCCCGCCTGGACGCGCGCGATCCGCTCGTATCGAACGTCCATCTGGCCGCGCAAAGCTAGATCGAACTCGTGCAGGCCCGGCACTTCGTCGCGGCAACCGGCACTTCTTCCTTGCAGAACGGGCAGGTCTTGGTGGGCGGCGCAGGCTCCTCTCGCAGGAGCAGCGAAGCGATGGCGTAGACGACGAGCGCGACGACTATGAAGGCGATGACCAGGTTGATGAACGAGCCGTAGCGGATGTCGACCTCGGGCACGGGCTTGCCCGCCGCGTCTACCGTTGCGTCCTTGAGCTTGATGACCAGGCCTGAGAAGTCGACACCGCCGAGGGCCACGCCGACGGGCGGCATGATGATGTCGTTGACCAGCGACTTCACCACGTCTCCCAGGGCCACACCGATGATCACGCCTACGGCCAGGGCCAGCGCGTTGGTCTTGAGCAGGAACGACTTGAAGCCGGACATGACGGTCCTCCCGACTGCGATCAACTGCGAGCTGTGGCGCCACGAGCTCTGGCGGCGGCAGTCGTCAGCATAGCTCAGCCGAAGGAGGGTTCCGAGGTGCGCCGCGGAGATGGCGCGACTCGCGTCAGAGGCCGAGCAGCTTGCGCTTGGCGGCCGCGAACTCCTCGTCTGTCAAGGCGCCTCGGTCGTGCATCTCGACCAGCTCGCGCAGACCCGACGGAGGGTCGGCCGATGGCGTGAGAGCCGGAGACGAGGCGCCCCGGCCGGCACCGGCCAGCAAGGCCGCCACGACCAACACGATGACGAGCCCGAGCATAAGGGCCGGGATGATGCCCCACCACCCGCCGACGCCCATTCCGAACTCAGCGCCGCGATCGCCGCGCATCATTGGGCCGAAGACCACATGGCCGCCGTTGCCCCCGTTGGTCGCGCCCACGTTGTAGGCGATCACACCTATGGCAGCCAGTACGGCCCCCGCGATCACGATCCCGAGTAGAACCAACGCACCCTTGCGCTTCATGTTTCCGCCGCTGTAGTTCGAGTTCCGACGCTGCCGATTATGCACTCGACAACTGAAGTATCACTGAAGGCCGGGCGGGCCCGACTATGCCGGCCGACCGGCGGAGCGGGCCAGTCGGCGATTCGGCGAGCCTGCCCGTTGATACCATGGAACCGCGACGCGGCGTCCTCGGGGAGCCGCGCAAGGAAGGAACGACGGAGATGGCGGCAGACGATCGCACCGGATCCGGATCGGCCTGGCCGGGCGGTAGCGTCGATCCGGTCGAAGGGGATCCGCAGGCGTCGCGGCCGAGTATGGCGCCGCAGCAGCCCGTGCCGCCGCAGGAGAGCTGGCCGCAGGCGCCGCAGCAGTCCGTGACGCCGCAGGGGAACTGGCCGCAGGCGCCGCAGCAGCAGCCCGTGCCGCCGTCGTTCCCCGGGCCTCCCCCAACCGGGGCGATTCCGTATACCCCGCTTCCCTACCCTCCGGCGGGGGTCGGGCCGCCGGGGTTCGTTCAGCCGCCGGGCTACGGGCCGCCACCCGGTCCTTCCCCGCAGCCGGGATACGGGCCGCCGGGGTTCGTTCAGCCGCCGGGCTATTCGCCGCAGCCGGGCGGCTGGCCCGGGAGTCCTTACCCGCCGTTCGGCTGGGGCTACCCTCCCGGATTCGGCAGTATGCCCTTCGTGCCCGCCGGTCCGGCGCCCGGCCTCAGCTGGGGCGGCATCGGCGTGCGTTTCGGTGCGCTCCTGATCGATGCCATTCTCATGGGCGTCACGTTCGTCATTGCCACGCTGCTCGCGGATGCGGCCGGAGTCCGCCGTTACGCCGACGATTCAGTCATCTACTCCTCAGCCGCGACCGCAATCTACTGGATCTGGATCATCTTCTTCGTGGCCTACCACCCGGCCTGCTGGTACGCCTTCGGGAGCTCTCTCGGGCAGCGGGCTCTCGGGCTGCGAGTGGTTCGAGCGTCGGATGGCCTAAAGCTTGGCCTGGGGGCGGTCCTGATCCGCTACGTCATATTCGCCGTCTCCACCGGCACCGTGATCCTCGGCATCATCGCCGCGGCGATGGCCAACGAAGACCCGTTCAAGCGCGCCTGGCACGACGAAGCGGCCAGATCGGTGGTCGTTCGGCGATCGTGATCGGAGGCCGGACCTGCCGGCCGCACCGGTGGCGCGACTCGAGGTCCATCCTGCCCCGGCCAGGCACCCAGGTCTCGGTCGCGGGCGAGACCGGCAACCGATGGCGCGGGCGCGGGCGACCCATCCGAACCGTCCGCGCCCGCAAGGGGCCGGCTACTTGGTCGTGATGGTCACGTCCGTGGCGGTTCTGGTGTCGTTTGCGGCGCCCGGACTGGCGACGGCGTTCGTGCCCGCGCTCGAGCCGGCGGCCGTACCGACGGTGGTCTGGACCGTGACCGTGGCGCCGGTCGTGACATCCGTGCTGGCCGCCGAGGACTGGCCGTGATACGTCGTCGATGAGCCCGTCGCGATCTGGACCGTCTGTCCGTTCGCGAGCTTGAGCGTCATCGAGTCGGCCGAGACGCTCACTACGGTGCCCGAGACGGTCGTCGCCCCGAGCGCCCCGAGCGCCCCGACGGAAGCTGCCCCACCGAAGAAGCCGGGGCCGCCGCTGGCGTTCGGTCCACCCGCGAACTGGCCAATGTCCGCGTTGCCGTTCGACTGGCTCGTGTCGGTCTGGCCGGACGAGGTCGCTCGTCCGATGGCGAAGCCGACGCCGCCCAGGGCCACCAGGGCTGAGATTGCCAGCAGGAGGCTCACGGAACCTGCGCGGCGAGCTCCACCCGGCCGCCTTGTCGCAGGCGCAGTCCGTGGCACCTCCAGGGCCTCCGGTGCCTCGGACGGCCCCTTGGCGGGCTCGATTTCCGTTTCTGCGGATGCCTCAGCTGGCACGAATTGAGGCTCCCAGACGGGGGCGGCATCATCGGTAGTGGTCATCTCGTCTCCTTGAGCTGGCTATCGGGTCACGCCGAAGGGCGGATACGGCGCGTCGCTTTGATTTGCGTTGGTCGAGCCGATCCGACCAGCTCGCCGTCATGACGCCAGATTCGCGCAGGCATTCTGTCGATCGGGTTACGAGCGCGGTCCTCTGATCGTTCGGCCCGAACATCGCCCGCGATCCCCCCATCGTTCGGCCCGAACATCGCCGCCAGGCCGTCGACGGGCCGAGTTCAGTCGGTCGCGCGCGCCTCTCGATGACCGCTCATCGATCTGGGCCAGCTGACGGAGACGCTGGCCCCGCCCGCCGGTGAGGTGCCGATCTGCCAGCGTCCGCCCGTGACGTGGACGATCGCATCGGCGATCGCCAGTCCCAGGCCTGCCCCGCCTGGGACGTCCGTGGCTCGATGGAAACGGTCGAAGACGCGGGCGCGTTCTGCGGCCGGAATGCCGGGACCGGAGTCGTCTACGGTAAGGCGGATGCGCCGCTTCTCGGCCGTGACGCGCACGGAGAGACTGCCACCTTCCGGCGAGTACTTGCAGGCGTTGTCCAGCAGGACGCCGATGAGACGGTCCAGCAACTCCGGGGATGCGGTCACGATGGCGTCCTCGTCGCCGGCGTCGCGGTCGATGGTCAGGGTCTGTCCTCGCGCCTCCGCCACGGCGCCGAATCGGTCGGCCGTCTGGGCGGCCAGGACCTTGACGTCCACCGGTTCGGCCTCGGGGAGCCCACCGGCCGAGTCGAAGCGAGCCAGCCAGAGCATGTCGTCCACCAGGCGCCGCGTCCGCTTCAGCTCCCCGTCGATGCGACCGAAGGCGGCCTGATCCCACGTCGCGTCCCGGCCGCGCGCCAGGGCCAGCGTCGCTTGCGCCTCTATGACGGAGAGCGGCGTGCGTAGCTCGTGCGATGCATCGGCCGTGAACTCGAGCTGGCGCCGACGGGACCGTTCGATCGGGAGGGCAACCTTGCGGCCGATGGTCAGCGCCCCGAGGAAGACCACGATCAGCAGAACGCACCCGATCCCGAGCTCGGCCACGATCAGAGTCGACTCGGTCTGGGAAACGTCCTC
The DNA here is from genome assembly GCA_003158295.1 of Chloroflexota bacterium. GTDB lineage: Bacteria > Chloroflexota > Limnocylindria > Limnocylindrales > CSP1-4 > Fen-1039. Next base: position 102,537 of record PMIP01000084.1, on the reverse strand, counting down.
CATCGTCAAGCCCACGACCACGTAGTCGTCACCGCGCGAAGCTCCTTCGATGCGGATGTCGGCGCCTCCGACCGAGACAGTCGCCGGTCCGACCACGTGCCGGTAGGCCGCAGGCAGATCGATGTTCGAAGTGTTGAGGCTCGTGATCGAGCCGGTTGGGCTGATCCGCCACATGAGAACCGGCGGACCGAAGGGTCGATCCGGGGTTCCCTGCTGGCCGAAGGGCAGGTTCGGCCCGGCCTGATTCGGCACGGGCGCCAGCGCCCGGTTCAGGCGGTCGTCGACGCCCGCGGTGAGGTTGTTGGTGACGAAGATGACGACCACGACTGCGATCAGTACGTATGCCACGCCCACGATCGCGCTGGCGGCCATCGCCACGCGGACGATGAGCATGGCCACCGAGGGGCCGGCGCGGCCGTCGCGAGGCTGCACCTCCGATTGTCCCCGCGACCGCGCTCGTGCCCGCGTGAAGGCTTTCACGCTTCCTCCAGCCGGTAGCCGGCGCCTCGGACCGTCACGACCCGCACTCCCGATCCCGGAAGCTTGGCGCGCAGACGGCTCAGCTGCACGTCGATCGCGTTCGAGCCGAGCGGGTCCGTCTCGTCGTCCCAGCCGTGCTCGGCGATCGCCTTGCGGTCGACCACGGCCGGCGAGCGGCGGATGAGCAGCTCCAGGATCTTGTACTCGGTGGCGGTGAGGGCCAGCGGGCGATCGCCGACGGTGACCTCGCGCTTGACCGGGTCCAGCGCCAGCCTGCCCCGGGCGAGAACGGGGGCATCCACTCCGCGGGGCCGCCGCTGCAGGGCCCGGATGCGCGCCAGCAGCTCCCCGAAGTCGAAGGGCTTGACCAGGTAGTCGTCCGCACCGGCGTCAAGACCACGGATTCGATCGGGCGGGGCGTCGCGGGCGGTGAGCATGAGGATCGCCGTCGGCTTGTCGTGCCGGCGAGCCCAGGCGACGACGTCTATCCCCTCGGCGCCCGGCATGCGCCAGTCGATGACGGCCACGTCGTAGTCGTAGAACCGCAGGAGGTCGATCGCGTCGTCGCCCCGCTCGGCCGCGTCCACCTGGTAGCCGTAGTCCCGAAGGCCAAGGACAAGGACCTGGCGCAGGCCCGGATCGTCCTCGGCCACCAGAACTCGCATCAGGCTTCTCCTTCGCGCGCGCTACGCAGCTCCGGCACAATCGTAGAGGCTGGACGAGGAGCCGCCGTAGTCCACGACCTTGCAAGTGCTCGTGACCCAGGAGGTCCGGTCGGTCGTGTCGCCGCCGCCGAAACCGCCGCCGCCGAGGCCGTCTACCAGGACGAAGCGCAGCTTGCCCGAGGCGACGTAGCTCTTCAGCTGGTCGAGCGTGGGCGTGGGATCCGAGCCGGTGAAGCCTCCCATGGCCATGACCGGCAGCCCCGTGGCGAGTTCGATCGTGCCCGCTTGTTGTGACGAGTTGGCAGCCACGATCCAGGCGGCGTTGCCGCGGTTGGCGACCAGATAGTCGAGCATCACTTCGTTCTCCGCGCCTGTGGCCAGGCCGCCGCCGAAGCCGCCTCGGCCGCCCCCGCCGGGAAGTCCACCGCCGGGAAGTCCACCGCCGGGAAATCCACCGCCGGGCACGATGCCCGCGAGACCGGCCAGGCCGCCGCCGAACTGCGAGCTTGCCGCCCCGGGTCCCGGATGCGGATCACCGCCGCCGTAGGCTGTCTGCATCGTCTCGACGGCGTACGCGGCCGGGGCCAGCAGGGCCGCGCCCAGACCCAGGGCCGCAGCTCCGAGGGCGATCCTTCGCGCCATCGCGTTCTTGCTGAGTTGCGGTGCCGAGACGGCCACCAGAGCCAGTGTGGCCACGAGGGCCGCTACTACTCCGGCCGGCCCAACGCCCGCGGCAAAACCGGGCGTCCGGTCGAGAAGCTGCCAGCCGAACCAGGCCGTGGCCAGGCAGGCCACACCCACGGCCACGCCGCCGAGCCAGAGCCGGAGCCGAGCCCCCCACAGGTCGACCAGACCCGCGCCCACCAGCGCGGCAATGGCAGGCGCCAGAGCCACGGCGTAGTAGGAGTGGATTACGCCCGACATGTAGCTGAACACAATCGCCGTGACCACGAACCAACCGCCCCAGAGCAGGTATCCCGCCACGGCGAGATCGGTCCGGGCCGCCCAGCGTCGTCGCCACAGGCCCACCACCAGGCAGACGAGCGCGAGCGGGATGAACCACGCGATCTCGCCGAACATCTGGTCGTTGAAGAGCCGCAGCGGGCCGACTTCGCCGCTGAAGCCACCCCCGCCGAAGCCACCGCCGCCCGGACCGCTACCCCCGAAGATCCGACCGAGACCGTCATAGCCGAAGATCAGGTCGAGCGGCGAGCCGGTCGTGCTGCCGCCGATGAACGGCTTGCCGCCGATCGGGAGCATCTCGACGATTGCGACCCACCATCCGCTGGTGACGAAGACGGCGACCAGCGCGAGACCGAGTCCGATCAGTCGCCGGCGCAGCGTCGTATCGGCCGAGAAGCCGAAGACGAGCGCGTAGCCGGGCAGGACGAGGTAGGCCTGCAGGTACTTGGTGAGGAAGGCCAGCCCCACGAGCGATGCCGCGACTGCCATCCACCGAAGGCTCCCCTTGTCCACGGCGCGGAGCAGCGCCCAGGCCGAAACCACGAGCAGGAAGGTGAGAAGCGCGTCCGGGTTGTTGAAGCGGAAGATCATGACCGCGGCCGGCGTGAGGGCCATTACCGCTCCGGCGATGACCGCCGCCGCAGGCCCGAACGAACGCTTCACTGTCAGGAAGAGAACCCCGACGGTGCCGACACCGACAAGCGCCTCGGGCAGCAGGATGCTCCAAGCCGACAGGCCGAAGATTCGGACGGAGAGGCCCATGACCATGGTGGAGAGCGGTGGTTTGTCGACGGTTATGAAGTTGTTGGCGTCGAAGCTGCCGAAGAACCAGGCCGACCAGCTCTGAGATCCAGCCAGAGCGGCGGCCGAGTAGTAGGTGTTGGCGTAGCCGCTGACGGTCAGATTCCAGACGTACAGGACGGCCGCCAGAGCCAGAACGCCGAGGAAGGCGGGACGGACCCAAAGCGCTTCGTCTGACCGACCGCGGACCATGCCCAGGAGCCTACCGCGAACGCCGGCGAACCACCTCGCGCTCGGCGTGAGGGTCGGCTCCAGGACAGTGGTCATCGGCGCGTCCTTTCGGGTGGCGAGAGCGTAGCGACTGCGGGGATAGGCGACAGGGAACCGTCCCTACTGTCGATCGCCAGACGGAGCAGCAGGAAGCGGACGAGAGTGGCAAATGCGTTGGCCGCAACGAGTACGGCAATCTCCACCATACGAGCGCGATGCGGGGCGAGAAGGTCCATCGCCGCAACACTCGCCGTCGTCATGACGAGCGCCACGCCCAAGGCAAGCAGGCCGGCGGCATGGTCGCGGGCCAGGCCCTGCCGGCCGCGCACCTCGAACGTGAGACGGCGATTCGCGGCCGTGTTCCCGATGGCCGTGACCACCAGCGCGAGCGCGTTGGCGAGCCCGGCCGATGTGCCCTGACGTAGCCACGCATACAAGACAACGTAGGCCAGGGTACTGACCACGCCGATGGCCCCGAAGCGGGCGATCTGGCGGACCGTGTTGCTGCGGAGCGTGAACGGTTGGGTTAGGAAGGGGGCGTTCATGTAGGCGCCTTTCATGACTCACAATCTGGGCTGGGCAGTCTTTCGAATTGGTTACGCACGGTCTGGACAAGCGATTTGCGGGCAGAGCGCGGCCCGTGAGGGACCCCGATGCCCGCCGCCGCGTGCTCGCGTTGGAGAGGGGCGTTCCGCCCGGCCTCAGGACCCGGCAGTGGGCGACTCAACCCTCACTGGGTCGATGGGCGCCTCCCGCGGAGGCCGGACAGCAATCTCGGTCGCCGGGAGGTGTGGCTAGCGGCGAACGGTCCGGCGCTGAGCCTGGACAGCCAGGAGTCCAAGCCCGCCGAAGGCGAGACAGATCAACAGGGCGCCCATCGGGGTCGAGCTGTTGTTCGATCCGCCGCTGGTTGCGGTGGGCGGCGGTGTCGGAGTCCCAACTGGGATCGCGGTCTCACCCTGGACTGACTGGAATGGAGTTGGCGTCGCAGCCGGGGTCGCCGTCGCACCCTGTACCGATTGGAACGGAGTGGGGACGACGGGCGTCGGGGTAGGGGCCGGGGTAGGGGTGGGCGCCGGCGTCGACTGGGCGACCGCAACGTTGTAGGCGATGCAGTAGATGTGCTGATCGGTGGTGCCGAGGTCGCGCACGTTCTCGATGTTGTCGCCGTGGAGGATGTCCTGGTAGCAGCGGAGAGCACCGAAGGTGGCCACGCTCGGCTGTTCCATCTCAGCCACCCATAGTCCCGTGGGGAAGCCGGCGGTCTGCGCCAGAGCCAATTCCGACGCGTCGAGTGTGATCGTGACGGAGCCGGTGCCCGAACCGTCGGTTCCCGTCGTCAGCGGCAACCCAACCGCGGTGGACGCCGCGTCGCTGTTGTAGAGCTGGAACTGCCAGCCGTCGGCGCGCATGCACACCTTCGGGATGTCCGTCGCCGGGTTGACCAGGACGGTCTGGTAGCTCGTGTCCAGTTGGCCGGCATGACCGCCCGTCTGATCGTGGATCGTTGGGTTCTGGTTCGCAGGCACGACCGAGTAGCTCGGGCAGATGACCTTTATCAAAGTCAGTTGAACCGTCTGGGCCGCTGCCGCCGGCGCGACCGCCTGGCGTGCGAGTGGCACCGAAGCGCCACTTGCGGTGGCTGGGCCGACGAGGGCGAGCAGCCCGAGAGCTGCGGCAGACAACAGGACGCGGTACGGCTTCATTCTTCCTCCGGCCCTGGACCGCCTGTGATGCCTCGCGATCAGCGGAGGTCAGTCTCCGCTCTGCGGCGGTCCGAAGGAGCTCGGTTGGACACTAGCCGAACCTGGGGCCAGGAACGATGTGTCTCGATGGGTGGGTTGGCCGTGCTATGTGGCGGAACGAATGGACTCCATTGCAGGCGGTTTGCGTTCTGCCCGGCATGGGATATACTTGATGCGATGTCGACTATCAACGTACCTAGGAATGCCAACGCGAGCCAGAGCGATCAAGTGCCCGTGCGGCAACCTGGTGACCGCGCGACTCTGGAGCGGGAACTGCTGGACGAGATGACCGCCTGGTCCCCGCGCGATCGCGGAGGCGTCTTCAAGAAGTGGCATCGCCACGCCCTTAGTCTCGTCCACCTGAACGTATTGACAGCACTCGAGGCGCAAGGCGCCCTCTCGATGAGGCGCCTGGCCGAGGCCATGGACGTCTCGGATGCAAGCGCCACGGGGATCGTCGATCGAATGGAGAAGCGCGGCCTTGTGGAGCGGCGCCACGGCACGGACGACCGCAGGGTTGTGCTCGTCTACGCCACGGATGCAGGGCGTCAGGTCTTCATCGACATGGCCGCGCAGCGTCGCGAGGTCCTCTCCAAAGTGCTGGCTGAGCTCACAGCCGACGAGGTGGCCGCGCTGCTCGTCGGCATGCGAGCGATCCAGGCCGCCCGGCGGCGGATCTTCCAGCCCGAATCAGAGACGGCGACGACCGCCGTCGACGGCACCTCGCCCGACACGTGATCGGCCCGATGGTGACTTCTCCGGCCGGCGTTCACGACTCCTACACAATCCGGATCAAAGCTGAGCGCGCACTCCAGACCACGAGGAACGAATCCGAATGACCAAACTCCTGCGCCGGTTCCTGCGCCCCTACAGGGGGAGCCTGGCCATCGTGATGGTCCTGGTCACCATCCAGGCCCTGGCGAACCTGTACCTGCCCAACCTGAACGCGGACATCATCAACAACGGCGTCCTCAAGGGCGACACGGGCTACATCGTCAGAACCGGCGTCTCGATGCTCCTGATCACGGGCCTGCTCGGGATCTGCGCGATCGTGGGGATCTACTTCGGCTCGAGGACTGCCATGGCTTTCGGGCGCGACGTTCGGAGCGCGATCTTCCGCCAGGTCATGAGCTTCTCGCAGAAGGAGACGAACCTCTTCGGGACGCCGACTCTGATCACCCGCAACACCAACGACGTCCAGCAGGTCCAGATGGTCCTGGTGATGGCATTCAACATCATGATCATGGCCCCGATCATGTGCGTCGGCGGCATCATCATGGCCCTGCGTGAGGACGTCCCGCTCTCGGGACTGCTCGTCGTGATCATCCCCCTCGTGCTGATCGTGATCGGCACTCTGGCCATCATCGCCCTGCCGCTCTTCCGCTCGATGCAGAAGCGAACCGACCGAGTCCAGCAGGTCATGCGGGAGATCCTGAGCGGCATGCGCGTGATTCGCGCGTTCGTTCGAACGGACCACGAAGAGGCCCGCTACGACCAGGCCAACCAGGAGCTGACCAACAACGCCCTGCGTGTGAATCGTCTCTTCGCGATGATGATCCCCTTCCTCTTCGGAATCATGAACCTCTCTACGGTCGCGATCGTGTGGTTCGGCGGCCTGCGGATCGACTCCGGAGGAATGCCGCTCGGCAACCTCTCGGCCTTCCTGCAGTACGTGATGCTGATCCTCTTCTCCGTGATGATGGCCGCCTTGATCTTCGTCATGGTTCCGCGAGCGGCCGCCGCCGCCGAGCGGATCCAGGCGGTACTGGACGTAGAGGCGACTCTGTGCGATCCGGACGAGCCGGTCGAGATCTCCGACCCGCACGGCGCCGTCGAGTTCCGTGACGTGGAGTTCCGTTACCCGGGCGCCCAGGACGCCGTCCTGTGCGCCATCTCCTTCACGGCCCGGCCCGGCCAGACAACTGCAATAGTCGGCAGCACCGGCTCGGGCAAGACGACACTGGTCAACCTGATCCCCCGCTTCTACGACGTGACCGAGGGCAGCGTCTCCATCGACGGCGTCGACGTCAGGAAGATGCGCCAGGAAGACCTGTGGCAGCTGATCGGCGTCGTGCCCCAGAAGTCGTTCCTGTTCAGCGGCACCGTCGCCAGCAACCTGCGCTACGGCGACGAATCCGCGACGGATGAAGCGCTGTGGCACGCCCTCGAGATAGCCCAGGCCCGGGACTTCGTGACGGAGATGCCCGCTCAGATGGGGGCTGAGATCGACCAGGGCGGCACGAACGTCTCCGGGGGGCAGCGGCAGCGCCTGGCCATCGCCCGAGCGATCGCGAAGAAGCCGAAGGTCTTCATCTTCGACGACAGCTTCTCGGCTCTCGACTTCAAGACGGACCAGCAACTGCGGGCGGCGCTGCACAAGGAGACGCGCGACGCCACGGTGATCATCGTCGCCCAACGAGTGGGCACGATCATGCACGCCGACCAGATCGTGGTCCTGGACAGCGGCGAGATCGTCGGCAAGGGGACGCACGCGCAGCTCATGAAGACCTGTGATATCTACCGCGAGATCGTCTTCTCGCAGCTCTCCCAGGAGGAAGCGTCATGAGCGGCCCGATGGGCGGAATGGGTGCCCGACGACGCGGCCCGATGGGCGGCGCTCACGGCCCCATGGGCGGCATGATGATGCCGGCAGAGAAGCCCCGGAACTTCGGCCGCACCTTCCGACGGCTTCTGGGCGAGCTCCGGCCCGAGCGGCCGCGGATCATCCTCGTGATGGTGGTCGCGCTCATAAGCACGGCCGGCACGGTCTTCGGCCCGAAGATTCTCGGTACGGGCATCAACAAGCTGATGGACGGGCTCGTCGGCAAGGAGCTGGGCCGGTTCCTGCCGGCCGGGACGTCTCACCAGCAGGCGGTGACACTCCTGCAGCAGAGTCACAACCCCCTGGCGGATCTGGTGGCCGGTACCAATGCCGTGCCCGGAGTCGGCGTCGATTTCGGAGCTCTGGGAATGGTCCTGCTCGGCCTGACCGCGCTCTACCTGACCGCCACCTTCTTCACCTGGGTGGCCTGGTACACGATGGCGGGAGTCTCACAGCGGACCGTCTACAGGCTCCGCCGCGACGTGGACCAGAAGCTGGCCAGGCTGCCGCTCAAGTACTTCGACACACACGCCCGCGGCGACACGCTCAGCCGCGTCACCAACGACATCGACAACATAGCCAACACTCTCCAGCAGAGCCTGACCCAGTTGATCACCTCGGTGGCCACCATCGTGGGCGTCCTGGCGATGATGTTCTGGATCAGCCCGCTGCTCGCCCTGATCTCGCTCCTCGTGCTGCCAATCGCGGCCGGCCTGACGATGCTGATCGCGCGACGCTCGCAGAAGCAGTTTGCGGCGCAATGGGACCGAACGGGCATCCTGAACGGCCAGGTGGAGGAGTCCCACACCGGGCACATGATCGTCAAGTCCTTCGGCCACCAGGAGGAGGCGATCCGCCAGTTCGACGAAGAGAACGAACGCGTCTACCAGGCCAGCTTCAAGGCGCAGTTCATCTCGGGCATCATCCAGCCGACGATGAACTTCGTGAGCAACCTGAACTACGTTGCCATCGGTGTCCTCGGTGGCATCCAGGTCGCCTCCGGCACGATGTCCCTCGGCGACGTCCAGGCCTTCATCCAGTACTCGCGCTCGTTCACGATGCCGATCACCCAAACGGCGAGCATCGCCAACCTGCTGCAGTCAACGATCGCCTCCGCCGAGCGGGTCTTCGAACTCCTGGACGAGCCCGAGGAGATTCCCGATGCCGCGCAGCCGGAGGTGCTCGCAAATCCTCAAGGGCACGTCAGCCTCGAGGGCGTCGCCTTCCGCTACGAGCCCGAGACCCCGCTCCTCGAAAACCTGAGCGCCGACATCCGCTCGGGCGAGGTTCTGGCAATCGTCGGTCCGACCGGGGCCGGGAAGACCACGGTGGTCAACTTGCTGATGCGCTTCTACGAGATCGACGCGGGGTCCATCAAGGTGGACGGGATCGATATCCGGAACCTGACCCGCGACAACCTGCGCCGAACCTTCGGCATGGTCCTCCAGGACACCTGGCTCTTCGGCGGGACGGTCCGAGAGAACATCGCCTACGGCCGGGAGGACGGCACGGAGGAAGAGATCGTCGCCGCCGCCAAGGCCGCTCACGTGGACCACTTCGTGCGGACGATGCCGGACGGCTACGACACCGTCATCGACGACGACGCCTCGAACCTGTCACAGGGCGAGAAGCAACTCCTGACCATCGCCCGGGCCTTCCTGGCCGACCCGCAGATCCTCATCCTTGATGAGGCGACGAGCTCGGTCGACACCCGCACCGAAGTGCTGGTCCAGCAGGCAATGGCCCTTCTGATGAAGGGCCGTACCGCGTTCGTCATCGCCCATCGTCTGTCGACGATTCGCAACGCCGACGAGATCCTGGTCATGGACCACGGCAAGATCGTCGAGCAGGGCAGTCACGACGAGCTGATCGCCCGCCACGGCTTCTACTACGACCTCTACAACTCGCAGTTCGAGGAAGCCATCGCCTAGTCGATCCGTGGCTACGGGTGGTTCGGCACCGGGAAGACGCCCAGCCTCACCTGCCGGGCCGCGACCAGTCTCAGAGCAACGGGCACCAACTGGCGTTGAGCTTCCCAGGAGTGGCCCAGCTTGGAGTTCAGCACCGCCTGCGGGACGTTCGCCGCGAGCAGCGCGGCCGAGAAGTCCCGCATCTGCGGGCCGTAGAAATCCTCTTTGGGATCGGCGCACTGGACGACGAACATCCTCTTGCGCTGCTGGGACGGAATCTCCGAGAGTCGGAGAATCGGCGATTGGCTGCGCTCGTAGTCCTTGTCCCGGCCGAAGACGAGATCCGCGCCGGCGGTCTGGGGTGAGGCTGCGCCCGCGGTGTAGTAACCGCTGAACGAGATCGCCGACGTGAATACGCCCGCATGGTGTGTCAGTGCCGACGCCGCGCAATAGCCACCCTTGGACGACCCCAGGGTGGTCCGGGCCTCGGGCGTCGGCATAGTCCGGTACCACACGTCCACCGACGGAACCACGACCTGGACCAGGTAGTCGTCGAACCATTCCCGGCCGTCCAGGCTGTTCGAGCACTCCGTGTCGCGATAGGGCGCGCTGTCTCCCCAGACGAAGATCACGATCATCGGCGGCAACTGCCCGCTCGTAATCAGGTAGTCGAGAGCCCACGACAGACCCATCCCGGCGTCCCACATGTTGGTGTTGTAGGGCATCTCATATACGACCGGATAGCGGCGGGTCGTGTCCGAGTAGTAGCCGGGCGGCAGGTAGACGTCTACCGCGTTGTCGCCGCCGCCGCCGCCGGTCCAGTACTTGGGCATGTACTTGGTGAAGCGGGTTCCCTTGCCCTTCGGCGCCAGGGCCTCCCACGGAGCGCTCTCCGCGAGCACTCCCGGAGAGACCATGGAGTCCGGCGCGGGACCCGCCACCAGCGGCGCGCCGGTTCGACTCGGCTCCGGCGTGGGAGGCGGTGCGCTCGGCGGAGCCGAGCTCGGGTCCGGGGAATAGGCGGGCGAGGCCGTGGCAGTCGGCGCCGGAGAGTCCGTGGGGCTATCCGCGAGCGTAGGAGTCGGCGATTCTCCTCCGCCGAATATGCCTATCTCCTGGGCACCACCGGCATGCATGGCCGCGTCGGTGCCGTAGTTGAGGAGACTCCCCAGGACAGGCCCCAGGGTCAGGAAGATCAGCACCGCGGCAAGACCAACCGCGGGAGCGACCAGTGATCTTGAGGCTCGCCGGCTTGTGCGCGTTTCATCGAGCACGGCGACGCTCCTGACGGCCCACGCGCGAACCGGCCGGGCCAGCGTCATCGCGGCCCAGGCAACGACGATCGCGGCGACGATGATCGCGAGGCCGGTCTCGATCCAGCCGACCACGCTGAAGCCACCGGCTGCGGGTCCGCCATCGATGACGCTGAGGGTGTCGCGCCTGAAGGCTTCGAAATCGTCCACGATCACGGCCAGCGCGCCGACGGAGAGAGAGAGTGCGTGGCGGTCCAGGGCCAGGCCAACGGCCGCGGCGATCAGGCCCCCTACGGTCAGGGCGCCAAGAAGCTCCGCTCGACCCGGGTCGAAGCCCATGTCTATCAGCGTTCCCTGAAATCCCTGCCGCGTGTCGGTCAGTCGCCAGAAGAGGGTTATCGCCGCCGCGATGGCGATGGCGCCCACCACCGGCCAGGCCGGCCTGGATCGATCGACGATCGCTTGAAGCCGGCTGCCTGGGCCCAGGATGCGCGACAGCGCGGCGGGCCGGGCTGGGAGCCCCGGCCGGCGCAAGCGACTCCGAAGGTCGACGAACCGAAATAGACGAGCGGCCCCGTCCCTGAGTCTGCCCAATCCCCTCTTCCTCCTCACCCGGCTCCGGCATGCCCCACGTGCCTGGAGTCCGGACGATTGTACGTCCGGCCGCGTGGCGGAAGGCACGAGATTGGCGGGCTTGCGGACCCTGACCGGTCCCGCCGAGATCCGGGGCGCGGGCAGAGTGTCCGTCCCTCCGTGCCTCTGTCGGGCATCGGAGTAACCTCCATCGGTGCACCCGTTTCGATTCGCAGTCCAGCAGGCTTCGGCGTCGAGCGCAGAGGAGTGGGCGGCCCTGGCCCGCCGGGCCGAGTCGCTCGGGTACGACCTCCTGGTAATGCCCGATCATCTGGGCAATCAGCTCTCACCGTTTGCCGCGCTGGGAGCCGCCGCTGCCGCAACGACACGCCTGCGCATCGGCGCGTTCGTCTTCGCCAACGACTACCGCCATCCGCTGATGCTGGCCCGCGAGGCCGCGACCCTGGACGTGCTGTCGGGCGGTCGATTCGAATTGGGGATGGGCGCCGGCTGGATGACGAGCGACTACCGCGAGCTCGGGATGACGTACGACCCGGCCCCGCAGCGGGTGGACAGGCTCGAGGAGGCGGTCCCGCTCGTGAAGCGGCTACTTGCCGGCGAGACGGTCACGCACCACGGAGAGCACTACCAGATGGAGCGCGCGTCGGCGGGCGTGCCCACGGTGCAAAGGCCACGTCCGCCCCTGGCGATCGGCGCCGGTGGCCCGCGGATGCTCGGACTGGCCGCCCGGGAGGCCGACATCGTTGGGCTGCTGCCGGGTTTCAACGCCCGCGGCTGGCCCCTGTTCGGCCAGGCTACCGAGACGGCCACAGCCCAGAAGGTAGCCCGTGTCAGAGAGGCGGCCGGCGATGGCTTCGAACGCCTCGAGATCAACGTCTGGACCAGCTCCGCCGGCCTCGCGGGGAGCGGCAACTCGTTCCTGAGGTCCACGGCGGCGGTGGCGATGGGGGCCGCCACGGCCGTGTACGACAGTCCGTACGTCCTGTACGGCACGCTCGGGTCAGTGCGCGAGAAGCTGCAGCGGCGCCGCGACGAGCTCGGCATCAGCTACTACACCTTCCCAAGCCGCTCGATGGAATCGATGGCGCCGCTGGTCGAGGCCCTGGCGGGGAAATAGGGCAGCCAGCCGGGCTGGGCGACGCCATGCAGGGCCCGCGTCGGAGCCCGCCGGCCGGGACGATTCGCCACTGGTAGACGCCCACCGCCCACGCTACGATCGACGCGCTCGACTTGGGCAGTCAGTTCGCCCGCCGCCAGGCGGGCCGGGAGGTTCCGATGGGTTCGTGGCGCAACGCGTACGGGCGGTTCGGGGCCCTGGCCCTCGTCCTCGTCATCACGGCCGGCTGCAGCAGCGCTTCCGCCACCTGGCCGGCCACTGCTCCGTCCGGGGGAGTTCATGTCGACCTGCCGGCGGCCTCCGGCGCGCAGCCGTCCCACGCAATCGCCTCGGAAGCCCCGCGAGCGACGGCAGCCGCGGCCACCGTCGATCAGATCACCGCCGACTACGTCTACACGTCGGAGCTGGTCACGCCGATCGCACACCTCTACGGCACCTTCATCGACGACTTCGTGGTCGTGACGGTCAAGAACGGCAACGCGTCGCCGGTCAAGATCACGGTCCAGAGCGATATCTCCGGCTACACGGACAAAGCCAGCGACACCGTGACCGTTGACGCGAACGGAAGCCAGGAAGTTCGCCAGAACCCAAGGCTCACCCAGGCGGGCTACGAAAGTCTGAACAGCCAACACCCCGCCGACCTGCACGTGGTCGTCTCGTATCTCGAATCCGGCCAGCCGAGGACCGTCCTCGACCAGACGAGCCAGACGCTCATCACCTCCCGAGACGACTTCCCGTGGTCGATCAAGGGGTTCACCCAGCAGGAGAACTACCAGCTCGTCGTGGCCATGATCACCCCGACGGATCCGTCGGTGAACGCGCTTGTTCGCGCCGCCGCCAACTACGACCCAAGAAAGATCATGACGAGTGGCTACGACAGCGCGCAGGACAGCGATGGCACGGTGTGGCAGCGCCTTTCGGACATCTGGCAGTCCGAGGCGAACGACTACAACCTCACCTACATCAGCACGCCGATCACGTTCGCGTCGGGTCAATCCCAGCGGATCCGCCTGCCCGGCGAGGTCCTCGATCAGTCGAGCGGCAACTGCATCGAGCTGACGCTGCTGTACGCGGCGGCGGCCGAGTACCTGGGAATGCAAGCGGCGCTGATCATCATTCCCGGCCATGCCTACGTCGCGGTCAGCGTGGACGACACAGGCGAGTCGTACTACTTCATCGAGACGACGATGATCGGCGCGGCCACCTTCGATGATGCCAGCACCACGGCCCTGGCCGAATGGAAGGAGGCCCAGCCTCACGTGGCCGCCGGGGACGCGGACTACGCTTGGATAGATGTCCCCACAGCCCGCAAGGCCGGTATCGTCCCGATCCCCTGGCGCTAGCGATTGTCGGGCGAGCGGTTCTCCCGGCCTGACCGCATCCATTGCATGCGCCCGGCGGTCGATCGCCGCGCACGACCCGTGACCAGGCAGCGCATCAGGGAGGCGAAGCGTGAAGCGAGTACTCGGCCGAAGCGGCATTGAGGTTCCCGCGGTTGGGATGGGCTGCTGGGCCATCGGCGGGCCGTGGGTCCTGGCGGGCACCCAGGCGGGATGGGGAATCGTGGACGACGCCGAGTCGACCAGAGCGATCCACGCCGCCCTGGAGCACGGCGCCGCCTTCTTCGACACCGCAGCCAACTACGGCGCCGGCCACAGCGAGCGGATCCTGGGGCAGGCCCTCGAAGGCCGGCGCGACCGGGCGGTCATCGCCACCAAGGTCGGCCACAAGGTCGACGAGGCCGGCAGGAAGGTCGACCTCTACGGAACAACCGAGGCAGACAGCGACGTCGCCGCGCACCTGCGAGCGGACCTCGAGAACAGCCTTCGGCGACTGCGAACCGACTACGTCGACGTCTACCTCCTGCATGTCTGGGGGCTCTCGATCGAGCGCGCCCTGGAGGCCCGCGAGGTCTTCGAAGACCTCGCGCGGGAGGGCAAGATCCGGACCTACGGCTGGAGCACCGACCGGACCGACGCGATCGCGGCCTTCTCCACCGGGCCCGGGTGCAGCGTCCTCGAGCAGGAGCTCAACATCTTCACCGGCAATGCCGAGCTGACCGCCCTGGCCGAGAAGCTGGACCTCGGCAACCTGACCCGCGCCCCGCTCGGGATGGGCGTGCTGACCGGCAAGATCACGCCGGAGACCCGATTCAGCGACAGCGATGTCCGCCAGAAGGTCGAGTGGTTCGCCGGCATCAAGGATGGCCGCGCCAACCAGGAGTGGCTGGATGACCTGGACTCGATCCGCGGGATCCTGACCAGCAACGGCCGCACTCTCGCCCAGGGGGCGCTGGCCTGGATCTGGGGTCGCAGCCCGAACACCGTCCCGATCCCCGGTTTCCGGACGGTGGCGCAGGTCGAGGAGAATGCGACGGCGATGGAGTTCGGTTCGCTCACACCCGACCAGATGGCCGAGATCGACAGAATTCTCGAACGCTGAGCGGCGTCTCGATCACGAGGCGGAGGCGCGCCTCGCCACGTCCTCCTCGAGGGCCCGGCGATCCTCCTCATCGAGCTCAGCGCCCCACAGGGCAGCGTCTCGGCCCCACAGCTGCCTGACCTCCTCGAGTCCGTTGGGGCCCAGGACGGAGAAGTCGAAGGCATCGATCCAGGGTCGCTGGGAAGAGCGTTCGGCCAGCCAGCGGTTACCCGAGCGCCGGATGTCCCGGATCAGGTTCTTGGTGTCGGGTCGCCGGAAGGGGTCGAGGGAGCCCAGGAGGCGCGCGAACTCGTCGCGCTGCTCAGTTCCCGGGGTCGCAACTCCGGCTTCCATGAGCTGCCCAAAAGCTCGATACAGGCGCCACCGGAAGGTAGCTTCGCCGGCTTCGAAATCGGGCGGAGGCATGTCGCCCGGCCAGAACTTGCGGCACAACTCGTCGATCCGGATGGTTCGCCGGCCCGCCTCGTTCCATGATTCGGAGCCGGCCAGCACATCCTGGACCTCGGCCGCCAGCAAGCTGCACAGCTCGGCCGTCGCGGGATCTCTTGCCCGATCGAGGCGATCGAGCAGGCTGCGCAGTTGATCGGTTGGCACCGATTCGCCGCCTCGCCGGACCGCGTTGGTCAGTCGAGTTACCTCGACGCGAATCCGCCGCACCTCCCAGGTCGGGTCGTGGCCGGCCAGGCGAACGAACCAGCGGACGGGGACGAGCATCAGGGCCACGGTGAGAGCGGCCAGGCCCACCAGTGTGGCGGTCCGCTCCGGCGCCGGCGCCGAGAAGGCCGCCCAAATGAGCGCCCAGCACAACGCGATCACGCATCCCCAGCGGACGGCGTTGAAGATGTGCGCCCAATGCCGAGCGCGGCTCTCTGTCAGGCTGGCCCACTCCGCCAGGAAGAGGAACACCACCAGGGCCGTGATGCCCGTGGCCGCGATGACCGCCATGTTCAAACCCCAATCCTCCCGGCCGTGACGGTGCCGTAGCTGGTTCGAAGATTACCGACGCCACCCGGCGCTGCCAAGGGCCGAAGGCGACGATTGGCGCCAATCGAGGTCGTTGTGGGTCAGGCCGGCGCCTGGCGGCTCCGTATCGTCGCCAGAGCCTCCTCAGCCTGGGCCAGATGCACGCGGCCGTGGCCGGCCTGCAGCCGGAAGAGAAGGTCGAACGATTCGGGCCCTCGCTCGGCGTGGATGCCGACGCGGCCACGATCCTCCGCCGGGGTGCGTTCCCACAGCTCCAGGTTGGCCAGCCTCAGGGCGCCGAAGAGCGTCAGCAGCAGCTCCGGATCGTCGCTGCGGTGGTTGAACTGCTCCGTCCACGCCTCCTGGTCGTAACCGGGCAGCGCCGGACGGTCTTCCGCGAGTACCCACCGGTAGCGCACCGACGTCACCATCTCCGAGTCCATCATGTGGCCTAGCAGTTCGACGACCGACCATTCCTCGTCGGCCGGACGTTCTCGGAGATCGTCGCCGGCGGCCTCGATCGTCCGTTGCCAGGCCTCGAACTCGGCCTCCTGGACCTCGAATGGGTCATCCGCGCCCAACGCGTCGAGCACGGGCTTGCGGTAGGCGTCGGCCTCCTCCGGTGACATCCGGGTCATCGGGCATCTCCTGTGCTGATCGCCTGAGCGGCCAGGCGGCGGATCGTTGGCTGGTCCAAGGGTAGCGCTGTTCGAGGCAGCGATGAGCCACGGATCGAACCCGAGCGCCACCTGCCTCAGGGCTACGGCGCCCAGCGCTCAGGCGTTGACGGTCGCCACGCCCGCCAGCGTTCCGATGAAGACCTTTCCCTGCCACAGGGTCGGAGACGCGAAATGGGGAAGATCGCCGACGGCAAGGCTCGCCAGAGTGGCGCCGGTCGTCGGATCGAGCGCGAACAGCGTGCCCCTGTCGATGTTGCAGGTCCAGACCGCGCCTCCGCCCACCACCGGCGGCGCGCCGGCTCCAGTCGATGTCTTCCAACCCACAGCTATCGTCCCATCGGCCATGACCTGGATCTCGCGCAGCCCATTCTCACAGGGCACGAAGATCGTGCTGCCGCTCCTCGCGGCGGCTCCGAACGAACCGCAGACGTAGGCCGAAGACACTTGTCCACCTATCCCGCCGAGCGCGCCCTGTCGCAAGACGTAGGCCGTGCCGCTCTTGCCGACGATCAGGACGAGGCCGCCGGGCAGGAGCATGGGACTCGTCGAGCCCAGGTCCGCGTCGGTGGCGTTGTCCTGGGCCCAGCTCGCCGGCGCGAACCTGGAGAGGAGGCTCAGCGTCGGGGAGAGCTGGACGACGGAGTCGCTGCCGTCGTAGATGCTGGTAGAGCTACCGTTGCCAGTGGAGACGTACAGATTCCCGACGGCGTCGATCGCCGGCCCGCCCGTGGCCCAGACCGCGCCTTCGCGGGCGACCGGCACGACATAGGAGATCGTGGCGCCCTGCCCGCTCGTCGGCACTCCGACCACTTTGCCCTTGTACTGGCCGCAGTCACCGGCCAGGCCTCCGAAGCCGATGTAGACGTATCCGTTCGCCACGGCCAGGGCGGGCCGCTGCTGGTGCGTGGCCGGGTTCTGCCCGGGGAGATCGACATCACGGGACCAGAGCACAGCGCCCGAGTCCGCATCCAGGGCGAACAGGATGTGGTGCGGTCCCGTC
This sequence comes from Chloroflexota bacterium, assembly GCA_003158295.1. Classification (GTDB taxonomy): domain Bacteria; phylum Chloroflexota; class Limnocylindria; order Limnocylindrales; family CSP1-4; genus Fen-1039. Next base: position 85,112 of record PMIP01000084.1, on the reverse strand, counting down.
ACCTCGGCGACGGCGAAGAGCGAGTTCGTGGCCGGGTCGTAGGCGGGTGTTCCGGTTATGCCGAGCGGGTCGATGTCGCCGCACGGAAGAGACGACAGTCGCACCGGCGTGCCCAGATTCCGGCGCCACACGATGGCGCCGCTCGCCGGATCCAGGGCGTAGACGCTGTCGCCTTCGGTGGCCGCGATGACCCGCCCATGCACGACCAGTGGTTGACCGTACACGGCGCCATCCAGGTGCGCCGACCAGGCCGCGCTCAGCGACCCCCTGAAGGCCGGGAAAGCCGGCGAGTAGCCGCTCCTCTCCGCGTCGAGGTGGTAGACGGGCCAGTCGCCGAGATCGGCCGGGGTCGCTGAAGGGCTGGCCGACGCCGGAGCCGCGGACGCGATCGGCGCCACCGATGCGGTCGGAACAGCGGACACGGCCGTCTCGGGCGTTGCCGTTGCCACTGCCGCCGGGGGGCCGGGCGAGAAGGTGGACGTTGTCGACGCGCCGCAGGCGGCGGTCAGCAACCCCAGGGTCATCGTAAAGAGCAGGGCCCGAACCGGGCTTCCGCTCGCAGCTCGTGGCATCGTCATGGCCGCAATGCTGCGCTTTCGGCGGGCGAGCGAGCAACACCGGACCGCGGCGCCCGCAGTGCGCATCAGCCATCGGTCGGCGCAGCCCTCCTGCACAGGGCCGAGCCGGCTCGTCGGTCGGCTCATCGCGGCCGGCCTCCAGGCTGGGCTAGGCCGGGCTCGCGAGCCTGGCCGCAACCAGAGAGTGGCGGCAGCGCGGAGGCATTTCGCCCGCGATATGACTCCGCCACGTGCCGGATTCCGAAAGCGCGATCGACGATCTCCGCGCAAACTTGGCGAGTGACCGTGACCGGCGGCCGCGATGGATCCGGCCGCGCGACAGAAGGAGAACGGGTCCTGGAAGATGATCGTGGCATGGTGTCTCCACTGGATCGGGTGAGCCCCGGGGCGCGGGCCGAATTCCGCGAGGCCGCCCCGCCGGCGCCGAGGGATCCTCCCCACGTTGTGATCATCGGCGGCGGCGGCACCGGCGCCGCGGTCGCCCACGACCTCGTCCTGCGCGGCCTGCGAGTGACCCTCGTCGAACGAGGCGAGGTGACCTCGGGCACGACGGGCCGTCACCACGGCCTGCTTCATAGCGGCGCTCGCTACGCGATGACGGACCGTGCCTCCGCCATAGAGTGCATCGGCGAGAACAAGATCCTGCGCCGCATCGCTCCGGGATCGTTCGAGGAGAACGACGGCCTGTTCGTGGCTCTGACCGACGAGGACGCCGACTTGGAGCGGCAGTTCCTGGAGGGGTGCTGGCAGTGTGCCGTCCCGACCCGCCGGATCGACCGCGCCCATGCCCTTCGCCTCGAGCCCGGCCTCAACCCTGACCTGCGCCTGGCCGTGCAGGTGCCGGATGCCACCATGGACGCGATGCGGCTGCCCTTGCGGTTCTTCGCCACGGCCCGGCGTAACGGCGCCGAGATTCTGACCTTCACCGAGGTAACGGCCGTGACGACGGCCGGGCGGTCCGTCCGGGGAGTCGCGGTCCGGGATCACGCGGCCGGGCGTGACTACGAGATCGGCGCGGATATCGTGATCAACGCCGCGGGGCCGTGGGCGGGGAAGGTCGCGGCGCTGGCGGGCGTCACCGTCCCGGTCGCGCCAACCGCCGGTGTGATGGTTGCCGTGCGCGGCCGCCACTGCAACATGGTCGTCAACCGGCTCCACGCCCCGGGAGACGGCGACATCGCACTGCCCCAGCGCGGCATGACCGTGCTCGGCACGAGCTCGTGGCCGGTCAACGACCCGGACGATCCGGACGTCCCCGCCGACCACGTCGAGAATGTCGTGCGCGAGACTTCGAATCTGCTGCCGGCACTTCGTGGTGCGGAGATCAGGGCTTCGTGGTCGGCCACGCGGCCTCTCATCGGCAAGAACGGCACCCAGAGCGGGCGAGGGATGGCCCGCGAATTCCGTTGCTTCGATCACGCCCTGGACGACAGCCCAACCGAGGGTTTCGTCACGATCGCCGGGGGCAAGGCGACCACGCTGCGGGCCATGGCGGAGATCACCGCGAACGTGGTCTGCGGCAAGCTCGGCATCGACCGGCCCTGTGAAACCAGCGACGTCACGCTTCTGCCTCACGCGGCCTGGTACGCCCGATGAGCGAATCGACACTCCCGCCGATCCAGCCGGCCGAGACGGCGCCCAAGCCGGTAGGCCCGCCCGAGCCGGTAGGCCCGCCCGAGCCGGTAGGCCCGCCCGAGACGGCAGGCACGCCCGAGACGGCAGCCCCTCCCGAGCAGGTGGGGCCGACCGTTCATCTGCGCATCTCCCGCCTGCGGGCCGGCGATCGCAAGCCGCATTTCGAAGAGTTCGAATTCACGCCGGAGCCCGGCGCAACCGTCCTGGATCTCCTCCTCGAGATCAGGCGGAACCGCGACCCGTCGCTCGTGATGCGCCATTCCTGCATGCACGCTTCGTGCGGCACGTGCGGCGTCCGAATCAACGGCCGAGAAGCCCTCGCCTGCGACACGAAGGTGGCCGGCGTCACGGCACCCACCGTCGACGTCGAGCCGCTCGTGAATCAGCGTCCCGTGGCGGACCTGGCGACCGACATGGTCGACTTCTACGCTCGGTTCGAGGCCGTCGGGTTTCCGCTCGTTCGATCGGCAGAGACCGTCGGTGGGGCGGAGCCGCCGGAGGGCGTCAAGGCGTACACCCGATTCGAGAACTGCATCGAGTGCGGCCTGTGCCTGTCCGCGTGCCCGATCTCCCGGACCGACCGGTCCTACCTCGGCCCGGCCGCACTCGCCGCGGCTGCCCGCGTCGCCGATGAGCCGCGCGGCCAACCACTCGGCCCGATCTTCGCCATCGCCGCCGAGCCGGATTCAGTGTGGCGATGCCGCGACGCCATGCAGTGCACAGCCGTCTGCCCATCGGCGGTGGATCCGGCCCGGGCGTTGCTGGGGTTGCGCCGTCGAGTTGCCTTCGGCCGGGTTCGATCGTTACTGGGTAGGGGCAGGCAATGACAGACCGGCAGGCGCCCACAACGAGACGCGCCGGCCCCCCAGAGCCGACGCCACGCCACACATTGGTCGTGGGGGCCGGGGCCGTGGGGTCGTTCCTGGGCGCCCTGCTCGGCTCCGCCGGCCACGACGTCACGCTGGTCCGGATCTTCGAACCGGACTCGAGCCGTCCGATCGACCTGGTCCGGCCCGACGGCACCCGGGTCACGGTCGAGGTCCGGCGGGTGACCCGCACCCAAGACGCTCCCGCCCCGGACCTGATCCTCGTTGCAGTCAAGATGCCCGCTCTGCGCGAGGCGCTGGCGCCGACGCTGCTCTGGCCGTCCGTGCCGACGCTGACAGTGGAGAACGGCATCGGCGCCGAGGAGATCGCGGCGCAGGTGCGTCCCGGAGCGCTCATCCTGGCCGGGTCGCTGACCGCGCCCATCCGGCTCGCGTCCGAGGACGAGGTCGTCTGGATGGGCAAGGGCGGGCTGGGCCTTGCCGCCGTGACACCGAACGCCGAGCCCCTGCTCGGAGGCCTCATCGCCGATTTCAGCGCCGCCGGGCTGCGAACGTCCAGGCTCACCGACTCGCGATCCATGAAGTGGTCCAAGCTGCTGGCCAATCTCCTCGCCAACGCGACGGGTGCGATCCTCGACATGGACGCCGACCGGATCTATCGCGACCGGCGCCTCTTCTCGATCGAACGGCGGCAGCTGCTGGAGGCTCTCGGGGTCATGGCCCGGCTCGGGCTTCGACCGGTTGCGCTGCCCGGAGGTCCCGTTCCGTGGCTGGCTCGAGGGTTCCGACTGCCGGCCTGGCTCGGCCGGCCCATCCTGACTCGTGCGGTCGGTGGTGCCCGTGCCGGCAAGTCGCCGTCGCTGCGGATCCAGGTCCGATCAGCGGCTCCGGACGGCGCCGCCACGGAACCAACCGAAGCACCGTGGATGAACGGCGCCGTGGCCCGCGCCGGCGCGGATCTGGGAATCCCTACCCCGGTCAATGCCCGCCTGGCCGAGCTGGTCGAAGAAGTGGCCTCGGACCCGCGCCGTCGGGAGTGGCTGCGCGGTCATCCCGAGCGACTGGCAGCGGAGCTCACCGAGGCCGTCCGGACGGGTCGCGGGGCGGCCGGCGACCGGCCGGACGCTCCCTGAGCAGACTGTCCCGCCGGCCGTAGGGATCGCCTTCGGGTTCGATCCATCGCCCTATACTTCCCGGCGATGCAGACCATCGACCTCGTCCGGGTCGCCGTTGCGCTCGTGGCCGGCTATCTACTCGGTGGCATTCCATTCGGAATCATCGTTCCGCGGTTGATCGGGGGGCCGGATCCGCGGACGATCGGCAGCGGCCGCACAGGCGGCGCCAATGTCTCGCGCGCGGTCGGCTATCGCTGGGCCGCGGTCTCCGGCCTGCTGGACGTCGCCAAAGCGTCGGCGGCCGTCCTCCTGATCGTGGCCATCGGCGGCGGCGACGTCCCGCGGATAGTGGCCGCACTGGCCGCGATCGTCGGCCACAGCCGCTCTCCCTTCATCGCCATGCACGGCGGCCGCGGAGTAGCCCCGGCCACCGGCGGTGCGTTGATCATCGCGCCGTTGATCCTGGTCGCCATCTTCCCGGTCTTCATCATCACGATCGCTCTGACCAGGGTCTCATCGATCGGATCGCTCAGCGCGAGCCTCATCGGCGGGATCGTGATGATCGTGATTGCCGTGGCGACACCGCTCGCGCCCATATACATCGTCTACGGCGTCGGCGTGCCCGGCCTCATCTGGCTTTTCCACCTCGACAACATCGGGCGACTCCTGCGCGGCCAGGAACGACAGATCGGCCGGTCGCCCGGGTCCGCAGCGACCTCCGCCGGTACCGGAGAGGATGATGGACCGGCCGATCGGGCCACCAGAAGCCGGCCCTGACGCCCTCGTCCGGTTCTTCGGCCGCGTCTTTACGCGATCCTTCGGCCCTGCCGGCCGCGACTGGTCTTCGGTGGTGGCGTGCCGCACGCGGCGTATACTTTTCGAGGACCGCTAGGCCCGATTACTCCCATAGGAGATTCGTGAAGTGCGCGACGAGCGGACTGGCGAAACCATGGGAACGGAGATCGACTTTGTCGGATTCGCCGACGATTGCCGCGTCGAAGGCAGGGTAGACCTCGAGGACGCGCGCCTGGCCGATCTGTTGAATCGACGAGACAGCGTCCTGGTTCGTCACGCGGTGGTAGTCAGCACGGTCGACGGTCACAGCCAGGAGTTCGAGCAGCTCGAGATAGAGCGCAAAGAACTCGATCTCGTCGTCGCGAGCGGCCCGCGGGGTGACCCGAGCCGGCGTCTCGCAACGAAGCCGAACGGCGTCTTGATGAAGCTCGGCCCTTACAGCGCCGAGGGATTCATGCACGCACCGCCGACCGCGAACCCCGTACGAAGCATCGATCACCGGCCCACCATGGTCGCCATTACAGACGCGGTTCTCGAGTACATGTTCTGCGACGAGCCGGTCTCCGAGTGGTTCCACACGGTCCTGGCCAACCGGGAGATGGCGCTCTCGCTGCGGACCGCTTCGACCGAGGGCGGATTGGCGCCAGACGCGGAGTAGTCGGCCGGCCGGCCGGGCTCTACGCGTTGGGTCGGCCTCGTCTGTGGCGCTCCGTCTGGGCGACGGCCGTCGCGGGGTGAAGACGCGACCCCAACTTGGCTCGCATCGTCTTCTCGCCGCTGTGCGAACCTCGTTCGCCTCGCTGCGGCGGGCTTGCGTGGGGCAGACCAATGGCTCCGCGCCTGCCAAGCCGGACCGTCGGAGCGCGAACCTGGCATCATTGGCGCCCATAGGCGTTTAGCCAGGAGCACTTGTTCTGTCGATGGATAGCGGTTCAGCCGGCACCGGCACGCCGGCTCGAGCAATCGCGGGCCTTGCCGCGCTGCAGGACCTGAGCGTCCTCCTCGAAGGAGTAGAAGACCCCCGCCTGCAACGACCGATTTGTCGGCAGGTTCTGGAAGCGCGCCGCAAGCTGCTCGGCCCGGACCACCCCACGACGATCGAGGTCGAGGCGCGTCTGGCGGCGATCGCCATGGAGCTCGAGGAGTACCAGGGCGCCCGGGACGCCTACACGGTCCTGCTCGAACGGTCCGAGCGGGTCTTTGGGCCGCGCAACCTCGACACGCTCTCGGCGGTCCACGGCCTGGCCATCGCCCTGTCGTACATGGAGGAGTCGCAACTGGCCCGTCCCTTGTACGAGCGGGTCTACAACGGCCGGCGCAACTCGCTGGGAGTTGAGGACCCGGCCACACTCAGCGCCCTGCACAACCTGGGCCTGACCTATCGGGCGCTCGGCGACAACGCGGCCGCCCGGGCCACGTTCGAGCAACTCCTGGATACGCAACGCCGCGTTCTCGGACCGGAGAACGCTCTGACGCTGCGGACGATGACGCACCTGGGCAGCATCCTCATCGCCATGGAGGAGTACCCGCGAGCCTGCGAGATCCTCGCCGAGCGCGTGGATCGGAGTCGCCGCGTACTGGGACCAACTCACGCCGACACGCTGGACGCCATGCTGAGCCTGGCTCGGGCCCTGTGCGGCGCAGGCGACACCGCCTCCGGACGGTCGCTCTCCGAGCAGGCGCTGGCGGCCACCACCGCGGTCTTCGGTCCGGACGCGCCCGAGACGCTCGCGGCGATCTCCCAGCACGCCCGTCTGGTTCTCAAGCTGGGAGAGGCCAAACCTGCCGCGATCGCCTATCGCAACCTCTTCGACAAACTGACTCGCCTCAACGGGCCCGAGGACGTCGCCACGCTCGACGCCTTGGCCGGCCTCGCCGACGCGATCGGGCGCGGCGGCGATCATCGCCGGGCCCACGACCTGGACGTACAGCTACTGGAGCGCCGCCAGAAGACCCTCGGTCCGGACCATCCCGCCACCATGTGGGCCACCGGCGACCTGGCCTGGAACCTGGAGCAGCTTGGCGACCTCAGCGGTGCCGCGGCGCGCCTGGCCGAACTTGCCGAATCGCGCATTCGGACCATCGGTCCCGACGAACCGGACACTGTCTGGACTCTCCTGGGGCTGACCCGGGTCCTGGGCAAGATGGAAGCGCACGCCGATGCGCGTCGGGCCCTCGCCAGGTTGTATGAGACGCAGGACCGCCGCCTGGGCGCCGAAGCCGTGGAGACCCTGGATGCCTTGAGGGGACTGGCCTGGGAGGAGCGCAAGGTCGGCGAGCTCGACTCCGCCCGCCGCCACTGGACGCAGCTCGTCGAGACTCACGAGCAGCTCCACGGGCCCAAGGACGAGCGCACCCTGGACGCACTCGTGTGGCTGGCTGAGATTCTGGACGACCTCGGCGAGGAGGAGCGGGCCCGGGTCATCTCCGAGCGCGTGGCCGGTCCGCTGGGCCGGCTCTATGCCAGCACAGGCGACGAGATCGGCCCGGACGATCCGCATACGCTCGAACTGGGCCACAACCTCGGCCGGACGCTGGAGCGCCTGGGCCAGTTCGAGGCGGCCAGAGCCACGTACCAACGGACTCTCGAGGGTTACTTGCGGTTGCAGGGCAAGCGCGGTCGCGCCGTAGCCGACATGCGAGGCCACCTGGGCGACATCGCCCGCAAGCTCTCGGACCCCGCCGCGGCGCACGCTTCATACGGCGAGGCGCTGGCGATCCTGCGCAGGCATCCCGGACCCGAGGATCCGGACACCCTCGCGATGGTCGCTCACGACGCCGAGGCGCTCATGGATCTCGGACGCAAGGTCGCGGCCAAGAACCTGGCCCGCACCGTTGTCGACGGGTACCGCCGGACCCTCGGGGAGGACAACACGCTGACGACCCGAGCGCGGGAACGCCTCGAGGCCATGTCCCCGCCCCGCCGCCGCGGCTCTCGCTAGATTCCCGTTCGGCGGCCTTCGCAGGGGCCGACCCGGGCCGGCAGTCGGCCGCCGCGGGTCAACTCGCCGGCAGGAGCGACGCCCGGTGCGACGCACTTGCGCATCCCCGTCCTTTGCGGCACACTCTCCCCCCAATGAACGCCAGCACCTTCAGCCACCGGGAGAATTCGCGCCAGGCCTCCAGCCTGCGCGGTTCCATGATGTCCATGCCCGGGCGGCCCCGAAGTGCGGAGGACGGGATCTGAGGATCTGGCTCACCTGACAGCGAAGCCGGACCAAGGATCGGTCCCGGGGCCGCGGACTCCTCAGGGAGCCGCGGTTCTTTGTTTCTCCGGACAGCGCGACGGGAGCCGCCCGAACAAACGCCCTGCGCCCCAGGGCTCCCGGGACAACCATCCGTCATCCTTCCGCTACCCGCCGCCGAGTTCGAGCGGCGGGCCCCAGGAGGCTCCAGTGTCAGACCAGAACTCCCCCGCCCTTCGTCGCGAAACCCTCGCCGTCCACGCCGGTCAGGTGGTCGATCCCACCACTAAGGCCCGGGCGGTCCCGATCTACGCCACCACCAGCTACGTCTTCGACGACGCCGCTCACGCCGCTCGCCTCTTCGCGCTCGAGGAGCCCGGCAACATCTACACCCGGATCATGAACCCCACCACGGGCGTCTTCGAAGAGCGCGTCGCCGCTCTCGAGGGTGGCGTCGGGGCGTTGGGCGTTGGCTCCGGCCAGGCCGCCGAAACGCTGACGATCCTCAACCTCGCTCGGGCCGGCGACAACGTCGTGACCAGTGCATCGCTCTACGGCGGGACGTACAACCTCTTCCAGTACACGCTGCCGAAATACGGCATCGACTTCAAGTTCGTCGACGGCTCCAAGCCCGCCGAATTCGATGCCGCGATCGACCCGAAGACAAAGGCCGTCTACATCGAGACGATCGGCAACCCGCGTCTCGACGTACCGGACTTCGAGGCGATCGCCGCCATCGCCCACAGGCACGGCATTCCTGTCATCGTCGACAACACCTTTGCGCCGCTCCTCTCGCGACCGATCGAGCACGGGGTGGACATCGTCGTCCATTCCGCCACCAAGTGGATCGGCGGCCACGGAACGGCGATCGGCGGCGTCGTGGTGGACGGCGGGACATTCGACTGGGCAGCCTCGCCACGCTTCAAGGCCGATTTCGTGGATCCGGACGAGTCCTACCACGGCGTCAGCTACACGGCCGCGGCTGGTAACGCAGCCTTCATCCTCAAGCTCCGAGTCCAGCTCCTGCGCGACCTCGGACCGGCGCTGAGCCCCTTCAACTCCTTCCTCTTTCTCCAGGGTCTCGAGACGCTGCCACTGCGTATCGAGCGCCACAGCTCCAACGCGCTGGCGGTGGCCCGCTGGCTCGAAGCCCACTCCGCCGTCGAGTGGGTCAGCTACCCCGGTCTCACCTCGCACCCGAGCCACGCGCTCGCGCGCAAGTACCTGTCGGGTGGCTTCGGTGGGATCGTGACGTTCGGCCTGAAAGGCGGCGTGGATGCCGGCCGCAAGCTCATCGACTCGGTCAAGCTCTTCAGCCTCCTGGCCAACGTAGGTGACGCGAAGAGCCTGATCATCCACCCGGCCTCGACGACGCATCAGCAGCTGTCGGCGGGGGACCAGATCGCCAGCGGCGTGACGCCGGAGCTGGTTCGCCTGTCCGTCGGCATCGAGCACATCGACGACATCATCGCCGACCTCGATCAGGCGATCGGCGCGGCAACGGGCATCCGCTCCGCCGTCCCGGCGGGCTCCGCCTCGTGAGTCAGGTTTCGGAGTAGCGCTATGTCGGCGTCGACGACTCGTTGGGTTTCGCGGCAGCGCACCGGTTCCGCCCGAACCGATGCCGCTCGCCCCGGAACTCGCGACGAATCAGCGGTCGGGCGTGCCGGGTCCCCCGTGGGATCCGGCGCGACTCCGTCTCCGGACGAGGCCGCCCGCCCGACCAAGGCCGTCGTGTCGACCAAGGCCGTACTCCCGGCCGAGGGCGCCGCAGACGCCTCAACGTGGGCGGAAGCGACCCTTTCAGCCACTCAAGCGTCAGGATCGAGGTTCATCGCCGCCGATCCCGGCGTGTCGACCGCACGCGGAGACCTCGGTTTTCGTAGCCTGAGCGATGTGGACAATCAGCCGGACCCGCAAGCCGGAAAGATCGCCTCACGCTGGCTCGGACGCTTCCAGCTCGAGTCGGGCGCGGTGCTGCCGGATCTGGTCGTGGCCTACCGCCACGACGGCATCCCGGTGGGCGAGGGACGGCAGATCCTGGTCGTCCACGCCCTTACCGGGTCGGCCGACGCCGCGGGCGACTGGTGGGCGCCGCTGATCGGGCCGGGCCAGATCCTCGACACCGACAAGTACGGCGTCATCTGCATGAACCTGCTCGGCAGCCGCTACGGCACCAGCGGCCCGACCTCACGCAACCCCCTGACCGGCAAGCCCTACGGACGGTCGTTTCCCCGCGTCTCGGTCCGCGATCAGGCCCGGGCCCAATGGCGCCTTCTCGACGCGTTGGGGATCGGCAAGCTGGCTCTCGCGGTTGGCGGGTCGCTGGGCGGAATGGTCGCACTCGAGGTCGCGCTGGAACGGCCGGGCGAGATCAGCCGGGTCGTGCCGATGGCCGCCCCCGCGCGCATCGGCCAGCTCGCGGTCGGCTGGGACAACATCCAGCTCGAGATCGTCGACAAGCTCGGCATGGAGGGCCTGGACCTGGCACGCCAGCTGGCGATCACGACCTACCGCAGCGAGATCGACTTCGAGCAGCGCTTCGCCGGTCGGGCCGAGCCGGACGGCACGCCCTCGATCGTCAGCTACCTGCACCACCAGGGCCGCAAGCTCCTGGATCGGTTCGATCCCGACACCTACCGCTCGCTCGTCCTGGCGATGGATTCGCACGACATCGGCCGCGAACGCGGCGGAGTCGTTGCCGCCCTGGCGCGGCTGGCCGCGTACGGAACGCGTCTGACCGGCGTCGGCATCGAGGGAGACATCCTCTACGGCACGAACCAGGTCAAGGCGATGGTCGAGGCCGCGAACGAGGCCGGCATGGACGCGGCCTATCGCGAGATTCTCTCCACCAAGGGCCACGACGCCTTCCTGGTCGAGTGGGATCAGCTCACCAAGATCCTCGCCGAGGCGCTCAAGTAGCGAGCGGCGCGGGGGCGCGGGGGCCAGGGACGGTTTCCGCTCATTTCCACCTCCAGTAGTACTAAGACACGGCAGGCGGGACTTTCCGGCGGCGGCTCCCGTCGCGGAATCCGCGGCGCATACCGTCTATGCATCTCTCGCGTATGCAGCCTGAATAAGCTCCGCAACAGTTGCGTATCAGCCGCCAGTTGATGCATAATCCGCGAACCATGTTCGTTCGAATGCTCGCCAAGCCCAAGTCCAAGCGCTGGCGGCCCTGCCGGGAGGCACGGCCCTAGGGCTCGGCGGCGTTCGTAGCGAACCGCGGAGCCGAGGGGCACGAAGCTCCCGAGGGCCGCGACACCACAGGCGGTGCCGCGGCCTTTCTGTTTCACGCAAGCAGCCACGACACAGACATAACGGAGGATCGGGAATGCTCAGCATCGTAGCCGGCGACGGAGGCATGGGCCGTGCCGTTGCCGCTGCCCTCTCCGGGCGAGGCATGCCACCCACCGCGATCCTGGGCATGCCCGAGACGAGCGCCGGCCACGCGTCCTCCCGGTTCGAAGGTGCGGAGGTGCTCTTCGAGTTCACCGTCGGCGAGGCCGTCCTGCAGAACGTCCGAGCGGCGCTCGAGGGCGGAATCAGGCGGTTCGTCATCGGCACCACCAACTGGTCGGCCGACCGCGCCGCGGCCGAAGCCCTCCTGATCCAGCACGAAGCGGCGGCCGTTGCCTCTGCCAGCTTCAGCCTGGGGGTGATGCTGTTCGCCCGACTGGTCGAGGACGCCGCTCGCCTCTTCGGCCCGTTCGCGGAATACGACCCGTACCTCGTGGAGTGGCACCGCCGTACCAAGGCGGACCGCCCATCCGGCACCGCCCTCGACCTGTCCCGACGCCTGATCGCCGCCCATCCTCGCAAGCAGCGCGTGGCCCGGGCCATGGTGCACGGCGCCCCCGCCCCCGAAGAGCTGGACGTGGCCGTAATCCGCGCCGGGAGCGCGCCGGGGATGCACCTCGTGGGCTTCGACGCCCCAGGAGAGACCCTGGAGATGCGCCTCACGGCCCGCGATCGATCGGCCTACGCCGCAGGCGCGATCACGGCAGCCGAGTGGCTCCTGGCCGAGCCGCGCGCTCCGGGCTTCCACAGCTTCGACGAGGTCGTCGACTCGATCATCACCAAGCAGTCGGCGGACGAAGGTTCGAATGGTCGGCCGGCGCCCGGCGTCCTTTCTGCCGGCACCCCCAACCCATGAGCCGGCAATCGGCCGGCGGAATCGCCGCCGACTTCGACCGCCCGTAGATCGCCAACCGCCGCCGTCCTGACCACCAAGGAGAATTCGAGATGTCGTTGAGCCGCCAGCTACGAGGAGCGTTTACCGCCCTCGTGACTCCATTCACCCAATCGGGCGCAATCGATGAGGAGGCTTTTCGGACCCTCGTTCGCCGCCAGATCGATGCCGGTATCCACGGCCTCGTACCCTGCGGCACCACGGGCGAGACCCCGACGCTGAGCCACGAAGAGGACGAGTGGGTGATCGCCACCACCCTGGAGGTCGCGTCCGAGCGGGCGAGCCGTGCCCGCCTCCGGGTCATCGCCGGAACCGGCTCGAACAGCACCGCGACCGCGATCCGCGCCACGCGCCGGGCGGCGGAACTCGGCGTCGACGCCGCCCTCGTGGTCGCGCCGTACTACAACAAGCCGGACCAGCGCATGATCGAGGCGCACTTCCGAGCCATCGCCGACGAGGGCGATCTGCCGATCGTCGTCTACAACGTCCCGGGCCGGACCGGCGTGAACGTGGAAGCGGCAACGCTCCTCCGTCTCGCCGAACACCCCCGGATCGTCGCGGTCAAGGAAGCGTCGGCGAACATGGACCAGATCGCCACGATCCTGCGTGATCGCCCGGCCGACTTCTCCGTCCTCGCCGGCGACGACACGTGGACGATGCCGATGCTCGCGCTCGGCGGCGACGGCGTCATCTGCACATGCGCCAACGAGATTCCGGGCGAGATGGCCGAGATGTGCGACGCCGCGTTCGCCGGCGATTGGGACCAGGCTCGGCGCATCCACGAACGCTGGCTGCCGCTCATGAAGGCGAATTTCGTGGGTGGCCCAAACCCGGTGCCGGTGAAGGCGGCCATGTCGATGATGGGGCTGTGCTCGGATACGCTGCGAATGCCACTCCTGCCGCTCGAAGAGCCGCACCGGGCGCGCATGCACCTGATCCTCGAGACAGCGGGCCTGCTCGAGTCCAGCAAGGTCGTGGCCATTGGATCGGCGACCGCAGGACGGGCGGGCGGGCGATCGCGGACCGCAGCTTCGAGCCACGCGTGAGCGGCGCGGAAGCTCCCGGAGGCGCGACCGGTTCCGCGGCCGCGCCCGGGGCCATCCTGGCCGACCTTGAGGCGGGACGTGTTCGGGCCGCCCAACCGGACGAAGACGCCCCGGGTGGCTGGCGCGTCAATCCGGAGGTACAGGCGGCGATCCTGGAGCTCTTCGCGGACCGTGCGACCCGGACCTGGGATCTTGGTGGCGCCTTCCAGTTCCGTGATCGCGTCGGCCTTCCGGTGAAGGAGCTGCTGGACTCGCCGGAGGCCCGAGCGGCGCTGGTGGCCGGGAAGCCGTGGCGCGTCGTCCCGGGCGGGACATCGGTCCGGGGCGGCGTCTACCTGGCCCCGGGCGTAACCATCATGCCGCCCTCCTACATCAACGTCGGGGCGTGGCTGGGCGAAGGAACCATGGTCGACTCCCACGTCCTCGTGGGATCGTGCGCCCAGGTCGGGGCGCGAGTCCATCTCTCCGCCGGCGTCCAGATCGGCGGCGTCCTGGAACCGCCCGGCCGGCGCCCCGTGATCGTCGAGGACGAGGTCTTCGTCGGCGCCCAGGCCGCTCTCCTGGAAGGCGTGCTCGTCAAGAGAGGCGCGGTCATCGCCGCCGGGGTCATCCTGACCGGAACCAGCCGGCTGTACGACCTGGCCCGGGATCGGGTCGTCGTCGGCACGCTGGCAGAGCCCCTGGTCGTGCCCGCCGGCGCAGTCGTTGCGCCCGGCGTGCGGAGCGTCCCGGGCGCCTTCGCAGAGCGCAACGGACTTGCCCTCTCCGCCGCGATCGTGGTGAAGTACCGCGACGACCGGACCGACGCTCGGGTCGCGCTCGAGGAGGCGCTGAGGTGACGGAAGCGGCCGCCCGCTCGACCGGCGGGATCGACGGCATATTGGAGTCAGGCCGGCTTGCCGGGCTCTCCCCCGCAGCACTCGCCGAGGAATTCAGCACTCCCTTCTACGTCTACGACCTGGACCTGATCGGGCGGCGAGTGGAGGCCCTCCGGGCCGTCCTGCCGCGCGGATTCCGGATCGCCTTCGCCGTGAAAGCGAACCCGGCCCTGGCCGTCGTGGCCCACCTGCAACGCTGCGGAGTGGGTGCGGACATCGCGTCCGGAGGCGAGCTGGAGACGGTCCTGCGGGCCGGCTTCGACCCGGCTCTTGTGGCGATGACCGGACCCGGTAAGAGCGACGACGAACTCTCGGCCGCGGTCGTAGCCGGGGTGGGCATCGTCATGGTCGAGTCTCGCGGGGAGCTGCGCCGCCTGGAAGCGATCGCTGCCGAGCTCGGCCGCCGCCAGCCGATCCTGTTGCGCCTGGCCGTCTCCGAGGATGCGCGCCTGGAAACCGTTCGCCTCATCGGCGGCGTCGAGGGAAAGTTCGGCATGCCGCTGGCGACGCTGACCGAGGCTGCCCGGGAGGCGGCGGCCTCGTCGCACCTGGAGCTGCTCGGGGTCCACGCTTTCGGCGCCTCCAACCTGCGCGACGCCGAGCAGCTCGCCGGCCACGTGGCGGAGCTCGTGGAGATAGGCCGGCAAGTGGCCTCCGAGGCAGGCGTTTCCCTGCGCATCGTGGACGCGGGCGGTGGGCTGGGGATCGCCTACGCCAGCGGGGAGCGGCCGCTGGACCTGGCGCTGTTCGGGCGGCGGCTGTCGGAGCTGCGAAGTCACTGGGATTCCAGCCCGGCCCTTCGCGAGATGACCGTGCTCCTCGAGCCGGGCCGCTTCCTGGTCGGCCCGGCCGGGGCCTACGTGGCCCGCGTCGTGGACGTCAAGGGCCCGGACTCAGCGCCGGTGGCGATCCTGGACGGCGGCATCAACCACGCGGTCCGGCCGGCCCTGGTGCGAAGCGAGCACCGCCTCGCCGTTCTGACCTCCGACGCGGTCCGAGCGCTGGTCCGGACCACCGTCGCGGGACCGTTGTGCACGGGCCTGGACGTCTTCTCGACCGAGGCCATGCTTCCGCGGCCGCGAGTCGGCGACCTGGTTGCGTTGCTGGACCTGGGAGCCTACGGCTTCACCGAGTCCATGCCGCTCTTCCTGTCGCATCCGTGGCCGGCGGAAGTTGCGGTCCTGGCCGGTCGCGCCCGCCTGATTCGGCCGCACGTGACCCCGACCGAGCTCCTGGATCGCCAGGTCGATCCGGACTGGTAGACCCGCGCCGCCGATCGGGCCGGTCCGTTGCGCGTCCGGCGCCGGAGACGCAGGACGCGACGTCGCCTTGGTCCGGGTCAGTAGCCGGCTTCGTCCAGCTGGACCTTGCCCTTGAACTTCCAGTAGATGAAGGCCGTGTAGGCGAGCACGATCGGCATGCCGACGAGGGCGATGACGAGCATGACCGTAAGGGTCGTGTCCGAGGAATGGGCGTTGTCCACCGTCAGGCTTCGCGTCGCATCGACGGCGGGAACCAGGTTGGGATACAGGGTCGCGCCGGCCGTGGCAGCCAGGCCCACGATCGCCACGCTCGACAAGACGAACGCCAGGAACTCCTGTCGCCGGCGATACGCGTACAGCATTCCCGCGAGCGCCACGGCCGCCCCGACGGGGCCGACCCAGGCGAGAGGGTTCCGCGCGAAGTTGTCGAAGACGCGGTTGGAGTCGAACCAGGCGATGCCGGTCGCCCCAAGCCAGGCCGCGATGACAACCACAGTGGACGCCACGCCGGCTCGCTGAGCTCGAGTCCGGAGAGCTCCCTCGGTCTTGAGCACGAGCCAGGAAGAACCCTGCTGGGCCGCGAGCCCGAGGGTGAGCACGCCCATCACGATCGAGAAGGGGTTGAGCAGCCCGGCCAGGCCACCGCGGTAGACGCCGCCGTCGTCCAGCGGCAGACCTCGCACGATGTTGCCCAGGGCCACGCCGAAGAGGAGCGCCGCCAGGGCCGACCCCAGCGCGAAACCTGCGTCCCACCACAAGCGCCACAGCCTGTTCGTTTCCTTGCTCCGGAACTCGATCGAAACCGCCCGCAGGATGAGCGCGCCGAGCAGGAGCATCACGGCCAGGTAGAAGCCCGAGAAAACCGTCGCGTACACCAGCGGGAAGGCGGCAAACAGCGCGCCGCCGCCGGTGATCAGCCAGACTTCGTTGCCGTCCCAGACGGGACCGATCGCGTTGAGGACGCTGCGCCTCTCCGCGTCATTTCGGGCGACGAGGAGATGGACGATGCCGGCCCCGAGGTCGAAGCCGTCGAGAACCGCATAGCCGACGAGCAGCAGGCCGAGCAGAAGGAACCAGACGGTCGGTAGCGAAGGCATGTCAGTTGCCCTCCTCGGAGCGCCCGGCTTTCGGCGGAGCGGCCACCACGCGGGCGGCCAGATCCACCACCACGCCGGGGGCGGGCTCGGGCCCGCGTCCGATCTCCTTGGACAGCGCGTAGATCCACAGGAAGAAGAGCAGGGCGTATACGAGGAGGATCGCCAGGAGTGAAATCCCAACGTCGGTCGCCGAAACCCCCGGCGATACACCCTTCGAGGTCATCATCAGCCCCTGCACGATCCAGGGCTGTCGGCCGACCTCGGCGGTCATCCAGCCGAGCTCTACCGCGATGATGGGCAGCGGGATCGCCAGCACCGCGAAGCGCAGCCACCAGACGTTCGTATCCAGCGAGCGCCGCCACCAGAGGAAGGCCCCAAAGAGCATCAGCAGCATCATCAGGACGCCCAGGCCGACCATTAGGTGGAAGCTCATCCACGTCAGAGCCACCGGCGGCCAGAGAGAAGTGTCCGGCTCCTGATCCAGGCCTTTGATCTGGCTGTTCGGATCGAGATTGGTCATGGCGCTGAGGCCGTTGGGGATGGCGAGTGGCGGGACGGCGGCCGGACCGGTTTGGCTCGGCGGCAGGCCGATGATCTCAAGGGCCACGCCGTTCTCGGTCTTGAAGACGCCTTCCATGGCCGCGAACTTGAGCGGCTGGTTGGCCTGCACCTCGCGGGTCTGCAAGTCGCCGCTGACGAACATGAGGCCCGATCCGAGGAAGGCGACGATGACTGCCAGCCGGAGGGCGATGGCGGTCACGTCGGAGTTGCGATGGCGCAGGACGTACCAGGCGGAGATCCCCATGAGGAAGAACGCGCCGACGACCCAGCACGCCGCCAGAGTGTGGAAGAGTCGCTGAAGAATCGACGGGTTGAAGGTGGCCTGCCAGAAGTCGGTCATCTGGGCCTTCGAGACGCCGTTCGCGTCGGTGACGATCTTGAAGCCGGCCGGCGTCTGCATCCAGGAATTGGCCACCAGGATCCAGAAGGCCGATATCGTCGTGCCCAGGCAGACCAGCACGCCCGCCAGCCACCTGACCGTCGAGCCAACGCGGTTCCGCCCGAACAGGACTATCCCTACGAAGGCCGACTCCAGGAAGAAGGCGAAGATCCCTTCGGCGGCCAGCGGCGCTCCGAAGATGTCGCCCACGAATCCGGAGAAGGTGGACCAGTTGGTGCCGAACTGGAACTCCATGACGATGCCGCTCACCACGCCGATGACGAAGGTGACGGCGAACAGCTTGGTGAGGAAGACCGACAACCGGTCGTATACGTCGCGCCTGGTCCGCCAGCGCATCGTCTCAACGATGGCGATCAGCCCGGCAAGGCCGATCGTGACCGCGGGAAAGACGAAGTGGAAGCTGATAGTCAGGGCGAACTGGATGCGGGACAGCTGGACGACGTCCACACGCACTCCTCAGTGGATCAGGCAGGGCTCCAGGTGGATCAGGCAGGGCTCTCGACGTTGCCGCTCTCGGCGGGATGCAGAACCTGAACTCGTGTGCTGCCATTATGGGTGGGAGAGTCCGGGACGGTCCATACATCGAGCGGCTTTCGAGGCCAGCCGCGACCGTCGGGCCGGGGAGTGAGACAGCCGCTCGGATTCGCAACGACTCATGTTGTCGCGGAGGCGCCGGGAGGCACCCGTTGTCGCGGAAGGCGCAGGGCGGTGCTCGACGCCGAGCGCGCCGCAAAGGGCTCGACCGCACCACTCGCCCCAACCCTGCCGGGGCCTTGGTCGGAGAGGCCTGCTGCGGCAGCCTACGAACGCCGTCCAGACGTGCTACAAAGCCCCCGTGAGCGGCCCCGGTCCTCGGATGCAGATCGCGTGGCCTTTGCGCGGCCGGCTGCCCGGTCGGCGCCGTGCCTTGGCTGCGGTACTCGCCGTCGGCCTGGTCGCCGTCGAAGCCGCCTCCCTGCTTACGGAGCCCGGGGTTGCCGCGAACTCCGGCGTGCCGGTTTCGTCCGGCGCCTCCCGGTCACTGCTCGCGGTCGCGACGTCGCCGTCGCCATCCCCGTCGGCGGCCGACCCTTCCCCATCCGCCTCGGTGACTGAGTCGCCGACTGCCCAGGAACTCATAACGGCCCCGGTCCCCATCCCGCCGCAGGATCTCACGGGCTACGTCTGGCCGCTCGTCAACGCCAACGTCACGCTTCCCTTCGGGCCCACCTCGTGGGGCGAGATGATCGTCGACGGTCAACGGTTCCACGACGGCCTGGACATATCCACCGGCTGCGGCCCCGCGGTTCTCGCGGCCCATGACGGCGTCGTCCTTGCGGCCGGGCGCCAGTACGACGACTTTGTGGGCTGGGAAGGCAGCCTGACCCGCTACTACGACTGGCTCACTCAACACAAGTTCTGGAACACCGTCCCTATCGTGGTCGTCATCGACGACGGCAACGGATACCGCAGCATCTACGCCCACGAGTCGTCGGTGACCGTCCAGCCCGGCCAGCACGTCAATGCCGGCGACCGCATCGGCTACGAAGGCATGACCGGACTGGCCACCGGATGCCACGTTCACTACAGCCTCTACAGCCCGCTGGAGACCAAGATCTTCGCCCTGGACCCAGGAGTCGTTGAGCGAGACCGAATGCCCGCGGCGGAGATAGCCCGGGTCAACCCGCTGCTGGTCCTGCCGTTCCGCTGCAACGTGGAAGAGATGGTCGCGCTGCGACCATACGAGGCTTCGAGTTGTCCGCCGCCGACCAAGCGACCGCCTTCCAAGCCCACGCCGTCGAAGGCGCCGGCGGCCAGCGGCACCGCCACGCCGACTGGCGAGGTCACGGCCACTCCCACGCCCGTGCCGACGGAGACACAAGCGCCCACGCCGACGGAGACACCCGTGCCCACGCCGACGGAGACACCCGTGCCCACGCCGACGCCCGTGCCGGCGCCGCCCGCGTCCGGGGCGTGACTAGCCTTCCGAGACCTTGTCCGCGACGGATTGCCCGCGCCGATACCGTCTGGCCACGAGCGAGTAGGCCGGGATCCGGCCCAGGGCTTGACTGAGGGGCGCAGCCGGGTGGCCGTCTCGTCCGACAACCGCGAGCAGGGAGTCGGTGGCCGTTGCCTCGGCCGGCCTGGCGTCCACCTCGGCCAGGTCGATGGCGACCATCCCGGGCTCGTCGCGTCCGAGCTCGCTCCGGGCCGCCCGCATCTCCGCATCTCGCTCGCTGGCTTCGTACGCGCGCCGTAGCTCGGCCTCGGCATGCCATCGTGGCCGGCGCAGCAGGATGGCCTGCCAGACTCGCCCGACTTCCGGCGTCACCGTCCCGTCGCCGGCCGCGGGTCGCTCGGAGAGTTTCTCGCCCCGGGCCCACAAAGCCGCCTGGTGCAGGAGGGCGTACTCGTCCAGGTCGGCGTAGTGATCCAGCTGATCGGCCGGCGAACCCTCGCCGAAGATCGCCAGGATGCTCGGACGGAAGACCTCCTCGAGGTCCAAATCGATCGCCCGGACCGATCGGTGGAAGTAGATCTGCTGATAAAGGAACAGCCGGGCGGTGAGGAACATCTCCAGCGCCCCCAACCCGGGCTCGTACAGCGAGAGCCCATGTGGCCCCACGAAGCTGTATCGCCGTAGCCGCTCCACGTCCACCGGCCCCGCGGAGACGCCGATCAGGTACGAGTCGCGCCGGACGTAGTCCAGGTTGTCCACGGTGAAGACGCCCGAGAGCAGGGGCTGGAGCCAGCGCAGCCAGCGCGGCATCGACGGGTCGGCCAGGGCAGGCTTGGAGATCAGGAACGAGAGCCAGCGCGGATCGATCGACTCGTCACGCCGGAGGGCGTCGCGCTCCGGGACCGCCCCCGGAGCCCGCCGGATGGATCGGATCTGGTCGCCCAGCTCGCGCTCGATGATCAGCTGCGAGAGGTCCTCGTGGGTCAGGCTCTTGTGCCGGCGGCGCGGGTCGGGTGGCGCCGGGAAGTGGCACAGCACGTGGTCGTCGAAGAAATGGGCAAACGGCCCGTGACCCACGTCGTGCAGGAGCCCGGCCAGGCGCATGGTCTCCACGACCAGGCCTTCGGAGGGCGGATCGACGGCCGGCTCGACCGCGCTCAGTTCCGCCCGCAGGCTCGGATAGAGCTGGCGCGCCCAGAGGCCCGCCTCGTGCATGACGCCCAGGCTGTGAGTGAAGCGGCTGTGCTCGGCCGTGGGGAAGACCCAGCGGGCGCTCTGGAGCTGGCTGATGCGCCGCATCCGTTGAAGCCACGCCGAGTCCAGCAGGTCGCCCTCGGCCGCTTCCTCCCCCGCCAAGCCAAGCTGGCGGGCGCGATCGGAGGTGAGGCGCTTCGTCAGCTCGATGTAGCCGTGGATCGGATCGCTGATCAGGTTGACGGCCCACAGGAGCGGGTGCGCCGCCGCGGCCGGACCGGTGCCGGGCGCGCCGGGCACGACATCCCTCTCGTCGAGCGAGCCTGGGGTCTCATCCTGCATGCCGCAAGCCTAGACGCAGAAGGTCAGTACCGCGCCGCGGCCGCGCGATGTGTCGCGGCAACCTCGTCGCGAAGCTCGGGCGGCTCGAGGACCTCTACCTCGGAGCCCCAGGAAAGGATCCACCGCCGGATCTCGATCGTGCCCGGGACACGAGCCCTCCAGACGACGCTCCCTTCCGGCTCGGGAACGACGCGCTCGGTAGGGTGCCAGGTCGTCTCCGTCACCTGGCCGGCGATCGCCGCATCGAAGCGCAGCACCACCTCCACCTCCTCCTGGTCTGCGATGACCCCCCAGGCGCGGTCGAGCCCCTCCTGCACGACTCCGGAGTGGGGCGGTTCGAACGTCTCCGGCGCGAGAGACAGGTCAAGGATTCGCTGCAGTTTGAAGGTCCTGATCGCGCCACGCGATTCATCGAAGCCCATCAGGTACAGCGCCCGCGTCGTCGCGGAAGCCTCGAGCAGATACGGATGCACTCGCGCTCGCCTCGGCGGCCGCCCCGGACTGTGAGCCGCCGCGTTGTAGGTCAGCTCCACCACTCGCCGCTCCGCCCAAGCTCGAGCGAGCAGCCGCAAGTGCCGTGTCAGCCTCTCGTCCGGCGGCCGGCTGGCCAGCACGTCGATCGTCCGCTCCAGGTGTCGGGCCACGGCCGGCGGCAGGATCTCCGCCAGCTTCTGGAAGGCCGCGCCCGTGTCCGGGTCGTATCGGTCGGCGAATTGGGCCGTCAGCCGCGCCGCAAAGAAGAAGGCAACGGCCTCGTCGAGGGTCAGTCGCAGCGGGGGCAGGAAGGCGCCTTCCACGATCCCCCACCGGCCGCCTTCGCTCCACAGTGGAATCCCGATCTCGCCCTCCAGGGCCTGCAGATCGCGGTAGACGGTTCGACGCGACATGCCCACGAAGCCGGCGACGGCGTCCACCGGGGCACCCTCCGGATGGGCGGCCAGGTAGCGAAGGGCCCGGTAGAAGCGGGCCAGCCGATCGCGCTTGACCGCTCTATCGGACGAGAGGGCGCCATCGGCATCGCCCAGGGACCGGCCCGGCGCAGATCCGCCTCCCATCGGTCCTGTCGGCGGCCTCATTCTCGACCGATCACGTGCGCGGCGTCGCAATCGAGACCGGCGTGTCCCGGTCCGTCGCGGTCATCCGAAGGTTGACTGTCGCCAGGAGGCCGTGAGGCAGGATCTCCTGCGCGCTTCCGTTGATCCGACCCTCGATCCGGCCGACCTCTCCGTCGCCGAAGACCCAGTAGTCCAGCTCGCCCCGCCACGTCGACGTGTCCGCGTTTCCGACCAGCCAGACGACCTGGGGGAACGACGTCTGGAACGTGGTGCCGTCCACGGCGATCCGGCAGTGACGAGCTCGCGCACCCTCGACGTACTCGAACCCGCGGTTCTCGGCCGTGGCTCGGTTGCCGAGCGAGAGTGCTCCGGCGATGGCCGAGGCATCCACCATGTCGCCGTCCAGCTCGGCGGGAGGCACCGGCGTCCAGGCGCCGCCCGGTCCGAGAAGCCAGGCCGCCGATCCCCGACGCACTGCGGCGTACTGGACGAAGAGGTCGGCACCGCGGACCACCTGCGCTGTCCAGGAGACGTCCATGCCGGATCGGCTCCCGTTGAGATTCACGGTCCCCACCGACCGCCCGTCGACGTCGGCCCAGAGGTCGAGCTCCAGCTTTGCCGTGGTCGCACTCACCAGAGCCTGGTTACATTCGGGAGGTATGACGTTGGCCTCCGTGGGTCCGAACCTGGAATGGGTCGCGGGCCGGTCGCGAAGAGCGGCCTCGTCGGCCAGACTCACGCCGGCGTAGACGCCGCCTATGACCGAGGTTGCCACGACGGCGAAGGCCAGAGAGGCGGCTATGCGACGCTTGCCGATGCCGACTTCATTGATGAACTGGCGGCTGATTCCGATCCCGGCGAAGAGACTCGTAGCCAGCAGGGCCAGAGCCCAGGGGTAGACGACCTCCAGGGAGGGCAGAAGAGCCTGAGTGCCGCCCTCGACAACCTGGCCGGTGACCCCCGCGATCGAGGGCAGCAGCAACAACCCCGCGACCAGGCCAAGCCAGAAGACCCCCGCCGATCCTCGATCGCTGCGCACAAGCGGCGGCCACACGATCGAGGCGACGCTGACCAGCAGCGGCAGAGACGCCGCGACGCCTACCAGCAAGTCGACGGGGCCGCCTGGCCGGTAGGCAACGAGGATCACACCGGCGCCCGCGGCCCAGAGGATGGTGAGGGCGACGGCGAGAAGCCTGAGCTCGAACTGGCGGACGCGCACGTTGGCAGTCTAGCGAACCACAGACACTCGACTCGCCTGGAAGCACAGCCGGCACCTAGTCCGAACGCACGACCACTGGACCGCAAGTACCCGCCGTGCTGGGACCCACGGCTCTCGTCCCAACGGTCGGCGGAACCGACTGTTCCGGTACAAGGGCGAGTGAACACGGAGGTTCCGAAGATGCCTCGACAGGCGGATCGACGCAGCACAGGCAGGACCGGGCCGCTGGCCCGGCGGCCGCTTGCAAGCCGTCCTGGCCCGGCCTCGCGACGGTCGTCGTACCTGTCGTTCCCGGTTCCTATGGGCGAAGCCGCCCAGCTCGCCGATCAGCACGACACAGAGGCCCCGACGGCGGCTCCGCTTCCACCGGATCTCCTGCCGCGCTGGGTCCAGACGCAGGAGGCCTACCGCTTGCTGCTCGCCGGCGGGTTCGATGGTGCGGACGCCGCCATGTTGATCGGCTACGTCGTCGGTCTGCCGGAATGCGACTCTCGATGGTCGCTCGAGCAGATCAATCGGCTCCTCTTCCTGCGAAACCTGTACTCGAACACGGAGTGGGGCACGGTCGAACGGCTGCAGACCTGACAAGCGCCCACCGGTTCCGCTCGGAACCGCGGCCCGAATCCGAATACCAGCGAGAGCCGGGTCCCCATCCTCCACCCCGGACCTCGCAAAATGCCGAGGCGGTGCCCGGAGTCATCCGGACGCCGCCTCGACATCTGATCAACGGGGGCGGCGCTGCGCCGGCGGGGCGGTCGCGTAGGGATCGGCGAGCAAACAAAGACGCCCGAAGGAACCTACCCGGCTGCGTGAGCCTTGATGTCATCTCAGCCGCTAGCAGTCGCTCGACACCTTCAGGCGTGCTATTCACGCTAGGCGAAGCTGATCGCCCGGGCAATGGGGTTTTCCACCGAGTTTGGCGGTCCCCCACGAGAGTTACCCACCGTTAATCCACAGTCGCGAACGAACTCGATCGACTCGGACGTACGCCGGAAGGGCGTCGTCTCAAGGCTGAACGCGGCCCGACTGGGCGGGCAGGGTCCGGGCGGGATCAGGGCGTACTAGCCGGTCTCGAACTGAAGTCGCTGCTCGGCTGCGGCGGCCCGGGGCGAGTGCATCCAGGAGGTCTCAGCGATCGGGGCCACGAAAGCGTTGGCAAGCATCCGGAGAGTTCCCGGAGAGACGCGGAAGACGGCCGTATCCGTGCCGGCCGCGGCCCACACCCACTCGTAGACGCCCAAATCCTGATCCATCACCGTCTGGACGTTGCGACCGTGGCCGAAGGGCGGGATTCCGCCGATGGAGAACCCGGTCAGTTCCCGCACCTCGACCGCCGTGGCCCGCCGGATCGCCGACTCGCCGGTGACCGCTGCCAGCAGGCTGATGTCGACCAGATTCCGGCCGGAAACCAGGCAGACGATCGGCACCAGCCGTCCGTCGAGGCGCGGCGCCACGAAAACCAGCGACTTGACGATCTGGCCGAGCTCGGCGCCGACGGTCGCGGCGGCCTCCTCGGCGGTTCGCGTCGAGTCGCTGAAGATCGTGATGTCGAGCGCAACACCCTTCCGAGAGGCTGCCTCGATAACACGCTGGATTGCTGGGTGCGAGAGGTCTGTCACGATTGGAAATCTACCATGCGTTCGAGTTGAACTGCACCTGAGTTATCGGTTTTCCCGAAGGACGGAACAGGGGATTTCGCGGTAATTCGAGTCGAGGAACCAAAGGAGGCCCGCTGGTCACTCTATATGTGTATTCGACGAACGGAAGCAATTGGATGCATCGGCCCGGTGTCAATTTGCCGACAGTAGGATGTACTGCCATGCGGACCATCCTCTTCGACTGGGACGGGACGATCGTCGACTCCATCGGAGCCCTCTACGAGACCGACGCGGCCATCTGCCGCAGGATCGGCGTGCCGTTCGACCTGGCCATCTTCAGACGCACCTTCTCCCCCAACTGGCGGCACATGTATGACTCGCTCGGCATACCGGGGGATCGGACCGAGGAAGCCGTCCAGGTATGGAGAGAAACGTTCCGGAGCGACCGGACGCGGCCCTTCGACGGCGTCCAAGGAGCCTTGGCCAGGCTGGTGATGGGCGGCTACACCCTGGGTGTGGTAACGGGCGGCGATCGTGCCGAGGTGGAGCCCCAACTTCGCCGCTTGGGCATCGACGACCTGATGACCGTGCGCGTCTACGGCAACGACACGTCCGCCGGGAAGCCTCACCCCGCGCCACTCCTGCTCGCGCTCGAGTTGGCGGGCGGCTGCGCACCCGCGGAGGCCGTCTACGTCGGGGACGCGCTCGATGACATGCGTATGGCCTCCGCCACCGGCGTGCGAGGCGTCGGGATCGTTTCGATGCTGGCGCGCTCGGAAGAGCTCACCGCGGCCGGAGCTGTGGAGACGGCAGCTTCGGTGGCCGAGTGGGTCGACCGAATCCTCGGAACCTCCGGTATCGATCGGGCTACGTCGTCGTCTCATGCGGCGGGCGGGCACCCTTGATCGCCAGGCTCATCAGGAGATATGCCGCCATCGAGGCGCCCAGCGACGGCAACGTCCCGCCCAGCCAGTGCACGTAGGTCGTCTCGACCAGGTATGCCCCCACACCGGCCGCCCAGGCGAGCAGGGCGATCGGATTCGCGCCCCAGGGCAGCTGGCCTCCAAGCTCGAGCGGATACAGCTCCTCGCTCGTGTAGCGCCGCCGGCGCAGCAGGAAGTAGTCGGCGAAGAGAACCCCGAAGAGCGGCGTGATCAGCGATCCAACCAGGTACAGGAACCCCTGGAAGCTGGCCAGATCGACGGTCAGCGCGAGGGCAAGACACGTTCCGCCAACCGCCGCCACCAGGGCACGCGTCGACAGGCCGGGAACCACGTTCTTGATCGAAATGGCGCTCGAGTACACGTCGGCGAAGGCGTTGTCTGTCTCGTCGCCGAGCAGTAGCGCCAGGCCCGCCGCACCGAAGGCCACGGTCATGATCGAGCCGACGAGGTCTGTCGAGGGGAGGACCAGGATAAGAAGCGCGCCCAGGGCGTAGCACATCACGTTGGCGACGGCGAACCCGGCCACGGTTCCCGCGAAGGACGACCGGGAGTCCTTCGCGAAACGGTTGAAGTCCGCTACGAGCGGCAGCCAGCTGATCGGCATCGCCACAACGAGATCGATCGCCTGGGCGAAGCCGAGGCTGCCGTCTCCGGGCCGGGCCCAGATGGAACCTAGATTGCCTCGCGTCAGGGCATAGACCGCAATCCACGAGATCGTGAGCAGGACGAGCCAGATGCCGATCTTCTCCAGCCACTGCCTGACCACGACGAGTGGCCCGCCCAGGGCCATCAGGATGACGATCGCAGCCCAGCCCACCGTCCAGATCGGGTAGCTGGCGAGGCCCAGGATCGGGCCGCTCAACCGCGACGAAGCCTGGGCCATGATGACTATCTCGAAGGCGCCCCAGCCGACGAGCTGAACGACGTTGATCAGGCTCGGCAGGTAGCTGCCGCGCCGGCCGAAGCTCGGCCGGAGGCTGACCATGGACGGGACGCCGTGCTCGCTGCCGATGACTCCGGCCAGGCCCAGCATGAGGTTGCCAGCGGCCGTGCCCAGAACGATGGCCGCGAGCGCCTGGGGCAACCCAAGCCCCGGCACCAGATACGATCCGGCGGCCAGGACCAGCAGCCCCACCCCAAGATCGGCCCACAGGACGAAGTAGTCGAGGAAACCGAGCACGCGGAAGCGTGCCGGCACCGGCTCGACGCCGACCGTCGCCGCACCAAGGTCGTCCCGCGGCACACCGAGCGGTTGCGCTGGCCCGGCCAAATCGATCCTCCGTCGCTCAGAAGGCCACGTAGCCGTCGGCGGTCGTTTCGATCGGCCGGCCCGACGCCAGGAAGGTCACGCGGCCGCCCGGACACTCGCCCGTGACACGACCCACGACGGTCGGTGCAGCGCCGTCGCCCAGCGCATCCGAGATCTCCGCCAGCCTCGGTTCCGACACGGCGAATAGGAGCTGATAGTCCTCGCCGCCGGAGAGGGCCAGGTCGCGGGACTTCGACCGGCCGAGCAGCGCCACCGCTTCAGCGGCCAGCGGCAACCGGTCCACATCGATCTCGATCGCGACCCGGCTCGCTCGGGCCAGGTGCCACGCTTCGCTCGCGACACCGTCACTGACGTCGATGGCGCATCTGAGGCCGAGGGCGGCCAGGACCGCTCCGGCAGCCAGCCGGGGCTGGGGACGGTGCAGCGCGGCCAGGAGCGGCACTGCCTCCGGCCGCTCAAGCGACTTCCGATCGTCGCGCAGGAGCAGATCCAGGCCGGCGGCAGCGGCGCCCACGGTCCCGGTAAGGGCCAGCAGGTCGCCGGGGCGAGCTCCGTCGCGCCGCAGAAGTTGGTCCGGATACGCCTCGCCGAGCATCGCCACGTTGACGACCAGCGGCCCCGGACTGCGGACGGTGTCCCCGCCGACGATCCGCGAGCCGGTGAGGCGGGCCAGATCGCTCATACCCTCGTACAGCTCCTCGACCAGCTCCGTCTGACCCGGCAGGAGGGCGACTGAGACGAGGCCACGGCCGGGCCGTGCCCCCATGGCGGCCAGGTCCGAGAGACTCACCGCCAGAGCTTTCCAGCCCAGATCCCGCGGTGAAGTCCAGTCGAGCCGGAAGTGGATCCCCTCGACCAGCATGTCCGTCGTTGCCACCACCACCGAGCCTGCCCCGGGCCGCCACGCCGCGGCATCGTCGCCGATCCCGAGCCCCTCGTCGGGAGGGTCCAGGCGGGCGGACAGAGCGTCGATGAGCTCGAACTCACCGGCGCCGCTCATCGACGACCTGCCTTGGCCGCGACCACGGCCGCCGAAAGGGCTTCCACGGCTGCGGCCGGGTCGGCGGCCGCGGCGACGGCGCTGATGACGGCGACGCCGTCGGCGCCTGCGACGATGGCGAGCCCGGCGTTGCCGGCGTCGATTCCGCCGATGGCCACGACCGGGGCCTGAGTGGCGGCCCGGGCAGCCGCCAGCAAAGGCAAGCCGCTCAGTGTCGCGTCGCCCTTCGAGCCCGTCGGAAAGACCGCGCCTACGCCCAGATAGTCGGCCTCGGCAGCGTCACGGGCGGCCAGCTGATCGGCGCCCGTGATCGAAAGGCCGACGAGCGCGTCGTCGCCCAGCAGGCGCCGGGCCAGCTCCACGGGCAGATCTTCCTGGCCTACGTGGACGCCGTCCGCTCCGGCGGCGATGGCGATGTCGATTCGGTCGTTGACGAGCATCAGTGCGCCGTAGCGGCGGGTGAGCTCGCGCAGGTTCAATGCCACCTCCAGGGCGCGGCGGGCGGATCCTTCCTTCTCGCGTACCTGGACGACCCTCACCCCGGCCCGTAGCGCGGCCTCGGCTATCTCCTCCGAGCGGCGGCCGGCGCTCAGCGCCTCCTCCGTGACGAGGTAGACGGCGGAGGTTCGGATCATCTCGCGCCTTCGAATGCGCTCGCGGCTGGGTTCGGTCATGCCGGCTCCACCTCCCTCGTCGTGGCCCGGGCTCCGGCCAGGATCGTCGCGCGATCAAGGTTCGCGACCGCATCCATCAGGTTGGATCGGAACGTCCCGGGGCCGGAGCTGACCTTCGCCGCGGCCTCGCCGGCGATCCCGAAGGCGATCATGGCCTCGACGCTGGCCAGGAACGGATCCGGCTCCACCGCCAGAAAGGCCCCGACCAGGGCGGTGGCCATGCACCCGGACCCGGTGATGCGGCCCATGAGCGGGTCGCCGTTCCGGACCTCGGCCAGGCGCTTGGCATCGGCCACGTAGTCGACCGCGCCACTGGCCACGGCCGCGCCACCGATCCTGCGCGCAACAGCTCGGACGGCCGCGTCGGGCGAGTCGGCTGAGATGGAGTCGACGCCTCGAAGCTTGGCCTCGAAACCGGCGATGGTGGCTATCTCGCCGGCATTGCCGCGAACCGATGCCAACTTCACGTTGTCGAGGATTTGCTGAGTCGTGGCAGTCCGCAGTCTGGTGGCTCCCGCCCCGACGGGATCCAGGACGATCGGGATCCCGCGGGCATTGGCCTCCTCGCCGGCGATCAGCATCGACTCGACCCATTCCGTGTCCAGGGTGCCTATGTTCAGGACGAGCGCCCCGGCGTAGGAGACCATCTCGCGGACTTCCTCGATGGCGTGGGCCATGACCGGCGATGCGCCGATTGCCAGCAGGACGTTCGCCGTGTCGTTCATCACCACGAAGTTGGTGATGTTGTGGACCAGCGGGGTCCGCTGGTGAATTCGCTCCAGCGACGCGGCGGTCAGTTCCGCCAGATCCAGCTCAACCATTCGAGAGCCTCCAGAGATGGTTGACGGGGCCGTGACCTCCGCCGAGCGGCTCGGCGTGCTCGATGGCGCCTTGAACATAGGTACGCGCCTCCCGCACCGCCTCGAGCGGGGCCAGTCCGCGGGCAAGGCACGCGCAGATGGCCGCCGAGAATGTGCAGCCCGTGCCGTGGGTATGACGAGTGGCGATCCGCCGACCCGACAGGACCTCGAATGTCCGCCCGTCGAAGACCAGATCGTCGGACGTATCGCCCCCGAGATGGCCGCCCTTTACTACGACCATGGCCGGGCCCAGGTCGTGGATGCGGCGGGCTGCCTCTCGCGCGGAGGTGGCGTCGACGACGTCGATCCCCGACAGGACGGTCGCCTCGGGTGAGTTCGGGGTCACGACGGCGGCCAGCGGCAGGATCAGAACGCGCAGGGCAGAAACCGCGTCCTCGCGCAACAGACGATCGCCGCTCTTGGCGACCATGACCGGATCGACCACGAGCGCGGTAACGGCATGGGCCCGCAACCGATCGGCGACGGTCTCGATGATCTCCCGGTTCGAGAGCATGCCCGTCTTGACCGCGTCCGCGCCGATGTCGTCGAGGACGGCGTCGATCTGGGCGGCAACCACCGCGGCGGGCACATCATGGACTGCGCGAACGCCGATGGTGTTCTGAGCCGTGATCGCGGTGATCGCCGACGCGCCGTAGACGCCGAAGGCGGCGAAAGTCCGGAGGTCCGCCTGGATTCCCGCTCCGCCACCGGAATCCGAGCCGGCGATGGTGAGCGCTCTGGGCCGGGGTGGCGCCGCGCCGGGTTGTTCGTCCCGAATCATCTTCGACCTCTCAAGACAGACTTCGCCGCGCTCCGCGGGGAGTGCGGCGAGGAGTGGTCGGAGCCTGCTTCCTTCGCTGGTATTGTCCAGATCAGGTACGGCGGGTCTGCGGCTGAAGCCGCACTCTCAGCGCCCTGGGCGCTCCCCGGAGGCGTATTCGATTGCCACGATCCTAACACCGCCGCGCGCCACAGGCCGGCACGCCCGATTGCGACGCGGTCGTCGCGGCCGGCGATGCGGAACCGTTCCTTCGAGGCGTCGTCCACGCGTCGCTGCTAGCCTGATGCCATGAGCACAATGCCGAAGGTGGGGGAGCTCGCCCCCGATTTCGAGCTCCGTGACGACATCGGGAAGCCGCATCGCCTCTCCGATCGCCGCGGCCATTTCACCGTTGTCTACTTCTACCCTGCAGACGACACGACCGGCTGCACCAAGGAGGCCTGCTCGTTCCGCGACGCCCATGCCTCCTTTGGCGACGAGGACACGGAAGTCTGGGGTTTGAGCCCGCAGGGAGCCGCCAGCAAGGCCGCCTTCCGGGCCAAGTACGGACTGCCGTTCACCCTGCTACCGGACGAGGATCACGCCGTGGCCGACTCGTACGGTGCGTGGGGCGAGAAGCACAACTACGGAAAGACCTACTGGGGCATCCTGCGGACCAGCTTCCTCGTGGGACCTGATGGCCGCGTCGCCCACGTCTGGCCGAACGTCAAGCCAGAGGACCACGCCACCGAGGTCCTGGCTGCCTTGCGCGAGGCTCGCGCGACTCCCGTCTGATCGTCCCGCGCAGGCCGTCCGCCCCGGGCCGCCTATCTACCGTGTAGAGTCCCGGGCAAGCGTAGAGGCTTCGCCCGTGGGGGGAGACGAGCGAAGCCTCGGCGGGCATGATAACTCTCATCGCGGTTCGTGAACTTACCTTTTGGCATTCCTTAGGGTGCCGTCTGGCAGGGCCGGTGCCACCGGACAACGGGCGTTACGAACGAGGATCCTGACGACCAGATGACCGACGAGACAGCACAACAGCACACCTGGCGACCGCGCCGGTTCATGGTCATCGTCGGGCACCCGGATGACGCGGACTTCGGGCCGGCGGGATCCGCGGCCGCGTGGATCGACGCCGGTTCGGAGGGCTGGCTCGTCTGCTGCACGTCGGGCGAGGCCGGCGGCGAGGATCCGAATCTCGATCCGACGGAACTGGCAAAGGCACGCGAAGCCGAACAGCGCAGAGCAGCCGAGATCGTCGGCTACGCAGGCGTGAGCTTCATGCATCAACCGGACGGTGGTCTGGCCAACGACATGCCCCTGCGCGAGTTGCTCGTTCGCGAGATTCGGACGTTCAAGCCCGATGCCGTCTTCTGCGGCGATCCGGAAGTCGTGGTCCACGCCGGCGGCGGCATCAATCACACCGATCATCGGGCCGCCGCCCTGGCGGCGATCGATGCGGTCTATCCGGCGGCTCGCAATCCGATGGCCTTCCCGTGGCTGGCCCGAGGGGGTCTCGCCGCGCACCGGGTTCGGCGGCTGTATCTGATGTGGGGAAACCAGTCGGACACCTGGATCGACGTGACCGCCACGGCGGACCGCAAGATCGAGGCGCTCCGGTGCCACGCCAGCCAGCTCCACGACCCGGAAGCCGTGTTCGAACGGGTACGCGGAAGGCTCGCCGAAGGTGGCAAGCGAATTGGGACGGCGGCGGCCGAAGGGTACCGGCTGGTCGTGCTGGATCAGGATCCCGAAGAGGCCGGCGAAGCGGAGGTCCCCGCAGGCAACAGGCCCAAGGGTCGCGGGTAGCACCGGATCGGGCGCGGGGCGTCGCTCCGGCTAGTCGCCCATCGTGGTCAAGAGGACCGGCCGCACGCGCGGCCAATTGTTCCACAGCTCGGTCAGCTGCTCCGCTCGCCGGCCCAGGATGCGGACCACCTCCCCCAGGGTCAGTGCCGGCGCTCGCTCGGCGACGAATAGGTCGGTGGCTACTCGCACGCCGCGAAACAGAGCGGCAGTCTCGGTGGCCTGCGGCCAGAAGCGAATCCTGACCGGCAGCAGGCCGGCAGCCCCGACAGCCAGGGCGAGATCGCGCTGCGCCGGCACGTGGCCGTCGGCGAACTCGCCCAATCCGTCGTAGCGGAAGCCGAGTGCGGCCAGGCCTCTGGCCACCTCTCGGGCCTCCTCCGGCGAGAAGAGACCCCAGAACGCGTCTCCGGGCGGAAACTCGAAGAAAGACTCGTCGATCGCCGCGGCGGCCAGGGCGTCGACGAAGCTCGACAGGAGAAGCTGCCAGTGCCTGCGTGAGGCAGGGTCGACATCGGCCAACCTATCGACCAGCGCGCTCAAGGTTGCCCTGTCTCCGCGGAGCAGTCTTACGATGGGCTGCCCATCCGGCGACCGCAGGTCGATACCCAGCCAGGCTGTCGACAACCGGCCCTCGGGGCGGGCCGGCTGGACCGGCACCGTTGGCGCTGAGGCGAGCGCCGGAGCCGCGGGGGAGGCGTCCGTTGGAGCCGAGGCAGTGGGCGGAGCCAGCGGAGACGGCGGAGAGGGCGGGGTCGGTGCCGGGCGCTTGGACGCGATCTTGGGTTTGGACGCGACCGCGGCGGCGGGCTTCGATTTGGTCGCAGACTCGGCCACCGCCGCCCCTGGCTTGGCCGCCGCCCCTGGCTTGGCCGCCGCCCCTGGCTTGGCCGCCGGCTTCGGTGTGGCGGGGGGCTTCGCCGCAGCCCCGGGCTTCGGCTTGGGTACAGCGGGTGGCGCCGGCGCGGTCGTGGTCTCCGGCGGGCCTTTCAGCATCCCATTCTCGAGGAGTCGCAACGACTCCCGGAACGCCCCGCACGCTTCGATCGCCGCGTCGGCCATGGCTCGGCTTGCCTCGGCAGTCAGCGACAGCCTGTCCACCTTCGCCAACAGAGCCTCGGTGGCTTCGCGCTTGCGCTCTATTCGTGCCTGAGTCACCCGCACCTGGCCGTTGATGCGGTTGATGGCCCCCAGCCAGGCGTTTGCCGCGGCTTCGATCTGCGAGCGTTCGGTCGCCGCCCCCATGCTGGCCCGATAGACGCGGCGGGCCTTCTCCTTGGCGGTTCTGGTCTTCTCCAGTTCCGCCTGTGCTCGCGCCAGAGCGGCGATCTGCTCGTCGTACTGGCGCCGGGCCTGCGCCACCCGGCTCTCTGCCGCTTCCGCCTCCTTGCTGGCAAGATCCGCAAATCCGCAGCGCATGTCGACGACGCGCCGCTGGGCAGCGATCTGATCGCTCAGGGGATCGGCCGACGCTCCGTCGCCATCGCCCGAGACACGGGCGCCGGGGGAATCGGCGTTCGGTGGCAGCGCTTCTTCGCCCTCGTGCCTGGCTCTCGACCGGCCCCGATTCATTCTCGTCCGCGCCTCCGGTGGAATGCTACCAAGCGACTCTCGACCCCACGCCGACTCCGCGCGGATCTCCTTCGACTGAGAACGGCCGGCGAGCCGCACGGACGCCCGTCTCGGCGGCCGCCCTACGGGCTCGGTGGCTGCCGCGCCGGAAAGACCTCATGGCGCTGCGACGAACGGACCCGAACGAAGACCTCCCGAGCAAGAGTGAAAGCGTCCCGAGATCCGCCGCTGAGGCCGACCTTGCCGGCCGGTTGTCAGCCCTTTGCGGCTGGGGCGCCCTGGCGTCGGCCGCGGTTCGTGCGTCGCTCAGGTGTGAGAAGGCCAACCAGAAAACCGTCGCCGTGCTTTCGCACCGCGATCTCGACATTGGCGTCCGCGGCAACGCGCAGGAGCCGCTGCCTGATCGTAATCGGTTTCTCGGTCGCATCGAGGCGGACCTCAAAAACCTGCTGCGGTCCTTTGAGCTGACCAATGAGTCGCTTGAACTGGCGCTGTTGTTGTTCGCGCACAAGAGCCGCGGGGCTCAACTTGCGCGTCCGCGGGCCGGCTTTGTCCATGAGAGCCGGATCGGCCTTCCTAACCTTGACCATCTTCTTCCTCTCTCCAGCTCACGAATCCGAGTGGCATTCTTCGCCGCGCTGCACGGTGGCATGTGGACTATACGCTTCCGGCGTGGTGTGACTAGATGTCGAGTTGAGATCCTCGCGGCGCCCTAGCACTCGAGGTCTCGCCATCTCCGTGCCGTCCTTCGCGGAGGTGTGAAACGGAGGCGAAGATTCCCGCGCGGATCGCTTGCCCGCCGGCACCGCGGCGAGAGCAGATTCCGTTCCGGCACCAGTCCAGGATCTCCACCGGCTTGTCCCGGAGCCGGATCTGGTTGCCGTCCCGGCGGCCAGATCGTCGACGCGGCGCGGCGGCACCGGGCCTCGCGACCGCCCGGTTGCGTAGTGCGAGCCGCACCCGTCCGAGTGGGGCTCCGGCGACGCCTGAAGCCTCCAGCCGCGACACATGCGGCCGCGCCCGGCTAGACTTCCAGAGCGTCCTCACTGGACTCGCGGCGTCCCGGCGGACGATGTGCGTCCTTGCTGGACGCTTTGGCCCCATAGGCGGGACGATCCAAACCGCGCACAGCAGGTGATATCACTATGAAAGTCGGCGTCGCCAGGGAGACCGCACCGGGAGAGCGACGCGTCGCGCTCGTTCCCGACGCGATCGACAAGCTCCGAGCCGCAGACATCAGCGTGCTCGTAGAGCGCGGCGCAGGCGAAGCCGCCGCGTTCCCGGATGACTCCTACGTGGAGGCGGACGCCCGCGTCGTGACGACGCCGACGCTCTACGCCAGCAGCGACATCATCCTTCGCATCCACCGACCCACGCCGGCCGAGCTCAAGGCAACCCACCCGGGCCAGGTGATAATCGGCATGCTGGCTCCCCTGCTCGACCCCCAGGCAATGGCGGAGATGGCGAATCTGCAACTGACGACCATCAGCCTCGATGCGATCCCACGGACGATCAGCCGAGCTCAGGCGATGGACGCCCTCTCCTCGCAGGCCAACGTGGGCGGCTACAAGGCGGTGCTGATAGCGGCCGAATCGTTCGGGCGATTCTTCCCGTTGCTGACGACGCCGGCCGGAACGGCCAAGCCCGCCCAGGTGCTCGTGCTCGGAGTCGGGGTCGCGGGACTCCAGGCAATCGCAACTGCGCGCCGCCTCGGAGCGCAGGTCAAGGCCTACGACGTCCGGCGCGAGACCAAGGAACAGGTCGAGTCGCTGGGGGCGCAGTTCGTGACGCTCACCTCGGTGACCGACGCAACCGGTGAGGGCGGCTATGCGCGAGCCCTCACAGCGGGAGAACTGGCCGCTCAGCAGGCCGAGCTCAACGACATCATCGCCACGCAGGACGTGGTCATCACAACCGCCCAGGTTCCCGGCCGGCGGCCGCCAATCCTCGTCACCGGTGCTGCCGTCGAGGCAATGGGGCCAGGCTCGATCATCATCGACATGGCGGCAAGCGAACTGGGCGGCAACTGCGAGCTCTCCAACCCGGACAAGGTCACCATCACGGCCAACGGCGTCGAGATCCACGCACCCACGAATCTGCCGTCGTCGATGCCGACCGGCGCGAGCACCTTCTACTCGCGCAACATCTCGAACCTTCTCCTCAGCTTCGTCAAGGCCGGGGAGCTCAGGCTCGACTTTGACGACCCGGTGATCGCCGCGACTGTCATCACTCACGGCGGAAAGGTCGTCCAGGAAGCCACTCGGAAGCTTCTGCAGCCGACACCAAGAGGAGGCGTCAAGGCATGAACGTCGGCATCCTCATCGAGTCACTGACGGTCTTCGTGCTGGCCATCCTGCTCGGCTTCGAGGTCATCAGCAAAGTACCGGCGACACTCCACACGCCGCTAATGTCCGGCACGAACTCGATCCACGGCATCGTGCTGGTTGGCGCCATCGGGTTGGCCGCCACCGCCGACGGCCCGCTGGCGGCCGGGCTGGCATTCGTGGCCATGGCGTTCGCGGGAGCCAACGTCGTGGGCGGCTACGTCGTCACCGATCGGATGCTGCAGATGTTCAAACGGCGCCCGACCGCCCCGACCGCCGATGCCGGTCAGGCCCAGAAGGCTCCCCGATGAGCACGACCGATCTGGGCTACGCGGTCCAGCTCGCGTTCATCGTCGGGGCCGCGCTATTCGTCATCGGGCTGCACTTGATGAACTCGCCGGCTACCGCCCGCAACGGCAACCGCCTGTCGGCGGCCGGGATGATCATTGCCGTAACCGCGGAGATCGCGTTCGTGAGCCAGGGCCAGATTGGCCTCGGCAACTGGGCCATCATCGCGGGCGGTCTTGCCCTGGGCGGCGGCGCGGGACTGCGGCTGGCCCGCACCCTGCAGATGACGGCCATGCCCCAGCTCGTCTCGCTCTTCAACGCCGTCGGTGGCGGCGCGGCAGGCCTGCTGGCACTGAGTGACTTTCTGACACTGAACGGGCAGCGGGTCCTGCCGGGTGATGTGCCGGGCCTGGACGGCTGGCGAACGTTCTTCATCCTCGCCGACATCCTCGTCGGCTCGGTCACGTTCACCGGATCGCTGATCGCGACGGCCAAGCTGATGGGGATCCTGAGGGGCCGGCCGATACTCATCCCGGGTGGCCGGATCGTGTCGTGGTTCGCCGTGGTCTGCGGGCTCAGCGTCTCGATCGTGCTCATCCTTGCCGGCGCGGGAGTCGTTACCTACGAGACCCAAGTCCTGTACACGCTCTTCGCCGTCGCCCTGGTCTGCGCCCTCATCTTCGGCGTGACGATGGTCCTTCCCATCGGCGGGGCCGACATGCCGGTCGTCATCTCGCTGCTCAACGCCTTTACCGGCACTGCCGTCTCGATGGCCGGCTTCGTGGTCAACAACGTCATGCTCATCGTCGCCGGAGCCCTCGTCGGCGCATCCGGCGCCATCCTGACGAGGCTCATGGCCAACGCCATGAATCGCTCGATCCCCAACATACTCATGGGCGGCTTCGGCGGCCGGGAGGGCACTCAAGCCGACCTGGCGACGGAGGGCGGGACGGTACGCGAGGTCTCCGTCGACGACGCCGCCATCCAGCTCGCCTATGCCAGCAAAGTCGTGATCGTGCCCGGGTATGGCCTGGCTGTCGCGCAAGCTCAGCATGGCGTTCGCGAACTTGCGGACCTCCTCGAAGCTCGAGGCATAGAAGTCTCGTACGCGATCCATCCTGTGGCCGGCCGCATGCCGGGCCACATGAATGTCCTGCTGGCCGAGGCCAACGTGCCATACCCACAACTCAGGGAGATGGACGACATAAACCCCGAGTTCGAGCGGACGGACGTCGCCCTCGTGATCGGCGCCAACGACGTGACCAACCCGGCCGCGCGAACGGATCGGTCCAGCCCGATCTACGGCATGCCGATCCTGGACGTGGACCGGGCCAAGTCGATCATCGTCGTCAAGCGCTCCATGGGGCGTGGCTACGCCGGCATCGACAACCCTCTGTACGTGAACCCCAAGACCGGGATGTTCTTCGCCGATGCCAAGGATGGGATCCAGCAGCTGATCGCGGCCGTCAAGGAAGTCTAGCCGGGCGTCCCGCGGCCACCGGCGTCTCGAGCCGGCGCCTCGGGCCTGGGCGGCCGATACCCATCTGGCGATGCGTGACCGGTACCCCTCCGAGCCGTGACCGGTACCCACCGTACGGAAGGCCAATTGGAGCCTTGCCGCGTGACGCGTATGGTTGAAGGCGCGGCCCGCGGCTTGTGCGGGCAACAAACATCGATTGGCACGAAGGAGTCGGCGGTGAAGCAAGCATTGCGGCGGGCGCAATGGACGTTCTACGCCCTGGCTCCGGTTCTCCTGGTGCTTGGGTACCACACCATGGGCAAGCGCTGGGTATAAACCGGGACGGCCCGCAAGAAACCCGGACCTCGAGTCCGGGTTTGTTGCTAGTTGGGCCGATTCGAGGGCGGGCAGCTTCGCCGGCGTTACTCAGTCGCGATCGGTGATGCTCAACCTTATGGCGGCCGCTGCCGCCTCTACCCGCCCAGAGACCCCGAGCTTGGCCAGGATGTTGCTGACGTGCACCGCCACGGTCTTGCGGGTGATGAATAGCTGACGACCGATCTCCGGGTTGCTCCGCCCCTCCGCGATCAGGGCCAGGACCTCGAGCTCGCGCTTGCTCAGTCCGAAATCGTGCGGCACGGGCTGGCCCGTTGGGGCGACGAAATCGGCTACGACGCCCGCCGTCGACTTTGGTCCGGCTCCGGCCGGTACGTCCGAGGCTGCGCGACGACCCGGAGCCGGGACTCGAGCGCCCGGCACTGGCGGGCCGGCGGGCCGGCCCCCGAACCGGCCGGACCCTACGCGCGGATCTGGCCGGGCTTCCAGCGAAGCTTCGATCCTCTTGGGAAGCGGTAGCATGGCCCGCCGCGCCAGCTCGGCCACGGCCCGCAGCAACGGCCACGCACCCAGCTGGTAGGCGCCTTCCGCGGCGGCGATCAGCGGCTCCCGGGCCACGATTCGAGTGGAGCGGCCGCGGGCCTGGTCCAGCAGGGCCTCAGCCTCGCGCCAACGGGCTCGAGCCGCTTCGTATGGATCGCCGAGCGCGGCCCAGTCGACCGCGAGCGCGGACCACGTCGCCGGCTCGTCGTGCCCCTCCAGTCGCGACCGGAAGGCCCGGGCGGTTCTGATGGCGAGATCGGCCTGCACTCGCGAGCCGGCCTTGGGAGAGACCCCGCACGCGCGGACGACGGCCTCGGCCCGCAGAAGTACCGGCAGACTCCGTTCCCGGGCGCTCGCCAGGGTCGCGAGGTCGTGGCGTCGGCGGGCGTCCAGGGCGATCGTCGCGTCCACCTCCAGGCAGGTAGCGGCCATGCGAGCCATCAGCAGCCAGTCCTCGGTGTCGCTGACGCGCAGCCATCCACGCTCGGCGGCTCGGTGCGCATCGACCAGGTCCGCCTGCCACAGGGCGTAGGCCGCCACGGCCTGCTGGGCCGGGACCGAGTACTGCGGATCCTGGACCGTTTCGATGGCGAGGAGAACTTGCCCGAGGAGCCGGCCGGCAGACTCGCCTGAGGTCGTCGCGACTTCGAGAATCGCCAGAGGCAGGAGCGACGCCAGGTACCAGATGCCGACGGGATTCCAACTCAATGCGTCGAGGCAGAGGCGACGGCACTCGGGCCAGCGGCCCAGGAAGAAGAGCGAGTCGGCGGCATTGGCCCGCAGGAAGTTGCCGTAGACGGTGGCCTGGCCGGCCCGCTCCGCCTCGGCGATGCCTTCGTAGGCAACCGCGATCGCCTCATCCCGGCGGCCGAGCAGATCCAGGACCGTGGTCAGGTTGGCGTACACGCGGAACAGATCGTCCAGGCGGCCAAGCTCCGCGGCCTGGTCGCGCGTCTGGCGCAGCATCCAAACGGCCGGCTCCGGATCCTCGCCCCACGCCTCCGCGACGGCCAGAGTGCAGGTCGCGTTCAGGAGCTCCTGGCGCGCCCCCTCGCCGACAAGAGTGGCCACCTCCACGGCCTCCTGGGCGTAGCGCTTCGCCTCGGAGAAGACGCCCTCCAGCATCCGGAAATGGGCCAGCGCGGCGAGCACTCGAGCGCGAGCGGCAGTGGGCTCCCCCGGCACCAGCTCGACGGCCCGCCGGTGTGCCGCGAGTGCCCCGTCGTGATCGCCGGCGGCTTGTCGGTAACGGCCCAGCGCCTCCATTACGAGCCCAAGGGTGAGCCTCTCGCGCGGATCGTCCAGGGCGGCCGCGGCCGCCTCGGCATACGCCGCTGCCCGGGCTGGCTCGCCGGCGGCGAAGGCGGCCTCGGCGGAACGGACGTAGAGGTCCGAGAGACGCGGCACCGTGGCATCGTGCAGCGCGATTTCGTACAGGCCCAGGGCCAGCTCATAGTGAGCCAGGGCGTCGGCTCCGGCGTCCATTGTCTCCGCCGCCGTGGCGGTCGCGAGAGCCGCTCTCTCGGCCGCCGGCAGGTCGTGCGCGGCGAGGTGGTGGGCAAGAGCTATCGCCGGCTGAGGGCGCGGCCCGAGCTCCCACGCATCCGCCAGGGCGGCGTGGTACCGGCGCCGCGCTCCCGGGAGCAGATCGGCCGCGATCGCCTCGGCGATGAGCTCGTGGCGGAAGCGGATTTGCCGCGCGGCCTCGAGTGGTTGGCCGGTCGCCGGCTCGGCCGCGGATGGTTGGGTCGCGGCCTTGGCCGAACGCGAGCTCTGGCTCGAACGCCCTTCCCGGCCGCGCTCCTCCGTTCCGGGGCCGCGCGAGCCGGCCCGGGGCTCCCGGTCCGGGCCGAGGCCGGTCTCGCCGCTCGGCTCGCCGGCCGACCCGGCGGCGCCGCCGACCGGAGCTCCGCCCGATCCATCGTCCGTCTCGATGAGGAACCCATGCTCGAGCGCCTCGGCCACGCCCGCGGCGATGTCCGATTCGAGGCCGTCGCCCTGGCGCATCCCCACGGCGGAGCGGGGCGGTCGAGCGGGCGCGCGGCGTTCGAACTCAGTGGCCACGGCCATGAGCGTTGGCATCGTGACCGCGGACCCGGCCAGCGCCAGCAGCCGCAGCACCCGGCGGCACTCCGGCGAGCGAAGGGCGGCCCGGGCCGTGACCAACCGGCCGAGCGAACCGGACAGGGACGCTTCGAGCCGCTCGCGACGTGATGCCAGCAGTTCCTCGGCCACGAGGGGATTGCCGCGCGACCGCTCGGCGACCAGGAGGAGCGTGGTGGACGAAGGCCGGGAACCCTCGATGGCCTCTATCAACTGGCCCAACTCAACCCGTTCAAGAGGCGGCACCTCCGCGCTCGTCACGAG
The DNA here is from genome assembly GCA_003158295.1 of Chloroflexota bacterium. Taxonomy (GTDB): domain Bacteria; phylum Chloroflexota; class Limnocylindria; order Limnocylindrales; family CSP1-4; genus Fen-1039. Next base: position 43,991 of record PMIP01000084.1, on the reverse strand, counting down.
AGGCGACGCCGCGAGAGTCGACAGAGTGGTCTGCAGCGGGTGGGACCGGAGCAGCCGGTCGGGCTGGTAGGTGACGATGAGCATGACCCGCTGGCCGCGAGTGACGCGAGCCAGGAACGTGACCAGGCCACGGGTGGCCGCGTCGGCGTGGTGCAGGTCCTCGATCATCACGGCCACCGGCTGCCGTTCGCCCAGCCGCTCCAGCAGGCCCAGAACGGCCTCGAACATGCGCGCCTCGCGCCACTCTGGGGCGGCGGTCCGCGGCCGGTCCGGCATCAGTCCCAGATTCTCGAGCCGCGATCGCAGGCTCGGCACCAACCGGGCGATCGCGTCGCCGGCTGGGCCCACCAGCGTCGCGAGCATCTCGTCGGAGGTCGGCGCCAGGAGATGGTCAAGGGCCGCCGTGACCGGGGCGTACGGGACGCCGGAAGTTGCCGGCACCGCCACGCCGTGAACGTTCGCGAAGGGCTCGCCCAGAGTGCCGATCCGCCGACGCGTCTCTCCGAGGAGTCGGCTGGCACCCATGCCGGCGGTGCCCGACAGCACCAGAGCGCTGGGCTTGCCATCGACCGCGCCCTGGAGCCCGGCGGCGATCCGCTCCAGCTGGCGCTCGCGACCGACGAACCGATCGCTCGAGAGCGCGCGGTGCGGCGAGCGTCCATCAAAGCTGCGGCTCTCGCCGCTCCGGTCGTGGCTGTTGATCATTCTGTCGAGGTCCCGGTTGAGCGCAGCACGGCGCCGAGCATCGTCCATCCCCTCGATCCCTTGTAAGGGTAACCCGACAACCGGGTTTCCCGGGTGGCCGTTTCGTAGCCGAGCCCGAAAACGTCGGACCGGGTCGGTTTCGTAGCCGGGGCCGCAGGCGCCCGGCCGGGTCGCGCCGCCGCCCGATCGCGGCTAAGCTCGGCGCGTGAGCCCAAGACACCCCGGCAACACCCTCAACGAGCTCTCGGGCGAGGAGTGGCTCTACTTCACCAAGTCAGTTTGGGGCACGGCCTATCCCTCCGAACTGGGCCATGCTCTGCGCAAGCGGCACGGGGCGAACAAGCCGCCGCGCCTGATGGCTCGACTGATCGAGTTCTTCACGAAGTCCGGAGAGCTCGTTCTCGACCCCTTCGCCGGCGTCGGTGGCACGCTCCTTGGAGCGGCCATGGCTCGAGGTCCCAGGCGGGCCATTGGCCTGGAGATCGAGCAACGTTGGGTCGACACCTTCGAGGAATTGCTCCGGGTCCTGCCGGCGGAGCGAGACGGTCTGGGTCCGAAGCTCGCGGACATCGGTTCGGCCGACCCGGGCGGAGAGCGGCATTTCGATCCGTCGGGGCTGGAGATGCGTCTCGGCGACGCGCTGGCGCTCCTCCCGCAGATCGAGCCGGAAAGCGTCGACTTCATCGCCACCGATCCGCCCTACAACATCCAGCTGCCGATCACGATGGCCGGTGGCAAGCTCGCCGAAGAGCATGCCAATCGCCGGACCGACTACGCGATGGTGACCGAGCACGCCGGCGACCTGGCCAACAGCACGGACTATCCGATGTTCCTGGACCGGATCGAGGGGCTCTTCGGCGAGATGGCGCGTGTGCTGCGGCAAGATCGCTACGCGGCCGTGATCGTCCGCGACGCCTACCAGGAGGGACGCTACATCTTCACGGGTTCGGATCTGGCGGATCGCGCGACTCGCGCAGGCTTCACCGTGAAGGGCGATGTGATTTGGTATCAGGCGGGGACGCGGCTGAGACCTTACGGCTACCCGCGCTCTTTCGTCCCGAATATCGCTCACCAGCACGTTTTGGTGCTGCGGCGGGAGTCTGGCCGTCGGAAGCCCCATCGACGGTAGCGGCTGAGACGGCCTTCTCCGGCCGGACCCTGGTCGGCTTCGCGCGGGTTGCGGCACCCTTGGCAGGTGCGCCGGGTGCGGCGGCCGTGCCGCCCTCGGCAAGGGGCGCGGGCTCGGCGGGCTGGCCCTCGAGAGTCGACTTGATAAGGTCGCCCTTTGCCCTCATGTATGCCGCGAGCAGGCCTCCGGACGCGGGCTCCTCTGCGACCTCTTCGAGTCCCGGCATCTCATAGGCGACGACTTTGTCGTCCGGCCCGAGCACCGGCAGCGCGGGATCGGCAACCGGAGCCGGAGCATCCGCCAGGACCATGCGATGCACCCAGCCCTGCCTCCCGTCCGGGCAGAGCACCAGCCAGTAAACCCCATGCCGTTGCAGGAGCTGGACCTCGTCGCCCTGATCGATGACGCCGATCTCCTGCGATCTCAACTCATCGGGCGAGTCGAGGAGGCGCACCAGCCGATAGCCGATGCGGCGTCGCTCGTAATCACCCAGGGGCGCCACGCCGGCGGTCTCGAAGGACATGTGAGCTGCCTCGGCCTCGGCTCGCAGCGGATCCGCCTTGCGAACCTGTTGCAGTGAAGGCCGCCTCCAGCGCGGAAGGAGCGCTTCGTCTACGGCCGGCAGGCCCGGCACAGCCGGCATCCCATAGCCGGCGGCGGCCGCGGCCAGAGTCCCGTCGGGCTCCGTCTCGTCGTCATCGCGGCGCCGTTTGCCGAAGAAGGAGAACGCCGCCCACGCCGCAGCCGCGGTGCTGGCGGTTGCGATCGTAGGAAGGAGCTGCTGGAGTAGCAGCGGGACCTTTGGGGCCGTGTATCCGAAGAGGCCCGGCACTCCTCCGCCCGGTCTGCCGACACCGACGGCGCCCCCGGCCTGCTCGGTGGGCAGAAGCTCTCCAGCCAGTTGTCCGACCAGGAGGATGGCCGCCGACTCCGACCTGGTTCCTGCACCTGGATTGTCGGGGACAGGCGTCCCGACCGTCATGCCACCGCCCTGGTCACCAGGCGCGCCGGATGCCGTAACGACTCCCGCCAGCAAGCCCGCATCCGAAGCGCTCGGGGAGGGAACCGGCGTGGGCTGCTCCGTGGGAGTGGAGGTAGGCGTGGGAGTTGCCGTCGGGACCGGCGTCGAGGTTACGACCGGAGCGGGCTTGGGAGTCACGACCGGAGCGGGCTTGGGAGTCACGACCGGAGCGGGCTTGGGGGTCGGAGCAGGAGTCGGAGCAGGGGTGGGCGCGGGAGTGGGCGCGGGGGTGGGCGCGGGGGTCGGGGTCGGCGTCGGCGTGGGCGTCGGCGGCGCGGCCACGACGATCGTGGCCGAGTTGTTGCTGGTGACTGGGCCGCTGTGGACGGCGGTGCAGGCGGCGGCGTCGTAGTCGCTGACGTTCACCGTGAAGCTGTCCGAGCCGACGGGAGTGGATCCCGTGGTCTGGACCCGGACGGTGAGGGGCGCGGTCGCGCCTTTGGTGATGGGAACGCAGGCAGTAGGAGTGAACGCGGCAGAAAGCGTCGCGTAGGAGATCGAGACCACCTTGAAGTAGCGGTCGGTGGAGCCGCTGGCGTTCTGAACGCTGATCGTATAGTCAGCGTAGCCACCCTGGGTGACGTTGTGGCTCGTGGTTCCGGTGAAATGCACCGTGCCGACGTTCGCGCTCGTGGTCGCGGCCATACCGGCGGCGGCCAGCAGCAAGAGCGCCAGCGGGAACGCGGCCAGCAGGCTGGCATGGCGTCCCAGAGTGAGCCGAGCAGTTACGCCCGTCATGGCGTCGAGGCCGTCTGTGGGGCAAAGCCACCCGTGTCGGTGTAAGTCACAGTGAACGTGACCGTCGTGCCGACAACGGCCGGGTTGGGCGAGACAGCCGGATTGGACAACGAGCCGACCGCGCCTGCGGCCGAGCCCACGACAATGACCAGGAGCAATAAGGCCAATCCGGACGCCGCCACCATACGGTTGCGAGGTTCGGCAATACGCCGAACGATGACGCCCGTCATGTGGGGGAGAATGGGACGGGAATGGGCCCCGGGCAATGGTACGGCGGTCATGGCACCCCGGGGACTTGCGCCAGTGGCACCTGGCGGGCGGTGCCGCGAGACACCGGCGTGACGGACGGGTCACCGAACGCCTGCGTCGAGGAGATCGGCCTGACCGCACGGGGCAGCGGGACCCGAGCGGCAGGGTGTTTCGACCGCCACCGACCGTCGGGGCCGGGACTTCCGGCCCGCATCGCGCGCCCATTGGCCCTACTGGCCGGGCGTCTGATCGCGGAAGCTCGTTGACAATAGAGTTGAGGCTCCCGCGCGCCACCCGGCGCGGAGGATCCGAACGCCGAGCCCCACAGGGCCACGCCCAGCAACAAACGAAGGCGGCAGCATGAGCACGACCTACTCCCCGCGCGACATCGACGTGGTCCTCCGGGACGGGTCGTCGGTCCGCATCAGGGGAGCCCACCCCTCGGACGAAGCCCCGATCCTGGCCTTCCTGCGCGGCCTTTCGGACGAATCCCGACGGCTGCGCTTCCGTTCCGATTCCCCGGACCTGGAGGCGACGGCCCGGCGCTGGTCCGGAGTCGAGGGCTGCGAGGACTGCTGCGTGCTTGCGGTCCACGGCCAGGACGTGGTGGGTCAGGCGAGCTACGACCGCGTCGCCGACGATCGTGCGGTCGCGGACCGTGCGGTCGCGGACCGAGCCGAGGTTGGATTCACGGTCACGGACTCCTTCCAGGGTCGAGGCCTGGGCACCCTGCTGCTGAAGCGCCTGGCCGAGGCGGCCGAGGATGACGGCGTCGCTGTCTTCGAGGCGGACGTTCTGCCCGAGAACCACAAGATGCTCGAGGTGTTCCGGGAGAGCGGCTTCGGGATCACGATGAAGAGCGAGCCGGGTCTCGTCCGCGTCGGCTTCCCCACCTCCATGACGCCCGAGGCGCAGGCGCGCTTCGAGGCCCGCGAGCAGATCGCGTCGATGAACGCGGTAAGGGGCATGCTGGCGCCCCGTTCCGTGGCGGTGATAGGCGCCGGGCGCAAGCGCCGCACGATCGGCGGCGAGGTATTCCACAACCTCATGGATGGCGGCTTCAACGGCCCCGTCTATCCGGTCAACCCCAGCGCCGACGTCGTCCAGTCGGTCCACGCCTACAAGTCGATCCTCGACATCCCCGGTCCGGTCGATCTGGCCGTGATCGTCGTTCCTGCCAAGCTCGTGATGGCCGCCGCGACGGAATGCGCCCAGAAGGGCGTCCACGGCATGGTGGTGATCACCGCGGGCTTCGCCGAAGCCGGCCCGGCCGGGCGCGAGATGCAGCGCGAGCTGATGGGGATCGCCCGCGAGCACGGCATGCGAGTCATCGGCCCCAACTGCATGGGCGTCATCAACACCCACGACGACGTCCGCATGAACGCAACCTTCTCGCCGAACGCCCCGATGCAGGGCAACGTCGGTTTCCTGTCGCAGTCGGGCGCCCTCGGGCTGGCCGTCATCGAGTACGCCAACAGCCTTTCGCTGGGCCTTTCCACGTTCATCTCGATCGGCAACAAGGCGGACCTCTCGGGCAACGACTTCATCCAGTACTGGGCCGACGACCCGGCCACCGACGTCATCGCTCTGTACCTCGAGTCGCTCGGCAATCCGCGCAAGTTCGCCCGGATCTCGCGGCGGGTCGGCCGCCAGAAGCCGATCCTGGCGGTCAAGAGCGGACGCTCCTCAGCCGGCGCCCGCGCCACGTCGTCCCACACCGGCGCGCTCCTCGGCGCCTCCGACGTGACGGTCGATGCGCTCTTCAAGCAGGCCGGTGTCATCCGNNGCCAAGCTGGCCGAGTTCCTGCCGCCGGAGGCGGGCTACAACAACCCCGTCGACATGATCGCCGCCGCGCCGCCGGAGTCCTTCCGCAAGGCGCTGAAGATCCTGGCCGAGTGGGACGGGATCGACGCCATCATCATCCTGTACGTTCCGGTGCTCGTGACCAAGCCCGAGGAGATCGCCCTCGGTATCCGCGAGGCGGCCCTCGATCTTCCGCGCCCGCTCCCGCTCCTGTCGGTCTTCCTGTCGTCCAAGGGCACACCGGACTCGCTGAAGAGTGACGGGCTTTCGCTGCCGTCCTATCCGTTCCCCGAGGATGCCGCCCGCGCCCTCGCCCACGCCGTTCGATACGGCATCTGGGCGGAGACGCCCGAAGGCCTGGTGCCCCAGTACGGGGACATTCGCACCTCCGAGGGCAAGGCCATCATCGCCGACGTCCTAGCCTCCATCCAGAAGTCCGGCGAGGAGAAGTCGCGCTGGCTCCTCCCCGACGAGGTGGCCAAGCTGCTCGGCTGCTACGGCGTTCCGATGGCCGAGTGGCGTCTTGCGGCCACGCCCGAGGAGGCCGGCGCCGCGGCCGCTGAGATCGGCGGCAAAGTGGCGCTCAAGGGTGTCGCTCCCAAACTGATCCACAAGACCGAGGCCAAGGCGGTAGTGCTCAATCTCGAGGGCGCGGCCGAGGTGAGTCGGCAGGCCGAGGAGATGGCGGCTCGAATCGCCGCCCAGGGCACGAAGGTCGAGAAGTTCTTCGTCCAGCAGATGGTCCCGTCCGGCGGCGTGGAGATGCTCGTGGGTGTCGTCCACGACGCGCTCTTCGGCCCGGTCGTGGCCTGCGGCGCGGGCGGCACCGCCGTCGAGGTTCTGAAGGACGTGAAGGTCCGGATCACGCCGCTGACCGACCGGGACGCCCACGAAATGGTCACGTCCCTGCGTACGTTCCCGCTCCTGGATGGCTTCCGTGGCGCGCCCAAGTGCGACGTGGCCGGCCTCGAGGAGCTTCTGCTCAGAGTCGCCGCCATGGTCGAGCAGCATCCGGAGATCGCGGAGATGGACTGCAACCCGGTCATCGTCCGCCCCGAGGGCGCCGTGATCGTGGACGCGCGGATCCGCATCGAGGCTGCGCAGGAGTAACGCTTCGCGGCACTGGCACCACCGGTAGCGGCGCCAACACCGGCACCGGCACGGCGGTAGCGGCCGCAATGGCCGCCACTCCGCCGTAAGGTCAGTGACGCTCGACGAGCAACCTCCCGTCGATCCAGCCCCGCAACCCGCCGGCGGCCCGAACCAGGGCCCAGTCGTCGATTCGCGATTCCACCACCACTTCCAGCCCCGGAGGGAGGCTTGCAACCGGCGGCTGCGACGGATCCGGCACCGCCCAGGCCGCCACTCCGCCGACGGGCACGAGGTGGGTCGGCGACCAGTCCGGAACGGAGACGCCGGCTGCACCGGGGAGGGCGTCGGCGGACAGGGCGCCCGAAACCGGGACCATCCGGGCCCTGATCCAGCGGATGCGCCGCCGTAGCGGTTCGAGGGCCGGGTCGGCCGCGGATTCGCTTCGACTTCGAACCAGAGCATAGTCGATCTGGGCGGATTGCAGCTCGCCCATGAGTCGAGCACCCGCCGGGCCGAGCCTTCGGCCGGCTTCGGCGCGGGCCGACCGTCGTGTCCACAGGCTGCCGAGGGCTCGCAATTCCGGCTCGGGGAAGAGACTCTCATCCGCCTCCCCGGAGACGATGGCACGGAAGGACCGCTCCTCGCTTCGCGTCGCAACGACCACCAGGACGCACAGCAAGATGAGGAACGGCAGGCCCTTGAGCGTGGACCACAGGATGACCGAGAGCTGGCTCGGAGGAGCGCCGCCGTTGGCGAGAAGGTCGTTCAGGATGGGCGAGTCCCACATGGCGTGGGCCGCCAGCGCCGCCGCGAAGCATCCGCCGAAGCCGGCGATCCGCCTGCTCAAGACCGCCCTGGAAGTGACGAGATAGGCGAAGCCCATCCCGGTCAGGCCCGCGAACAGAACGTGGCCGTAGAGCCCGCCGCCGATGACGCGGATGAAGAACGTGTCGAAGACCGGGCCGGTCTGGTCGACGCCGCTCGAGAGGACCGGCATCAGGAAGTACATCGTGTCTTCGACGACGGTGAAGCCAAGGCCCACCATCGCGCCGTAGACGAAGCCGTCTAGCGCTCCGTCGAACTCCTCGGGCACGATCAGGAAGAGGAGTACGACGCCCATCAGCTTGAGCGTCTCCTCCACGGGCGGAGCCACGATCGCCGCGCCCCAGTCGAGCGCCGCCTCAGGTGCCACCTTGCCCACGACCGAGCTCCAGGCATCGTTGGCGTAGACCGCCAGGCCCGTCGCGATGACACCGCCCCAGATCAAAGCAGCGGCCACGAGCGCGATCGGCTCGCGCTCGAACAGATCGAGGTGATAGACGAGGAAGGCCACCGGGATCGCGTACAGGAGGACGAGCACCCAGCTCATCACGAACGCGGACGGCAGCTGGACCATGGTCAGCTGAATGCCGAGGCTCCGGTCGCCACCGACCAGGAGGAGGATGATGAAGAGCCAGTAGGCGGGCTGGCTGGGCCGGACGAAGGTCCCCCGCAAGCCCCACCTCGGGGCCCGTGGCAGCGCTCGCGCGGCTCGAGCGCTCACCGGTGCACTTCCACGCTGCCGGCCATCGCGTCGACGTCGTCGGTGATCGACGAGAGGTATCCCTGGGGCGCGGCCACCTGAATGAAGACGGCGTAGCCACTGCCGTCCGATGGCAGAACAAGGCAGACCAATTCGCCGTCGAGCATGCCCGACCCTCCGTCGCCGGAGACCAGGGCGGAGAACGCGACCTCGCTCGCTTCCTTACCGTTCAGGACGACGTCGCGCTCACCTCCGAAGGAGATCTGGGCCGCGTCGGCCCCGAAGCCGGCTTCCGAGCCCTGGAGGAGCTGCCGGGCATCGCGGTTGTAGTTCGTGCTGAGAACCTGGGCGATCAGCAGGGCGCTCGATTTCTGGAGAGCGAGCCCGTCCGTGAGCTCCCCCGCGGCTGCGGTCGTAACCCAGCCGGGAGCGGCGGTCATATAGACCGGCCGGCTTATCGCGACATGACCTGCGCTCGGCACGGGGATCGCATTGTCCGCGGCGATCCCGCCCAACACGACGCCCGCGACGATGATCGCGACGGCGATCGTCCCCGCCCACCGGGGTCGGGTGGCAGCAGCGCCGGCCGTCGCCGGCCGACCCGGAGGCGGACCCCAGCCATATACCGATCCGGCCGCGGGAAGATGCGCGCTCATGGTGACGGTCCTCAAGCGGGCCGAGGTTGCGTCCGCAAATCGTAAAGGGTCAAACAGCGCGGCTGACGGTCAGTTTGGGACCTGCTGAGACCGCAACCGCCGTGCCCAGCGGCGAACTCGCTCGTCGGCTCGATCGATCGGTCCCTCTTGACTTTGATGGCCGGCGCCAATGATCCTTTCGGGTAGCTTGGGGACCAGTTGCTTGGGGAGCTGCCGCATGGTTCTACCGCGATATAGGACCATCCGCCTCATCGGCCGCAACATGGCGGGCACGGCCCGGATGAGCGTTTCCCTGCTCCTCTCCTTGATCTTCGTCTTGTCCTCGGCGGCTCCGCCGGCCCTTGCCGCTACCCCAGCGCCAAGTCCATCCCACACGCCGTGCGCGTGCTCGATCGACCTTACCGGACACTGGGCATCGCCGGTCGAGGCCAGCGGGATCGACATCGTTCAGACGGGCACGGCGGTCTCGGGCCACTCCCTCTCCGATGTCAGCTTCACGGGCACCATCTCCGGCTTCCAGGTCACCTTCACCTTCTGGCGAGGAGCCTCCTATGCCAAGGCAACCGACGAGAACCGGGGCACCGGATCGATAGCCGTTTCGGCGGACGGCAATAGTGCAAACGTGACCTGGAGCAGCAAGGACGGTAAGGGCCAATTCAACGGCCAGTTCGTGATCGTGAAGGTCGGCCCGCCCGCCGACAGCGGCGTCTCTGCCAACAACATGTTCGGAGATCTGCTCTCGGGCGCTCAGCAGGCGATTCAGGACTACCTGCCGTCTGCGAAACCGCCGCAGCCGGGAGCCAGCCCACTCGCGACCGGTCAGCTCGACGCGATGATCGGTAACCTCCCGTCGCAGGCGCAGGCTGAGGTCCTGGGGCTGATGAACGCCCTTACGCCCGGCCAGCCGGCCATCACGAAGCCGCTCAATGGCCTGATCGGGGGATCGTCGGCCGGCACGCCTCAGAACCAGAACGAGGCCTTCGACCTCTGGCTCCAGCAGATCATCACGACGCTGGAGGGTCGATATCCGGACCCGCCAATCTACGATCCATATCCGCACGCCTAGAGCCGGGAGGGGCTCGCATGCTCGCTCGTCGATGGTCGCTTGCAGGCTGCCTGGTCGTTCTCGGCACGGTTGCCGCGTGCGGTGGCACCTCCACCCCGCCTCCGGGCACCGGGAGCGCCGCCCCTCGTTCGTCGGCCCTGTCCGGTGAGTCGGCGCTGCCCGCTTCACCCGGCCCGGCGACGGCCGCCACTCCCATGCCGCCCGCCAGCCTGATCGCCGGCTGGACGAAGTTCAGCCCGGCGGACGGGAGCTTCGAGATCCAGATGCCGGGCCTCGCCACCGAGCTGAAGACCGAGATCGCGACAACGACCGGCTCGATCCCTTACACCATGGAGATGGTCATGCGCCCGGGCAGCGTGACCGGGTTCATCGTGGCCTGGGCCGACTATCCGGCGGCCACGGCCGCCAACCTGAAGGCGGATCCTATCCTCGCCGCCTCCCAAGCCAACGACCTTGCCGGCGTGGTAGGAGGCACCGTCACCAACCAGGCCCAGGTCACGTTCGTCGGGCACCCGGGCCGCGCCTGGACGGTGAAGTTCCCGACCGGGACGGTCGAATCGCGCGCATACCTGGTGGGCGCCCGGGCCTACCTGCTCAAGGTCGTGTCCGGCTCCGGCGATGACCCGAGCCTCGCCCAGACCTTCTTCGACTCCTTCCGGGTCGCGCCCTGACCGATCGCGGCGATCCCGGCGCCGAAGCCGCGGCACACGGGCGGACGACCTCGGATGGAGGCTATCGCGCTTGGGTGCCCGCAGGGCATTCGAATCCTAGGGCTCGCCATCACCGATGGGCGGGGCGCTCAGAGGCCGGATGGGACTCCGGCCCGCCGCGCCACTGCGAAGCCGGGCAGGTGGCTCTCGATGGAGTCGGAACGGGCCGCCAGATAGGTCACGGCGTAGAGCGCTGCTCTGACCACGGCCATGCCGCCAACTGCGTACGAACCGCCCAGGACGAGACCGGCCAATATGTTGCCGATGCGGGTTTCCATCTCGCAAGATCCTCTGGTCAGCGACCGAGGTCCATGGACTCGTCGGCCCACTCAGTGACGAACAGGTCGCGTGTCCTGGCCTTCGGTGAAGCAGGCGCGAGCCGCCTGCCCAAATGGACTACCTCCCCGCGCAACCGTGGCCAGCAGCGCTCCGCCAGGTGCTCGGCCTCCCGAGAACCCGCTTCGGTGATCCGGTAGCGGCGCGGGCTTCCCGCGACGCACTCAAGGAGGTCCCTTTCGGCCAGGCCGTGCAGGAGTGCATAGCCCGGCGGAGTGATGCCGAGCAGCCGTGCGGTCGAGGCAACATGGTTGATGGCGTCGAGCCCGGTCATCGGACCGGATGCTTCGACCTCGCGCAGCACGAGCAACTTGATCGCATCCGAGTCGCTGCTCGCAGCGTTGGGGCGTAATGCCGGCATTTCTGCCTGATCGAGCACTCTCGTGTACATCGAGGACTCCTTTCACCGGCTGCATCCGGGCTCGCCCGAACGCCCGCCGAAGCTGCCGGCCGCCCGCCCTCGATCGGGCTACGCCGCTCTTCGTTCCTTTTCCACGAGCCAGAATGGAGGCTCAAACTGAAAGGAAGACCCGAGCCAGAGGCGAAGATTCCGCAATGGAGACCGCTCTGGCAGAGCAGCCATCTGCCGAATCCGCGGGGGCGATCAGGCGCCGGCTGACCCTCGCTCGATCATCTCGACCGCGGTAGCCAGGTCGGGCGCGTAGTCGAACCCTGGCGCGGGCCTTCGAACGAGGATTCCGGGAATGCCGCACCGGCGCGCCCCGGCGACATCGACCTCTGGATTGTCGCCAACCATCCAGACCGGGTGAGGATTGCCCAGATCATGGAGAGCGCGGGCGTAGGCCTCGGGATGCGGCTTCTCGAACCCGATCGCGGCCGACGTCAGGACCACCTCGAAGTAGTCGCGGATGCCGAGTCCGGCCAACAAATCTGGGAGCTCGGGGCAGTGGTTCGACAGGATGGCCTGGCGCCAGCCCAGTTCTCGAAGCCGATTCAACGCGGGTTCGGTGTCAGGGAACACAGCCCAGCGATCAAGGCGGGTGTATTCGAAGCGCGCCCTGGACGACGCCCTCTCGGCGACCGGCTCGCTGACGCCCGCCTGCACCAGGGCACCTCGCAACACGGGTTGGAGGTTGGCCCACCACCGGTCCGGATCGGACAACTCAGGGTGCCCCCGTTCCGGGTCGTGCCATGGGAAGCCGCGACGAAGCCCGGGCTCCACGTCGGTTGCGGTGACGCCGTGCCCGGGCGACTCCAGGTCAAGGGCGTCGACCAGCATGTGCCGCCAGCCGCCCGGTCGTCGCGCCAGCGTCTCGTCGAAGTCCCAGATGACGGCTCCCGTCAAGGTTCCGTGGGCCCCCTCTCGGTGGGCGGGCGACTCAGCCGGCGCCATGGGCGGGAAGCTGGTAGGGGAGGGAGGATTCGAACCTCCAACCGGGGCTGTATAAGAGCCATGCTCTAACCGTTGAGCTACTCCCCCGCCGGAGCACGATCGTACACCCACGTCCGGCGGACGGCGACCTAGTCCACCCCACCGCGGAGGAGCTCGATCCGAGGGCGGTGCGGGATCGACTCGGGCGTGTGGGCGGCGACCAGCGCGACCCCGTCGCGAAAACGGCGCAGCTCCGCGTCCGTGTTGAAGAAGCCCACGCTGATTCGGATCGCGTCCAGAGGCGGGATCGTGCGGGCGATGCAGAGCGTCCGTTGTTCCAGCTCGCGGAGGGCGGTCTCGGCTCCCCAGCCGGCGATCCGGAAACTGACGAGTCCGGCCATCTGCTCGCTTGGCGTCAACAGCTCCACGCCGGAAACCTCGGCCAGCATCGCCGCCGCCTCGCCCGCGAGCCGTTCGATGCGCTCGTAGATCCACGGCAGCCCCACGAACATCGAGAGCCAGGCCGCGCTTCGGGCGAAGCCCAGGACGGACGGCCCATGGAGGGTCGAATTCTCGAAGCGGCGGGCATCCGGCCAGGGCTTGCCGTCTGCGGCCAGATCCATCGATTCGAAGCTGGCCCAACCGGCAAAGGCCAGGCGTGGGCGATCCATCACCGAAGGGGCGCAGTAGAGGGCCCCGATCCCCTCGGGCCCGAGCAGCCACTTCTGGGCGGGCATGGCGTAGAAGTCGACGCCCAGTTCCTCTACCGCAACGGGGATCGCGCCGACTGCCTGAGCGCCGTCGACGGCGACGAGCGCTCCGCGAGCGTGCGCCATCTCGACGATCTCGCGGACCGGCAGTCGTGCGCCGGTCGCCCATGAGACGTGCGACATGGAGACGAGCCGCGTCCCGGGAACGATCGCCCGATCCATCGCCTCCACGACCGCGGCCGGATCGCCGCCCCTCCCAACGTCGGCGACAACCAGCTCCACTCCCCATCGATCGCGGATTGCCCACAACGGCCCCAGTGCCCCGGCATGCTCGAGGGACGTTGTGACGGCTCGATCTCCGGCTCGCCAATCGACGGCCCAGGTGGCGATGTTCATGCCGTCGGTCGCGGCATGGGTGAGGGCCATCCTGCTCGGATCCGTGCCCAGCACCACGGCCGCCGCCGCTCTGGCCTCAGCCCGCCGTTGCTCCGCGTCCTGCCAGAAGTTGCGATCGGCTCGGCCGGTTCGCAGCTCCCAGGCCTCCGCTTCAGCCATGGCGTGAGCGGTTTCTCGAGGCAGCGGCCCCGCTGAGCCGGTGTTCAGGTAGATGCCCGCCGCCGTGGCGGGGAGGGCTTCGCGGATTGCTGGGATCTTCTCGTCGTCGGGGAGAAATGGGGTCACCATCGCCCTCTATCATAGGCATCGGTGGCGCCACGCCTGGGAGACCGGTTCGTTCGACCGGTCGTCCGATCGGCGAATGCGACCCGAGGCCTGGGGGGCTGCATGACCGGATACAACGTGGGCAGATACGCCCGGCCGGAGCTGCTGGCCACGGCTGAGTGGCTGGCCGAGAACCTCGGCCGGCCCGGCTTTGGCGTACTGGATCTGCGTTGGCGCCCAGACGGCTCCGGGCATCGCCTGTACGCCACCGGGCATATCCCCGGCGCCACGTACATCGACTGGCGAACCGACCTCGTCGAGCAGGAGGAGGAGAGCGACGCCCTGCTCCTGGCAGGACCGATTCGCGTCGCCGAGACGCTGGCCCGGGTCGGCATCGGCAACGGCATGGTGGCGGTCATCTACGACGACACCGCCGGCTCCTACGCGGCCCGAGCCTGGTGGACGATGCGCGTCTACGGCTTCGATTCGGCCCGTATCCTGGTCGGCGGGATCGAAGCATGGCGGGATCTGGGCCAGCCTATCTCGACCGCTGCCGAGCTGCGGCCGCCCACTACCTTCACTCCGCGCCTCGCGGGAAGGACGCGCCTGACAGCGAGCGACATACGCCAGCTGCTCGGCTCGCCCCAGGTCCAGTTGCTCGACGCTCGGGCGCCGTCCGAGTTCGCCGGGCACGCAGGGTCGACGCGGCGATTGGGCCACATCCCCGGCGCACTCAACGTTCCGGCTTCCGCCACAACCGAGCTACGGACGGGCCGCTTCCGCAGCGCGGAGGAACTCCGGTCGCAGCTTCGCAAGGTCGGCATCGACTTGCGACGACGCATCGTCTGCTACGACTCGGTCGGCCTTGGGGCGTGCAAGCTCGCCTTCGCGCTCACGCTCTTGGGCTGCGATGACGTGGCCGTCTACGACGGCGGCTGGGTCGAGTGGGGCGACCGTCTCGACCTGCCGGTCGAGCGCTGAGGCGCTACCACCCGCCTGGTGCGGATCCCCCTCCCGCTTCCGACGGAGCTTCGGCGAGCCACTCCGTGCTGGACGCCACCGCCACGTGGACCCTGGCGTGGTTGACGAGCAGCAGATCCACGGAGCTGGGCGCCTCGGCCACGCCGTAGGCCCAGTAACGGGCGGCGGTGACGGGCAGGAAGCGACCGCCGTAGGCCGCCATCGCGATCTTCAGCTCGGACTCGTATGAAAGGTGTATCTGACCCTCGATCGTGAAAGGCGGCGCCAGTAGGGTTGCCCGAACTGCCTGCTTGGGGGTCCGCATGTCGGAGTTCGATTCCGTCGTCTGATTCATATGCAGGAAGAGGACGTCGCTCAGCTGAACCTGCGACACAGCCGCTCCGGCGACCAAGCGCCTGGAGCCGACCTCCATGAATGTCGCGTCCAGAACAACGAGACTGGCGACGTCCGCCTCGTTGACGACGTCGGTCAGGCGGAGCAGCCGAGTCTGGATCGTCCCTTGAATGATCAGCTGGGCGGTTACAACCGTGACCGGTAGGGACTGGGGTGGGCTGGCGTTGTAGTTACCAAACATGCCGGCAGAATACCCGGACGAATCTCTCCTTGGGATAGGAGATCTGGCTGGCGTGCAATAGGCCCTACGGGACGGCCACCGTTGGACGCGACTCGGCCGGCGCGATCGGCCTTCAGACCAGGTGCTTCTCGGGTCGGCGCGCCCCGGCAGTGACCAGGTACTCGGCTTCGTGCTGCAGCTCACGATGCAACCGCTCGACGGTGGCGAGCGTATCTGCCTCGTTTGGCCGCTTGTCGGTCCGGAGATGGACGATGCGCGGGAAACGAAGGGCGAAGCCGGACTGATGCCGGTTGGAGCGCTGGATGACATCGAATGCGACCTCGATGACCACCACCGGCTCGACTTCGCGGAAGCGTCCGAATTGGCGGATCGTGTGCCCCTCGAACCAGCGCGTCATTTCTGCGATCTCCGCGTCGGCCAATCCGGTATATGCCTTGCCGATGGTCACGAACCGGTCCGCCGCCTCGTCACGAACCGCGAACGTGTAGTCCGAGAGGACGCCGTGGCGCTTGCCGTGCCCCATCTCCACCCCCACCACGACGCAATCCAGGGTCGCGAGAGCGCGCTTCATCTTGAGCCAGCCCAGGCCGCGTCTGCCCGGCGAGTAGCCGCTCTCCGGGTCCTTGACCATCAGGCCCTCGTTCCGGCGCGCGCGCGCCTCGGTGAAGACTCGGTCCAGGGCCTGCACCGAATCGACGGTGACCAGGTGAGACAGCGCAAAACGGCCATCCTCGCCGACGGCCGGCAGTTCGAGTTGCTCCAAACGGCGTCGCCGTTCGGCCAGCGGCACCGCCAGGAGAGGTGTCACTGCAGCGGGCGCCGTGCCGTTGAGGCCGCCCGCCTGGTGTCCGTTCGAACCAGCGTGGTCCGCGGCAGCGGACAGCCCTGCCCCAGTGAGGGGGCCAACCGCGATGCCCGAGCGAGGACCTATCGCAAGCAGATCGAAGGCGACATAGACGACCGGCACCTCGGCCTGTAGCTCGGCCGTGGGCTCCTTGCGCCCCAGCCGCGCCTGCAGCGTCAGGAAGGGCAGGACGTGGCCGTTCGCATAGGCCAGGATCTCGCCGTCCAGGATGCCGTCCCAGGACAGGTCGCGGGCAGCCTCCACGAGCTCCGGGAACTGCTCGCTGATGTCGTGGAGGTCACGGCTGTACAACCGGACCTCCGAACCGCGCCTGTGGAGCTGGGCCCGTATGCCGTCGTACTTGTCCTCGACCCAGACCGTGGGCCCCAGGCGCGAGATGATCTCGGCCGCGTTCTCGGCCGGCGAGGCCAGCATGAACTTGATCGGGTGCAGGAGGCGGAGGCGGGCCGCGTCCAGACGTTTCTCTTTGGCGAGAACGGCGGTTTCGCCGACGTCGCCGGTGAGCATCCCCGCCAGCTGGACCGCGGCCTGAGGCTGCTCGAAGGCCTCGGCGATGGCCGCCTCGAGAAGCCCCTCGCGCAGCCCGATGCGCACCTCCCCGGTGAGCACCTTGACCAGGTACTTGGCGGTCAGGGAGTCGCATCGCTTGGCCAGCTCGGCGAAGATGACGCCTTTGGCCGCGGACCCTGAGGCGGCCTCGATCGCGGCAAAGGTCGCCGCCACTTCCTCCAGCGAGGGGGAGACGCTCGGGTCCGGAAGCTGCTGGCGCAGTGCCAGCACCTCGGCCGCTGCCTGGCCCAGATCGGATGAACGGTCGTAGGCTTCTCCGAGAGCGCTCGCCGGGGCTCCTGCCACGTGGCACACCACGGCGGCGATCGTGGCCCAGCCAAGTCCGGCGGCGCGCTGGTCCGCCTCGGCGAACGGGCGCCCCGAAAGGAAGACCGCGGCAACGCGGAGCTCGTCAGCCGGCAGCAGCGCCAGGTAGCGCGCGAGCAATGCCGTCTTCTCGGAAGTGCGAGTCGTTCCGGCGACACGTTCGGCCAGCTCGCTCCAGCCACGCATGGCGGCGATGGTATACCTTCGATCTGTGAAGTCCGTTCAGCACGTCCACTCCGATCCACAGAGGCGAACGAGGGGTTGCGATGAGCGCCGCCCCTGAGCGCCAGGCCTGGCGACCTGAAGCGCTCCTGGGCCGACTCGTTGTCCTGCGCCGCCATCGCCCGGACAACATCCGCGCGTTCGTGCGCTGGTACGCGGACCCGGAGGTCGCCCGGCTGACCCGCTATCAGCCAACGGCACTTTCGATCGACGAGATCGAGCGATTCTTCTACTCGCGGATCCTTGGCACGGACTTCCTGGCCATGGCCATCCACGTGCGGGAGTCCGATCGGCTCATCGGGACGTGCGCGTTCAGCCAGCTCGACGGCGACAACGGATCCGCGCTATTCCACATCACCATCGGCGAGGCCGACGCCTGGGGCAAGGGCTACGGGACGGAAGCCACGGAGCTGATGCTCGCTCATGCCTTCACGCAACTGCCGTTGCATCGCGTCGCCCTGACGGTCTTCGAATTCAACGCCAGGGCCATCCGGGCGTACGAGAAGTGCGGCTTCGTGGTGGAGGGACGGTCGCGCGAGGCGATCCTCCGGGACGGCCACTACTGGGACGAGATCCACATGAGCATCCTGGCCGATGAGTGGGAGGCGCGACAGAAAGAACGCTGACGAGCCGCCGGGGCTGCTCTTGACGGCCTCGGGCTCGGGTTAGCGCGCCGCGGCGGCAGCGGGGGCAGTGGCAGCGGCCGTTGCCTGACTCTCCGTCCAGTGGTCGATGACGCTCCTGAGCGTCGCCGACTCGAGATGCTGCAGGAGCGCCCCTTCGGCCGCATAGAAGACGTAGTGGACGCCGCACTCGCCGTCCGCTCCACACGGAGTGCCGCGCATCACGCAGATCTGCCGGTGGGGATCTCCCTCGACCGCTTCTATCACGGTCAGCAGGTTCACGGAGTCCGCGGCCCTGGCCAGCCGGTAGCCGCCGGCTCGGCCGGGATGCGCATCGACCAGCCCCGCCCGCGTCAGGTCGCCCATGATCTGAGGCAGAAACCGAGGTGGGATGTGCATCTCCTGCGCGATCTTGCGGCTGCTGAGCAGCCCATCGCCGGTCTTGGCGAGGGCAAGCATCGCCCGGAGCGCGTAGTCGCTGCGCTTGGTTAGGTCAAGTCGCATGGTGCGAGGAGTATCGCGCGGCCGTCATATGGCGGCACCCTGCCGTTGGTCCTGCCGTAACGTGACGCCCGGCGGAAAATGCACTGAACTAGATGATGATTTATCGGACAACGATCGGACGGCCGAGGTGACGAGCGTTCGAGAGCGGGAGCGATAGCCGAGTCACCGCCCGCCGGCTTATCTGCGCTCGAGACTGGTGGCCGTCACCGAGGCGACCGCTCGTCGGCCTTCCCGCGCTTGAGACCCTGGGCCGTCACCGAGGCGATCCTCTTGGCCTCCCTCGCTCGGGCCGGTTCAGCGTCAGCCGATGACGTACGTGACCGAGACCGAGATGACGACGTCCGTGGTGCCGGTCTGAATCGGCGTCGCGACCTGCGCGGCGGCCTTTGAGTCCATGGTCGCGCCGCCGCTGTAGGTGATCGGGGTCGTCGATGTTTCGCTGATCGAGGCCACTCCCTTGATCGAAACATTGGCCGCGGCGGTGAGGGCAGTGGCCTTGGCCAGGGCATCGTTCATCGCCAGCTGGCGAGCCTGACCCTGGACGCTCTTGGGGTCGTTGAGCCGGAACGAGATTCCTTGGATGGTCGTGGCCCCGGCCGCGACACTGTCGTCCACGACCGCCGCCACTCTTCCGAGGTCGCGGACCGTGACCCTGACCGTGTTCGTGTATTGCTGACCCACCAGTCGCGGCACCGAGCTGTTGTAGTCGTATACGGGGCTTAGGCTCAGGTTGACCGTGACGATGTCTTTGGTGTCGACTCCGTCCTTCTTGAGCGCGGCAATGACCGAGGCCATGGAGGTCGCCGCGGCGGACTGAGCTTCGGCCACGGTCGGCTTGGTGATCGAGACTCCGACGGTCACATCGGCGACATCCGGAGCCACGCTCACCTCACCGGAGCCGGACACGGTAACCGTGTGCTCGGTGGCGGGGCTGGTCGGATCAACCGCGAGTGCCGGATGGCCGCTGATGATCGGGCCGACGATGATGCCGAGGAGCAAGCTCGCGGCAGCGGTCACGGCGATCGCTCGACCCAGGGTCACGGGTCCGGCGTGGCGCGACGCCTCGACTGCCCCCGGGGCGGGATCGTTCTTCAGCTTGGCGTTCGAAGGCTTGTCGTTCATGGCAGTTCTCCTGGCTGTGGCGGAGGTACGGCTGCAGCCCTTCGGCTGGCTCATGGGCTCGGATCGGGCGCCGGCCCTGTCGGGCCGGTTCGTAGCTAGGACGGCCGAACCGTCCGTCGGGTTCCCGCCGCGGCGACCGGGCGTGGTTCCATGGCGGTCGAACTGCTCCGTCCGCGTCACCGAGGCGCCTCCCCGCCTGCCGCCGAGGCGCCTCCTCGGGCCATGACCGCTACGATGGCAGCGTGAACGAGCCCGAGAAGAACCCCTGGCGGCGGAAGTCGCGCCGGCTTGCGTACGAGAACCCCTGGATCCAGCTGTACCACGACGAGGTCGTCCGGCCGGACGGGGAACCCGGCATCTACGGCGTGGTCCATTTCCGGCATCGAGCGATCGGCGTCGTGCCGCTGGACACCGAGCGCGACCGCGTCCTGCTGGTCGGCCAGTACCGCTACACGCTGGACCGCTACTCGTGGGAGGTCCCCGAGGGCGGCGGCCGTTTCGACGAATCACCCGAGGAGGCGGCCCGTCGCGAACTGGCCGAGGAGACCGGCTACGCCAGCGGCACCTGGCGCGAGCTGTGCCGCTGCGACCTCTCCAACTCCGTGACGGACGAGACCGTGGTGCTGTTCGTGGCTACGGACCTGGTGGCGGGCACGGCCACGCCGGAGGGCACGGAGAAGATCGAGATGCGCTGGGTAGCCTTCGACGATGCCATGGCCATGATCGCCCGCGGCGAGATCACCGACGCGATGACGATCATCGCCCTGCAGGCGTTGGCCCTGGAGCGCGCGGCCGAGTAAGGAAACTGCCCCCTTTCTCAGTGCTCGAACGCCTTGTAGTCGTAGGCCTGGGTCGCCCCCATGTCCGGGGCGCTCGCTTCGAGGACTTGCCCACTGGACAGGGGGTTCGACGAGATCATCACATCCTTGAGCCGATACGGACCCGACTGCCCCGAGGCGTAGATGTCGAGGCCATCGAAGGTCATCGGGAGCGTCTGGGCGCCGGTCGAGAGCTCGATCGGAGGATCGTAGTTGACGGCGACGGTCTTCCCGTCAGCGTCGACGAGGCGACCCCGGACCTGGTAGGAATCCGCCTTGGCCACGGTTACCGGTATGGTGAGGATGAGCTGGTCGGCCAGGCCATCGGCGTTTGTGTCGTTGAGCCGCTCGGTGAAGCCACTGCCGATGGTGACGTTGCCGCCCTCGACGTTGAGAACGGTCTGGGCCCTGCGTATCCCATTGCCATTGGTCCAGGCATTGATGTCGCTACCGCCGCCCACCGTCGGGCTGATCTGGCCCGTCCAGTGCCCGTCCCCGTCTTGCGTGAGGGTGATCGGCGTGCGGGTGCCCGCCGGATCCACCAGCTCCGCACCGACCGAGTCACCTGTAACCGGCTGCGTGAGCACGACATCGATGGTCACCGTCTGACCATTGGCGACGCTGCTTACAGACGAGGTGACCGTCAGCTTGCGGCCGGTCGCGATCATCACGATGACCCCGACGGTCTCACTCACGGTGCCCGAATTGGTGATGTGGAGGGGGCCGTCGAGCGGGTTGGACAGGGAGGCGCCCACAGATCCCCCCTCCGCTCCGGATAGGTCGCCGGTCAGGGTGGTGGAACCGAAACTGGCGTCAATACTGGAGTCACTCGCCGACACGACGATCTGGGCTGCGGACGTGCCCTCGAACGAGAGAGGGACGTCGACCGATCCGCCGGCAGGCACCGTCACCGCCGTGCCGAAGTTGGCATCCATCGAGGAGGCGCTGCGTGAGCTTGCTCCGGGGCTTGCCGGCGACCCGAATGGAGAGGCGCCACCGACGCTACAGCCCGCGAGACTGGCTGCGACAAGCACCACTGCGACCGCGCCGCCGATGACTCTTCGCCTGCATTGAGACTCGCGACGCATGGCGATCCTCTTTCGAACGGCCTCCAGCCAACCTGGCCAAGCACTGGATCGGGCCGTCCCGAGGTCAGCGTAGCCCTTGCGGAGAGTGAGGGGTGTCGTGTCCGCGACAGCTGCATGACGTTGAGTTGGGCTGACGATTCGGCCGAACTCGGCGGGCTGTTGACAAGCACTGCGGGCAGGCCCGAGCCCGCGCCGTCGTCGGCCCACCTGGCGGATCTGGGGCACGCCCACAATCGGCCAGGGCCCATTCCGCAGCGACCGATGTATGATCCCCTGGCATGCAGAGTGCATAGGGATTATGCGTTTGCGCCACCGCCGACTCCCACGGCAGAGGCGAAACACCGGAGGCGCGTCATGTTCGAGCCCAGGGTTGGCGATCACGGCCCGGCGGCACGCCTTGCGGACGACCAGGCGGCCGCACATGCACTCGCCCCTCGCCCCGATGACACGCCGTTCGTCAACCTCCGCGATCCCGCCCGCGCCCTCGGACCCGATGGCCGCCCTGCCGTCTCCCGCCGAGCTCCCATCTGGGCCGACGTCCCCGATGAGCGCTGGAACGACTGGCGCTGGCAGCTCTCCAACCGCGTCAACACGCTCGAGGAAGTCGGCCGCGTCCTGAACCTGACCGACGACGAACGCGCCGGGCTCTCCACTCCGGACAAGTTCCGGGTCGACGTCACGCCCTATTTCATCAGCCTGATCGACCCCGACGATCCCAATGACCCGATCCGCCGCCAGGTCATCCCCACCGACTGCGAGCACCAAGCCTTCACGGCGATGATGGAGGACTCGCTGGCCGAGGACCGCCACTCCCCGGTTCCGGGGCTCGTACATCGCTACCCGGACCGCGTCCTCATGCTGGTCACTACGCAGTGCGCCAGCTACTGCCGCTACTGCACGCGGTCACGGATCGTTGGCGATGCCGGTCAGAACTTCAATCGCCACGACATCGAGGCCCAGCTCGACTATCTGCGCCGCACTCCGCAGGTCCGCGACGTGCTCCTCTCCGGCGGCGACGCGCTGACGCTCAATCCCAAGCTGCTCGAGTCGGTCCTGCGCAGCCTGCGCGAGATCCCTCACATCGAGATCATCCGCATCGGCTCGCGAGTGCCGGTCTTCCTGCCGCAGCGGATCGACGACGAGCTGTGCGAGATGCTGGCGAAGTACCACCCGCTGTGGGTGAACCTCCACTTCAACCACCCCGACGAGATCACGCCCGAGGTTTCGCGCGCCTGCGACAAGATGACCCGGGCGGGCATTCCGCTGGGCAACCAGTCGGTGCTCCTGGCCGGCATCAACGACTGCGTCCACATCATGAAGGCACTCGTGCACAAGCTGGTCGAGAACCGGGTCCGGCCGTACTACATCTACCAATGCGACCTGGTCGAGGGTTCCGGCCACTTCCGGACGCCGGTCGGCAAGGGCCTCGAAATCATCGAGGGGCTCCGCGGCCACACCTCCGGCTACGCGGTGCCGACGTACGTCGTGGACGCGCCGGGCGGCGGCGGCAAGATCCCGGTCATGCCCAACTACCTGATCAGCTTCTCGGACCACAAGGTCGTGCTCCGCAACTACGAGGGCTACATCACCACCTACGAGGAGCCGGTCCAGTACACGCCGCACGAACAGGCCAATTGCCGCTACTGCCAGCACCCGCGCTCCGAACCGGGTCAGGGCGGGGTCGCCGGACTCCTCCAGGGCGATCGCCTGTGGATTGAACCCGCCGACTTCGAGCAGACGCATCGTCGCGGCAACCTCGCTCCGCACCGGCTGCAGGATCCGAGCAAGTGGGTCCCCTACGGCGTCGGACCGATCGAGGGACAGGCGGGCCGGCCTCTGCCCGGGATCGAACCGGGCCCGAACGGACGGACGCCGGAGGACGCGGCGGGTGCTCTCGGGGGCGCCCGCGAGCACGAAGAGACGGCCCGCATCGCCCGCGAGCCCA
This sequence comes from Chloroflexota bacterium, assembly GCA_003158295.1. Classification (GTDB taxonomy): domain Bacteria; phylum Chloroflexota; class Limnocylindria; order Limnocylindrales; family CSP1-4; genus Fen-1039. The sequence continues at coordinate 20,642 of PMIP01000084.1, read as the reverse complement.
AGTTCGACTATGCCCCAGGCGAGGAGCCTCGCCCGCGCGAAGGCGAGCCCACGGGTTGGTCGCACGGCGAGCTGCTCTAGACCCCACGCAGTAGCGCAGGTTCAGGGCAGCGGGGCGAACTCATCGCAATGGCGCCGCGTCAAACCGCGCGCGACGCCGTCGTGTGGCGCACTCGGCCCGTCCGCGCGTACCATCGACACGTTGGCTCCGTTCGAGTCGGTTGAGGGAGAGCAGGCGTGAACATCGACACGTGGCCGGCGGATGGAAGCAGCCCGATCTTCATTCGCGGATACAGGGGCGGCAACAGCTACGAGGCTCTGATAGAGGCTTTCCACGCTGACGCGGTGCTGCTTCTGAGTCAGGGCTACGAGCCTTCCGGTCAGCACTACGTCGAGGGGGAGTGGAGCATCTGGCGGGCGGTGGCGGCAACTGTGCTGATCCCCTTCCTCATCGGGCTGCTGTTCTGGGCACAGATGCTGGTCCAGAGTCCCATCGGCACGCTGACGGTGACGTATGTCCACCGGAGCTCGATGTAGCCGCCGGCGGCCGCTTCTGTCTGCCTGCATCGGTTGGAGCGCGATCGGCCGAAGGTCCCTCGGCTGCGAGAAGCAGCCGGGATCGTTCGCGCGGCCGATGCACGGAGAGCGGACGCGGCGTACCGTGCGACCATGCAACGCGCCATCGCAATCCCGCGGATCGACCTGGGGCGCCTGCGCTGGAACCAGGACTACGTCGACGTGGTCATGGCCCTGGTCCTCATGGGCCTCGCGCTCTCCACGGCCATCCGCGATCACTACCGGCTCGATGCCATCAGCGTCTCGCTCCTGATACTCCAGACCCTCCCGATCGCCTGGCGCCGCCGCAGCCCGATGCGGATCCTGGTCATCACCGGGCTCGCCATCACCTTCTACGGCCTGCTCGGCTACCTGGGCCCGAACGGCATGGGGGATTCCAACGGGGCCTACGGCGTTGTCGTGGCCTTTTACACCGTGGCCGCGCACGAACCTCGGCGTCGGGCGACGGTCGCGGCCGCAATAACGGCAGGCTGCGTCCTGATCAGCTTCGCCGCCTACGCCGCATTCGATTCGATCTCCGGCTGGTCCGCGAACCTGAGCGTTACGTACCTTACCTTCGGGCTGGCCTGGCTCATCGGCGACAACCTGCGAGTCCGGCGCGCCTACACGCGGCAACTGGAAGACCGGGCCATCGAGCTCGAGCTCGAGCGCGAGGAAAAGGCGGCCCAGGCCGTGTTCGAGGAACGGGCGCGCATCGCTCGCGAGCTGCATGACGTGGTGGCTCACTACGTCAGCGTCATGGTCGTGCAGACTGCCGGCGCCAGGCGCATCGCGGACAAGGACCCGGCGGCCGCTCGGACGGCCCTCGAGGCGGTGGAAGCTGCGGGCCGCACCGCCCTGGCCGAGATGCGCAGAATGCTCGAGGTGCTGCGCGCGGACGACCCGGGGATGGGCCCTCAGCCCGGGCTGGCAGAACTGGAAAGGCTGATTTCCCAGGTACGTGACGTCGGTCTGCCCGTGGGGCTGAATGTCGAGGGCGAGGCGTGCTGCCTACCGGCCGGCATGGACCTGGCGGCGTACAGAATCGTCCAGGAAGCCCTGACGAACACGGTCAAGCACGGGGGCAAGGCGACGGCCCGCGTGAACGTTCGATACCGCGACGACTACCTCGAGATCGAAGTAATGGACGACGGACGGGGAGCCGCGGCCCCTCTGCTGGCGGCCGGGGAGAGCGGCGGCCACGGCCTCATCGGCATGAAGGAGCGGGTTGCCCTGTACGGCGGTGAGTTGCAGACGGGCCCGGTCTTCCCCGGCGGCTATCGCGTCTATGCCCGGCTGCCGCTCGAGCCGGACGACGCAGCCCGAGCCAGGCTGGAGAGGGCGGCGTCGCTGGCAGCCTTGAGGCAGCCGGCGGCGGACGGCCACAAAGAGCGCCCGGCCCGAAGACCGGCGCGAGCTGGCTCGCTGGTGACGCCACACGTCGTGCCCCCGATGCTGATGCGCGTAGTCCCGCCACACCGCGCACCGGAAGAGAGCCGGGATCACGGCCGGGGCGAGCAAGGGGGTGAGATGTGACGATCCGAGTACTGCTGGTCGACGACCAACCGCTGCTGCGGACCGGGTTCCGCATGATCCTCTCGGCTGAGCCGGACCTGCAGGTCGTAGGTGAGGCCGGCGAGGGAGCCGCAGCCGTGGAGCTGGCCCGCCGCCTTCGCCCGGACGTTGTGCTCATGGACATTCGCATGCCCGGAATGGACGGGATCCAGGCCACTCGCGCCCTGGCGGGACCGGGAGTGGAGGACCCTCTGAAAGTCCTGATGCTCACGACCTTCGGCCAGGACGAGTACGTGGTCGAGTCGCTGCGGGCCGGTGCGAGCGGGTTCCTCCTCAAGGATGCTCCGGCCGAGGATCTGGTGGAGGCGATCCGCGTCATCGCCGCCGGCGAGGCACTGCTGGCGCCCTCGGTCACCCGCCGCCTTCTGGATCGCGTCGCCAGCCGCCTGCCGCCTGCCCACGACAACAAGATCCCGGCACTCTCCGAGCTGACGGAGCGAGAGCTCGAGGTCCTCAAGCTCGTAGCTCGCGGCCTCTCCAACGCGGAGATAGCCGAGAGACTCGTGGTCTCGGAGACGACCGTCAAGACGCACGTGTCCCGGATCCTGGGGAAGCTGGATCTGCGCGACCGCGTCCAGATAGTGATCCTCGCCTACGAGACCGGCCTGATCTAGGGCGCCCACCTCCGCGTCGCAAAACCGCGACCGGCGGCAGCGCATCGTCCTCGGCCCCCGCGGAAGCCGTCGGCGTCATCCGCAGGGATGAGGCTCCTTTCGGCCGCAAGACGAGTCCCGTTTCGACATGTCGGACGACGGCGTTGAGGGCCCGTGCCCGTAACTTCCATACGACGACAAAGACGCCGCCACGGCGCCCTCGAACCGAAGCACAAACCAACCGCCACCTACCGACAAGGAGAAACCCCTGATGCGACTACTGCGAGACCTCGGTCGCCGCAAGATCCGCTCCGGCCTGACGATCACCGGAATCATGATCGGGATCATGGCCCTGGTTGTCTTCGGCTCGATGGCCAACAAGATCGACGCCCTGGTCAAGGGCGGAAGCGACTACTACAAGGACAAGGTCACCGTCAGCGCCAAGGGCGGTTACATGGGCCTCGGCGGCGTCCTCTCGACCAGGATGGTCGCCCAGATCACCCCGCTGGATGGTGTGGACGTCGTCGTACCCGGCGTCTCGATGCTGCTGAGCGACGACGTCAGCGGCGTCTCGATGGGGACGCCCTCGATGATCAACGGTTCCGTCGCCAACGCCGACCAGGGGCGCGAGACATTCGTAATGCACTACGCGACCGGTCGCGCTCTCCTGCCCTCGGACGAAGGCAAGAATGTGGTTGTCCTAGGATCCGACCTGGCGCGCCAGAAGAAGGCCAAGGTCGGCGACACGATCTCCCTCCGCGGCGTCGACTTCAAGGTCGTGGGGATCCTCGAAGCAACGCTCACGGCACCCGACAATTCGGCGATGGTTCCGCTGGTTGCGGCCCAGGAGTTGTACGTCAAGACGCTGCCGACGCTGATCGCCGGCGAGCTGAACACGTACGAGCTTGCGACGGGGCTGGTCGTTTACCCGAAGGCAGGGGTCGACCCCGAGAAGGTGGCCGACGAGATCGACGCGCACGTCTCCGGCATCACCACGATGACGGGCAAGGACTTCGACCAGCAGATCGGGGCCGCGACCTCGATGCTCAATGCGATCTTGGTCGGCATCGGCCTGCTGAGCCTGGTCATCGGCGGCCTCTCGGTCATCAACACGATGGCCATGTCGGTCGCGGAGCGCACCCGAGAGATCGGCATCAAGCGGGCGATCGGCGCTTCTCGCTGGCGCATCCGCCGCGAGATCGTCATCGAATCGGCGATCATCGGGCTCATCGGCGGCCTGCTCGGCCTGGGGTTGGGCTTCGTGATCACGACGATGGGCAATGACGCCGGCCGCGAGTCGTCAACCATCCTCTTCGACCTGACCTTCGGCACGGCCTTCTCGTCCGTTGCCTTCGCCACGGTCCTGGGCGCGGCGGCCGGCTTCGTCCCGGCCTGGCACGCCTCCCGTCTCGATCCCGTGACCGCCCTGCGGTACGAGTAACCACCCGCCTGTTCGACCCACCTGCACCTACCGCGGGCCGCCTCGCACGGCCCGCACCCAAGGAGACACAACGATGGCAATCCTCGAAGGTCGAAACCTCCGCAAGACCTACCGCCTCAGCCGAAAGAACACCGTCGAGGCCCTCAAAGGCGTCGAGGTGATGATCGAGAAGGGCGAGATGGTCGCGATCATGGGCCCCTCCGGGTCGGGCAAGAGCACCCTCATGCACATCCTGGGCCTGCTCCACGCTCCCGACGCCAACCACGGCCCCGCCCCCGAGCTCTACCTCGGCGGCGAGAACATGGCCAGCCTCTCGGATAACGCTCGGACCAAGATCCGGGCCCGCCGCATGGGCTTCGTGTTCCAGGACTTCAACCTCGTCCCGACCCTCACCGCGCTCGAGAACGTCACCCTCGCCTGTGACTACGCCGGGATCGGTGGCAAGCAGGCCAAGGAGGCCGGAGTCGCGGCCCTCGCGCTCGTGGGTCTGGCCGACCGCGCCGGTCACAAGCCGTCTGAGCTCTCCGGCGGCGAGCAGCAGNNGGGTCATCCGGATGCGCGACGGCCGAATTCGCGACCAGGGCCAGGGCGCCGGAACGCCCGTGATGGCGGCGCGGGCCGTCGCCGTCGCCGTCGCCGTCCCCGCCTAACACCGGCCACGCTCCTCATAGCGATCCCTCAAGCGGCGGCGCTGCCTCCTCGGCGCCGCCGCGATTCTCTTTCGCGAGGTGAGTCGCCGGTTCGAGCCGTGACCCTCAGGGAGCCCGCCGTGCGGCCCTCTCGGGATCGCAACTATCATTCCCAACTGACGGAACGGGCGATCCGACCGACCAACCGATCCAGGAGCCAGAACTCGCGGGTCGCCACGAAGGCCACGACTGCTCGCGCCGTCGCGGTCCATGGGGCGCTCCGCTTCCCCCTCGGCTGAGCGCCCCACTCTCTCTCCCCGGCCTGCTGGAGGCGCGCGTGACACCACCAGTCGCGACCCACATCTGGCTGGATGGCCGCCTCGTGCCGTCCGACGCGTCCCACCTCTCCGTCTACGATCGGGGCTTCCAGCTGGGCGACGGCGTCTTCGAGGCCCTGCGGGCCCGGCGCGGCGTGCCGATCGAGCTCGCCGGTCACCTGGCGCGGCTCCGCGCCGGCATGGCGGTAGTGGCGATGGAGTTTTCGTTCGGCGATGAAGTGATTGCTGCCGCTATCTCCGAATTGCTCGCCGCCGAGGGCTGGGACGATGTCGAACCGTTGGCGGCGCCGGCCGAGCCGGGCGTCCTCACGGCTGCCGGCGCGAGCACCGGGGCCGCCGAGCCGGCCGCCACCATGGCGCCCGAGACTCCCACTCCCGGCGATGCCGTGATTCGCATCACGGTCAGCCGGGGCTTCGACCGCACCCGCGGCGTCACTCCACATGCCGGCGGGACGGCCACAGTAGCGATCCAGGCCTGGCCGTTCACTCCGCCCTCCGCGCGGGTCCTCCACGAAGGCAAGCGATTCGTCACCAGCGTCATCCGCCGCGACGCCGAGTCCCCGATCGCCGGCATCAAGACGACCTCTCGCGCAGAGCTGGTCTACGCCCATCTCGAGGCCGAGAGGGCCGGCGCGGACGACGCCATCTTTCTGACTACGGACGGGCGCATAACAGAAGCCACGACGTCGAACGTGCTGGTCATCCGCGGCGACGAATGCGCCACACCACGACTTGGCACCGGCTTGCTGGCGGGCACGACCAGAGCCTGGCTGGTGGAGCATGGCGACGCCGTCGGCCTGCGCATGGTCCAGCGCGACATCCCGCTCACGGAGGCATACGCCGCCGACGAGCTGGCGGCCTGCGCCAGCATCGGGGGCGTGGTTCCGATGACCTCTCTCGACGGTCGACCGATCGGCGATGGGCGGCCGGGCCCTCGAACGATTGCCCTGCGCCGCGCCCGCGAGAGCTGGATCGACAGCATCTCCATCGAGGGTGCGCGCGCCCGTCTGGCCGGCGCCACCGGCACTCCCCGCTGACGGGCGGCGCGGCCCAGACGGCACCGCGCCACGCCCGGACTCCTCGCGCCCGACGCCTCCCGCTGCATCCCGCTAGACTTCGGGCCGTGGCCAAGAGCGCTCCGAATCCAACGCCCGGGCACGCCTCAACGATCGCCGAAACCCCTCCGGCGGAGGCGACGCCCAAAGACGGCAGCTCCACTGCAACCGCCCCGCCGAGAGGCTCGAAGTCCCCGGCCGCGCGAGCCATGGTGCCGGCGAAGGCTGCAGGCAAGCCTGCCAGGCGAGCCCGGGAGACGAAGATCGCCGCGAAGCCCGCTTCCCGAGCCGTCGCGAAACGCTCGTCGCGTCATCCCAACCTCGGTCTCGCGCCGGTGAACATGCGAGCCGGTTTCCCGGGAGCCGCCGCGAAGGTCCGTCGCGAGACGGCACGGTTGGCGACGCGGGCCCTCGAGGACGCGGTCGAGAAGGACCCGACCATCGCGGCCCGCTACGACGAAGTCGGGCTGCGCCACCTGCTGCGCGACGCTGAGCTTCTGATCGAGCGGCTAGCGTTGTGCCTCGACAGCGACAACCCTCGCTGGCTCGTCGAGTACGCGGAGTGGATCGCGCCGATCTATCGTCGCCGCGGAGTCTCGCTCCTCGACGTCTGCGCCCTCGCCGACGGCATCCGCCAGGCCGCCCCAGCGGACCTCGGCGCGGACGAGCGCGCCTCCGCCGAACGCTCGCTGGACGCCGCGACCGCCATCTGGAAGCGCAACAGCCGTCTCGCCGGCGACCGCCACAAGCGCAACGCTCTATGGAAGTGGATGTACCGCGGCGTCTGACCCTTGCGGCGAGATGCCACCACGAATTCCGACCCGGAGGCTGCCATGACGATCAAGTGGGTGAAGGTCGATCCGCTCGTCATGCGCGGAGAGCCGTTTCTCTACAACACGCGCCTGACGGTCCGCCAGCTCCTGGAGCTGCGCCGGAACGGCTACGGCGTCGCCCGGTTGCTGATGGAGCACCCTGAGCTTCGAGTCGTGGGAATAGCCCAGGCCTACCGCTACGCCGCCGAAAACCGCGAGCGCTATACGGAGTTCTTCGGGCGCACCGGCTCGCTCCACGGCCCGGGCTTCACCGCCGCTGAGGCGGCCGCTCTGCCGGAGGAGCTGCGCATCCCGGGCGTCGTGGTAGCCCGCCAGAAGGCAACGATCCGCGCTTCTTGACGATGCGCAGATGAGAGCCCGTCCAATCGCGTCCGTGGGCGGACCGTAGCTGAGGCCGCGGCACAGGCCGAGGCTGGCCCAGGCGCGATCCGGATGGCGATTGCCCTCAGGAAGTTCATGCATCGCCGGTCCCGGCCGCCGATTCGACTATTCCGACGAATCTGGTAGGATATCGGTCGCCATGAGAGAAACCACTCCGGCCGTCGAGGCCGCGCCCACCGCCACCGCTCCCGCGGCCGAGGCAACCCCACAGGCCGAGTCCGCCCCCGTGTTCGATCCCGGGCGCCGGGCAACGGAGCTGGCCATTCTGGACGCCCTCCGCTCAGTCGTCGACCCCGAGCTTGGGATGGACGTCGTCGAGCTGGCGCTCATCAGGCAGATCATCATTGGCAGCGAGTCGTCCGAGATCAAGATGGTCCTGACCACGCCGTTCTGCCCGTACGCCGGGTCGATGGTCCAGCAGGTCAAAGACGAGGCCGAGTCGGTCCTCGAGCATCCCGTCAAGGTCACGCTGCTGGCGGAGCGCTGGGATCCACGAGACGCGGGGTTGACCTGGTAACGCTCTAGATCGAGGGAGGGGCATGGGCGAGAAGCGCGAGCGCAAGTCGGCCGTGGCTACGGGTCGCGGCGACGACGGCACTACGGGCCTCCTATTCGGCGGCCAACGTGTCTTTAAGGACGACCCAAGGACGGAGGCCTACGGCGCCGTAGACGAGGCCGTGGCGGCCCTCGGTCTTGCCCGCGCCGAACTGGGCCTCAAGGCTCAATCCGGCACCCTGCCCCGCGTCCTGGACGGCCTGCCCGAGCTGGTCCTGCGGTTCCAGCGCGAACTGTTCGTGGTGGCCGCTCAGCTGGCAACGGCCCCAGGCGCGGCCGATCGCCAGACTGCTGGAGTGAGTCGCGTCAGCGCGGAGATGGTGGCGGGCCTGGATGAGCTGCTGTCGCGGACCGAGGCCGCGATCGAGCTGCCCCGCGAATTCGTGGTCCCGGGGGAGACGCGCCTTTCGGCTGCGCTGGAGCTGGCGCGGACCATCGTTCGACGAGCCGAGCGGCGAGCCGTCGCAATCGGCCGATCCGACCCGCATCCGGACGACCAGCTGGTGCCGTACCTGAATCGCCTGGCGGATCTGCTGTGGGTCTTCGCCCGCGCCGCCGAGCAGGGTGAGTCCCGGGCCTCCACTCCGTCCGCAATTCGCGACAAGGACTGACGCAGAGGCCCGCCGGCCACTCGCTGGGACTCGCCCTCGCGCAGCGCCCCGCCCGCCAATCAGGCGTACGATCAAGGCACTCGGCAGCCGGATAGCCCGGTTGGAGACACGGGTCGGCAAGCGACCCACCCGATATGCCGGCTTTGGAGGAAACGGTGAACGACAACTACGGATACGGACCCATCGGCCGGACCGGACAACCGGGCGCTCTGAGTGGAGAGCGCCTGTCATCCACGAGTCTCCTGTCGCAGTCCTTCTTCTGGATGTTCATGGGGCTGCTTCTCACGGCCTTCGTGGCATTGCTGGTCGAGCAGAACTCCGGGCTGGCCGCCTCCGTGTACAACCTCTGGATCGTCTTCGTCCTGGCCGAGATGGGCCTCGCCATCGGCATCCAGGCCGGCATCCGCCGATTGAGCGCGAGCACCGCCCTGGCGCTCTTCTTCGTGTACGCCGCCCTCAACGGCCTGACGTTCGGAGTCATCGCCCTGGCCTACGCGGCCACCTCCGGCGGAGCCACGGTCGCCGAGGCCTTCCTGAGCGCGGCCGCCATGTTCGGCGGGGCGGCCCTCTTCGGTCTCGTCACCCGGCGCAACCTGGCCAATATGTTCGGCATCTTCGCGATGGCCACATGGGGCCTGTTGGTGGCCATCCTGCTGAACCTGTTCTTCCACAGCAGCACGCTGGACCTGTTGATCTCGATCGTCGGCATTGTCATCTACGCCGCCCTGACCGCATCGACCACCCAGAAGATCACCCGTGGCGACTTCGCGTACGTAACGGGCTCGGTAGAGAAGGCCGCGGTGTGGGGTGCCCTGCTCCTCTACCTCGAGTTCGTTGCCATCTTCTTGTTCATGCTGCGACTCTTCGGCGGCGGCCGGCGATAGCAGACCGCGAATCGTGATACCCGGCAATCGCCCGCTCCGCAGGGGAGCCACCAGGCCACTCACCGCCGCGGGCGGCCTGGTCCTGGCCGCTTGCCTGGCGGCGTGCGGGAGTACGACGCCGTCGCCGGTCATCACTCCTTCGCCAAGGCCCACGCCCACGGCCACGGCCGCGATCTCGGTGGCACCGAGCGCCACGCCCTCGGCGTCCGTCATCCCGCTGACTATCGTCCCGGTCCCCACCTCCCGCTTCGCGACGCCCGGACCGGCATCGGCGAATCTGACCGCCGCCGTAGCTGCCGATCTGCAGAAGGAGCTCGACGCAATCCGGTCGGGCCGCAGTTATCCCGGCGTCTCGGCCGCGATCGTCTATCCGGATGGGTCGATCTGGACCGGTCAATCGGGCATGGCGATCCTCTCGCCGCAGACGCCGGTCACGGCGGATACGCTCTTCTCGATCGGCAGCATCAGCAAGACCTTCGTGGCGGCGATGGTGGGCCGGCTGGCAATGCGCGGCACCATCGGCCTGGACGACCCGCTATCCAAGTACCTGCCCGACTACCCGAACGCGTCGAACATCAGCCTGCGCCAGATGCTCGACCACACCAGCGGTATCAAGGACCCCTTCGACGATCCGGACATGGCAGCAGCCATCCTGGCCAATCCCAGCCAGCCCTGGACGACCGCGCAGGTTCTGTCCTGGATCGGCCGGCCCTACTTCGCGCCCGGCACCGGCTATCACTACTCGAACTCCAACTTCATCCTGCTTGGCCAGGTCGTCGAGAAGGTCACGGGTCAGCCTCTCGCGTCGCTCGTACGCTCGGAGTTCCTGACGCCGCTCGGCCTCAGCCACACCTTCCTCCAGACCGAGGAGACGGTCACGGGCAGCAAAGCCCACGGCTACATGGCGCCCGCCGGCAGGCCGAGGGACAACTCGGCCGGGACGATGATCCCATTCACGGCCGAGGCCACAGCGTTCGGCCCGGCCGGCGCTTTCGTCTCCACGCCGTCCGATCTGGCTCGCTGGGCGACCGCCCTCTACGGTGGCAACGTCCTGGACCAGGCCACTCTGGCTGCCATGGCCGACATCTCGCCGATGCTGCCCTACAAGCCGGCAACGGCTCGGTCGTACGGACTCGGCTTCGAGGAGACGACGATCGCGGGCCAGGTGGCCTGGGGCCACGTCGGGCACCTCGACGGATTCATGTCGGCCATGGAGTACCTGCCCGCGTCCCACGTCACGATCGTCGTCCTCGAGAACGCGGAGTGGGCCGACCCGATCGGCGTCGCGACCAAGCTGGCGAAGGTTGCCCTCGGCCCGGCGTCGACCGCCTCACCCAGCCATCCGTAGCGGGAAGGCCGCTCCTGCGCCCCGAATCGAAGAGCCCGGCGGAACGCCGGGCTCTTGTTGTTTCAGCTTGGCCTCGCGGCCGGGAGTTATGCGCGACGGGCAGTGAAGCAGTCGCTGCAGTAGACNNCGAGCACGTCGCCGAGAACATCTCGCGGGGACCGGAGGAATAGCCGCGGCTTCCGCCACCACCGGTGTGGGATCCGCCGCCGAAATCGCCGCGCTGTGCCTTGCGGGCCGCCCGGCAGGTTGGGCAGCGCCGCGGCTCGCTGAACTGGCGATCCGCGTAG
>PMIP01000084.1:0-9538 GCA_003158295.1 Chloroflexota bacterium | reverse complement strand
TGGATTCGGGGTCTATTGGCCCGTTGGGCGGAGCGTACCACGTATGACCCCCGTTTTGTCCATAGTCCCGGTCACATGATTGTCATGCTGCGGTTGGAAGCCCGCGCGCCCGTAACGGACGGCGTCCGGCGCATCTGTCCGGCGGTCCGGCAGCTGCCGGGATCGTTCTCGCGGTGCCCGCGCGGGCACTATCCTTGCCGAGCGGACTCAATCGTTTCGGAATGCTTCTACGTATGGAGGGACTACGTGCGCGCCCGCCCATCACCCTCACGCGTACCCATCCCCGACAAGCAGACCATCCTGCTCGTCTTCATGCTGTCCGGCTTTGCCGGACTCGTGTACGAAGTGGTATGGGCTCGCCAGCTGGTCCTGGTCTTCGGCAACACGACGCAGGCCATCTCCGCGATCCTGACCGGCTTCTTCGGGGGTATGGCGCTCGGAAGCGTTCTGGGCGGCCGGCTCGCCGATCGGGTGCGTTCCCCACTGCGCATGTACGCCATCCTGGAGCTGTTGGTCGTTGTCGGCGTCCTGATCACTCCGGTGGCGTTCGGGGGGCTCCGCGAGATCTATCGCGGGGCTTTCGGCGCGCTGGAAACGAGCCCCTTGCTGCTGGCGCTGGTTCGTTTCGGACTCTCGATCCTGGCCCTCGCTCCCGCAACGGTCTTCATGGGCGCGTCGTTGCCGACGCTCTCACGCCATCTGGTCAGCGATCACACTCGACTGGGCGAGGAATTCGGTGAGCTCTACATGGTCAACACCATGGGTGCGATCTTCGGCGCGCTCGTGGCCGGTGTGGTGCTCATCGAGGTGCTCGGCCTGAACCAGACCCTACTCGTCGGCGCCGCGTGCTCCGGCACGGCCGGGCTGATCGCCCTGCGTCTCAGCCGCCGTGTCGACCGGCGGACCGGCACAACGGTCGAAGCAGCGCCCAACGACATCGCCCCGACCGCGGCGCGTGAGCCGGCCTCGAGTGCTTCGCTGCCGCCCACCCCCCGGCCCGGACCGGGCCGCTCATCGAGGCCTGCCCTGGCGCTGATCGTCGCCTTCGTATCCGGACTGACGTCGCTCGGTTATCAGACCCTGTGGAACCGGGACCTGTCTTCCGGAACGGGCAGCACCAACTACATCTTCACCTTCATCCTCGTCTTCTTCCTGACCGGCATAGCAATCGGCTCGTACCTCTTCTCGAGGCGTCTGTCTCGCTCGGAACACCCGGTCATGTTGTTGGGCCTGGCCGAGGTCGCCCTCGCCCTGCTCGTGCTCGTCACTCTGGGTGTCGAGACGCAGTACTTCCTGGCCTTTCCGTTCGTCATGCAACTCGTGCTCGTCGTGGCCCCGGCGACCGTGGTAATGGGCATCGTCTTCCCGATGAGCTCGATGCTCGTTGCCGACTCTGACGAACACGTCGGAGGCAGTGCCGGCCTGCTTCTCGGCGCGAATACCTTCGGCGCCATCTGCGGCACGTTCGTCGTGCCGTTCCTCCTGATACCGGCCCTAACCACGCCCCGATCGATCGTGCTCTTGGCCGGCATCAACGCTGTAACCGGGCTCGCGCTGCTCAACGCCTCGGGGTCGGTCAGCCTGCCGATTCATCGGGTCGCCCGGATCGCCCGGATCACCGCGGGCATTGCGACGGCGGCGGCCGTGTTGCTGATGATCGTGCCAAACCAGATCGTCGCGGATCCGCTGGTCAACCGCGTCCATCGAGACAACGGCCAGGTCCTGGCGTCCGCGGAGGACAGCGTTGCGTCAGTTCAGGCGGTGAAGGAAGGTAACCTCCTGTCCCTCTACGTCGGTGGCACATCGATGACGAGTCTGAGTGTCGACACCCGGCTCATGGCCCACCTGCCCTTGATGGCCCGGCCCGGAGCCACGTCGATGTGCGTGATCGCCTTCGGCATGGGATCGGGCTTCCACAGTGCCCTGATCGACGGCCTCACCACCGAGGCCGTGGAACTCGTACCCACGGTGCCCGGTATGTTCGGCAACTTCTTCGCGGACGCTCCGCAGGCGATGGCCAACCCGAAAGGCAGCGTCGCCATTGCCGACGGCAGGAACTTCCTGGAGCTCACGACCAGCAAGTTCGACCTGATGATCGTGGACCCCCCGCCTCCCATGAACTCGTCGGGTACGGCCGTCCTCTTTTCCCGCGAGTTCTACCAGGCCGGCCGATCGAGGCTCACCGACGGCGGCGTCATGTTGGAGTGGGAGTACAACGGCCAGACGGTCGACGAGATGCGCAGCCACGTAAGGACCTTCCGGAGTGTCTTCGCTCACGTGACTCTGGTCTTCTCCCAGTCGGCCGGTGTGTACATGTTGGGATCCGACAAGCCCATCGATCTCAGCCCGGCAGGTATTCAGGCGGTTCTGTCCAAGCCCGGCGTTCTGGACGATCTGCGAACCGCCCCCGACTCCCCCACCGGCGTCGAATCCGCGGCCGGGTGGCAGGACTACATCCTGAGCCACATCTGGATCTCGGACGCCGCGGTCGATCAGTTCGCAGCCGGTGGAACCATGATCACCGACGATCGCCCGTACACCGAGTACGACCTCCTTCGACATCTCCTGGAGCCTAATTCGCCGCAGGCGACGCAGGCTGAGCTGCTGAAGGCCATGCCGCGCCAGGCACCCTGAGCGTCAGTACAACGCGGCCGTGCCGCCGCCCGATGCCTTGGCCTTGTACATGGCCTGGTCCGCGAGACGGAGGAGCCGCTTCCCGTCGCCGGTCGCCGTGTGCTGCCATCCCACGCCCACGCTGGCCCTCACCTGCAGCCGGAACGCGGCCTTGTCTGTCAGGGCCGAGAGCACGCGCTCCGCCACGGCCCGGGCCTCGGCCTCCACCACGTTCGGAAGAACGACTGCGAACTCGTCGCCGCCGACCCGGGCGATGTCGTCCGTCTCTCGAATGACGTCGCGCAACCGATCGGCCACGGCCACCAACATCTCGTCGCCAACGTCGTGGCCGTGGATGTCGTTCACTTCCTTGAAGTGGTCCAGATCGATCCAGAGCACGGCCACGCCGCGCGGGCTGGCTCGGAAGGCGTGGTCCAGGCGTTCCTGGAACATCGTCCGGTTTGCGAGCTCCGTCAGCGGGTCGTGGAGGGCCCGGTAGGCCAGCTCGCCCTGCATGCGCTCCTGTTCTATCAGGATGCGCTGCAGCTCGGCATTGGTCTCCCCGATCTCGTTGTTGGCGGCCTCGAGTTCCGCGTTAGCCCGCTCGAACTCGCGGGTTCGCTCCTGGACCCGTTCCTCCAGCTCCCCGGCGAGTCCGCGCAGCTCGTCTTCGGCGCGCTGGCGCTCGGCGATCTTCCAGACGACGTCCATCATCTGGGATAGCTGGCTGACGTCGGTGTCGGTGTAGTCCGTTCCCTTGTTGGCTACGCCCACGACGGCCACGATCCGGCTGCGGCTGAAGACCGGGATAGTCATGAAACGGGTCAGAGGCGCGTGACCCTCCGGGTAACCGCGCTTGAGCGGGTCCGGAGCGGCGAAATCGTTGATGACGATCGGCCGGCGCTGCCTGACCGCTTCCCCCCAGATGCCGGTCTCTGACAGCCGATAGGCCCGCTGCGGGTCGGGGATGCTGCACGACTCCATCACGCCCTTGGACCAGGCGTGCAAGGTGAATTCCTCGGTCTCCTCGCTGTAGTAGTAGATGTAGCCGAAGACGCTGTCGCTCAGGGCCACGACCTCCTCGAGGGTGGCGTCCATGAGTTCGGGCAGGGTTCTGTTCTCCAGCGCCGAGAGACGAACCAGCGCCCGAAGCCGCCGCTCCTCCACGCGCTGGAGGTCCTGGCCGCGCACGCGGGCCGTGATGTCGCGCATGATCGACTGGCGCTCCCCGTCGGGAAGCCACGCGACGCTGACGTCGATGGGCATGCGCGTGCCGTCCTTGCGAAGGAGCTCGCGCTGGAATCGGAGGGTGGTGCCCGGCGGCATCTGCTGCACACGCTCCCGGCCGATCTCGCGCTCCTCGGGCAGATACATGTCGAGCAGGGACAGGCTCATGATCTCTTCCTGGCTGTAGCCGGTCATCTCGCAAGCACGGCTGTTGGCCAGCGTTACCCGACCGGTCCCATCGACCATCAGAATGCCGTCGGCCGCCTGCTCCACAAGGGTCCGGAAATGCCGCTCGGATTCGGCCAGCGCGAGGAGGATCGGGTCCAGGCGGAGCAGATCCGCGGCGATGAGTCGAGCCGGGCCGTCGCCGGACTCGCGCCGTGGCCTGGCGCCTCCCGCACCGTCAGTCCGGCGGCGAGCCGGCTCCATCGCGAGAGAAGCGACGGGAGACTCCCGCCTGGCGGCCTTGCCCGTACTCCCCGGCCCCACCCGGGCAGCCGCATTCGCGCCTCCCCGCGAAACAGGCATACCGACACGTTTGACCATGGTCGTTCGGCCATGCTACACGGCCACGCCACGATTCACCGCGTGTGACGAGCCGGAGGTGTGGGCTGAGATAGTCGAAGCGGCCGCGAAACGGGTCAGCTCAGAGCGGCATTCCGGCTTCGAGGTACGCGAGGGCACGGCGAAGCAAGGGCATGTAGTTCGGCAATGGCTCGTCGATGGCGGGCAGCACGGCCGCCATGATTGCCCCCATGAAAGCTCCCGTGAACACCCGCACCTCGAAGTCGTTCGGGGCTCGCCCGGTCCGTTCGGCGAGCTCACTCACCATCAACGCGCCGGTCCGAAGGATGTCGTCGATCATCGCCTGCCGCACCTCCGGCACGCCGTAGGCAATCCGGCCGCGCTCCTGCATGTCCTCGAGCTGAGCCGGCGTCAGGCTGCCGAATACCTTCTCCATCGCCCTGCTGAACGCCTGGATCGGGCTGAGCTCGCGTGGTTGCGCTCGCCACGCCGCGATGAGGATCGGGTCGAGGGCGTCGTAGACGACGACGTCCTCCTTGCTGCCGAAGTATCGGAAGAAGGTGCTGGGCGAAACCTCGGCGGCCTCGGCGATCTGCTCTACGGTCGTGGCGTCGTAGCCCCGTTCCCGGAAGAGCCGGAGGGCGTGCTCCTGGATCGCGGCCCGGGTCTTGGCCTTCTTCCGCTCGCGTAACCCGGGTCTGTCGACCTGAGGTGATTCGCTCATGGCCACATTCTGGCGCCTCGGCAGGGAGTCGCGCCAGTCACAAACTTGGCACTCGCTCCGCCACGGGCGGGCTCAACCGCCCACGACAACCGGCCCGCTGCTCGGACCGGGCGCCTCGGCTTGATCGACTTGATCCGGAGTCTCGGTCGGCGCCGCGACGCGGCGCGGCATGACGAGCAGCGCCACGACCGCGGCAGCAGCCGCAACGAGGGCGGCCACACGCGCCGCATCGTCCGTGCCGGCCACGAACGCGGTCTGGACCGAGCCGAGCAGAGCCGGGGAGCCCAGCTGCCGGGCTACGGCGATGCCGCCGAAGACGCTTTGTTGAACCGCCGCAGCGGCCTCCGCGGGCAGTCCCGCCACGGCAACCTGGCCCTGGTACGTGGAGTTGAGGACGCTGCCCAGGATCGTCGCCCCGAAAGCCGGGCCGAGTTTGATGATCGTCTGAAGGAGAGCCGCCCCAACGCCACTCCGCTCGGCCGAAAGCTCCACGACCGCGGTCGAGGCAGCGGTGGCCAGTCCCAGGCCGGCACCCGCGCCCACGACGAAGGTCCAGGCCGCGATGTAGCCGTCGCCGGTAGATGCGGACATGGCAGAGCCCAGCAGCATTCCCGTCGCGAGGACGCCGAACCCAAGCGCGACGGCGATCTTGGGCCCCAGCCGTGCTGCGACCCGGTCCGCCGGCACTGCGCCGACAACCATCCCGGCGATCGCCGGCAAGAATCGCAGCCCCGCGCCCTGGGCGTCGAGGCCCATGATGGCCTGGAGGTACTGCGGCAGCGTGAAGAGGACCCCGAACATCCCAAAGACGCCGGCCGCGGCCAGGATGATCCCCCAACTGAAACTGCGCGAACGGAAGAGACGGAGGTCGATGAGCGGCTCACCGCCCGGGCGAGCGGTCAGCCAGGCCTCCCACAGGACGAATACTGCGAGAGTGCCGGCGCCGACCAGGGACGGGAGGACTGCGCTCGAGCTGCTCCAGCCGTTGTCGCCGGCCTGCACCAATCCATACATGACCATGGCGAGCCCGGAACTCGAGAGGAGCACGCCGAGGATGTCGATGCCCGGGCGCCGCTCACTGCGCGACTGCGGCACGAAGAGGATTACCGCGCCCAGGCCGATCAGGATGACCGGGACGTTCATCAGGAAGACCCAGCCCCACCAGAAATGGGCCAGCACGTAGCCGCCGACGATGGGTCCGAGCGGCAGGGCCAGGAAGTTGCCGGCTGCCCAGATGCCCATGGCGCGCGGCCGCTCAGTCTCCGAGAAGAGAACCGTCACCACGGACAGCGACATGACGATGAGCGCCGCCCCGGCCACGCCCAGAACCGTTCTGGCGGCGATGAACGCGGTCGAGGACGGGGAGCACGCGCAGGCGACCGACATGATGCCGAAGACCGCGAGAGCGCCCAGGAGAACGGTCTTTCGGCCGTAGCGGTCGCCCAACAGGCCCGCGGGCAGCATGGCGGCGGCGAGGGCGAGGGTGTAGGAGGTGACGAACCACTGCAGCTCGGATTCGGAAGCGTGCAGCGACGTCGAGAGCGTCGGCAGGGCCAGGTTCAGGACGGTCTGGTCAAGGCCAATGCACACCAGGGCCAGCGTGATTGCTCCCATGGCCAGCCAACGGTGTGAGATTCCGGCAGAGGAGCGTCCGCCTTCGAACTTCGTCATGGGAGTCACCGCCTTTCCATGGTTACCAGCAGTTGGCAGTGTCCCTCATCTGACGCTTACTGTCAATTACTATTACATCGCATCAGCGCCCCCGACGCGGACTGAGCCGACCGCGCGGTCGGNNCAGTCCAGAGGCGAAGTCGAGCTCAGACCGGCGTTGACATAGTCCACGCGATACCGTACTCTGCGGATAGTTCTATACGGACCATAGAAGGCAGGTCTAGACAGATGGCCATCGAAGATCTCCGCACCCCTACCAAACGACTACGCACCACGACCGTCGAGACGACCTCGACGGCACCTAGCGGCGACCAGTACGCCCGCCGGGCCACCGTCCAGACCACCACGACCGCACCGGTCAACGACGAGTACGCCGGCAGCACCGAAGCTGCACCGACGATCGCGCCGGCCAACGACTCCTACGCCCGCCCCGTCAGAGTCGACCAATCAGGACCGAGCAACGGCGAGTACGCCCGCCGCGTGACGGTCTTCGTGGCCGGGATCGTTCAAGCGCTCATCATCGTGCGCATCGTGCTCTTCCTGTTCGACGCCCGCGCGGCGAACGGTCTCGTGGCGATCATCACAAACGTCAGCGGCGTCTTCGTCGCGCCGTTCCAGGGCATCCTCCACACGAATGCGCTGTCCACCGCCGGCTCGGTTCTGGACGTCGCCGCGATCGTCGCCCTCATCGGCTGGACGCTCGTGGAGGGCCTCGTGATCGCCGGCATAGGGATATTCCGGCGCGAACCCGCCTGAGCACGCACGCGAGGCTACGTGGCGCCGCGGAGACGGCAGCTTCACACGCCTCCAGGCGACCACTCTCGCCTCGTTGACGCTCCCCCTGGGCCCTCTTATACTCATTTCCGACAGTTTTGGTCGGAATTAGCCGGAGCGTCCCCTCCCGGTGCCCACCGCTGTCGAGATGGAGCACCCAAACTGGCCACTCGGACGTACCACAGCACCGGCGCCGTCTCCTTCTCCACGAAGGGTGAGTACGGCGTCCGCCTCATGGCCCAGCTGGCCATGCGGTACGGCCACGGCCCGGCCAGCTTGACGGACATCGCCGAGCAGGAGGACCTGCCCAGGGCCTACCTGGAGCAGCTCGTCATCAGCCTGCGTGACGCAGAGCTGGTGCAGAGCACTCGGGGTGCCCACGGCGGCTACGAGCTGACACGAGCGCCGGAGAAGATCCTCATGGGCGAAGTGCTCAAGGCTCTGGAGGGACCGGTGGCGCCGATGATCTGCGTGACCGACGACGCGAACCACGCGGCCTGCGGACGGACCGGCTACTGCACCGTCAACTACATGTGGATCCGAGTCCGCGACGCGATCACAGGCGCCCTCGATTCGATGTCCCTCGCCGATCTCGTGCCCGTCGGAGCGCGCCTGGGCCGCCCGGACCTTTCGATCCTGGGCGCCCAGACGGACCCCGCGGCAAGACCCGTCTCCATCGCCGACTGAGCCGGCCAACCCCGCCCCCGAGGAGCAATCGAGCCAACCGTGAGCGACCAAGACCTCGTCATCAGCGACCTGCACGTCGCCCCTGTGGCGAACCCCGATCACGAGATCCTCAAGGGGATCGACCTGACCGTCGGGCAGGGCGAAGTCCACGCCATCATGGGCCCGAACGGCTCGGGCAAGACCACCCTGGCCTACGCCTTGATGGGCCACCCGGCGTACGTGGTCAAGTCCGGGAAGGTGCTCTGGCAGGGCCAGGATCTCCTCAAGCTCTCGGTCGACAAGCGGGCCCGCCTCGGCATGTTCCTGGCCTTCCAGTACCCGATGGCAGTCCCCGGCCTGTCGGTCGCGAGCTTCCTGCGCTCGGCTATCAACGCCCACCGCCTCGGCCTGAATCCGGACCCGACCGTGGATCCCACCGACGCGTTCAAGGGCGGGATCCCGATGGGCGAGTTCCGCAAGCTCGTCCGCGAGAAGATGGCGCTGCTCAAGATGGACGAGTCGATCGCGGCGCGCTACGTCAACGAAGGGTTCTCCGGCGGCGAGAAGAAGCGCCTGGAGATGCTCCAGATGGCTGTCCTGGAGCCCCAGATGGCGATCCTCGACGAGACTGATTCGGGTCTCGACATCGATGCCTTGCGGATCGTTGCCGAAGGCGTGAATGCCATGCTCAACCCGAAGATGGGCGTCCTGCTGATAACCCACTACCAGCGCCTGCTCAACTACATCACGCCGGACACGGTCCACGTCCTGGCGGCCGGCCGGATCATCCTCAGCGGCGGCAAGGATCTGGCCCTGCGCTTGGAAGCGGAGGGCTACGAACCAATCCTCGCGGCGGCGGGATTGGAGGCCACTATCGGCGACGAGGCGCCGGAGGCTGCGCCCGAAGCGGCGGCCGAGCCGGCGATGGAGACCGCCCACTAGGGCGGCAACAACGATGTCCGACGTTTCCACCACTTCCACCCAGAGCCGGCCGGTCGCGGCCGGCCCGGATCTCCGCAGCCGGCGTGCCGACTTCCCGATCCTGACCACGACCAACCGCCACGGCAAGCAGCTCGTCTATCTCGACTCGGCGGCCACCAGCCTCAAGCCCCAGGCCGTCATCGATGCCGCGGACGCCTACAACCGCGAATATTCCTCGAACATCCACCGTGGCATCTACGAGATCGCCGAGCGGGCGACCGCCGCGTATGAAGGGGCGCGAGCTTCGGTCGCGAGGCTGATCAATGCGCCCGAGCCGGCCGAGATCGTCTTCGTCCGGAACGCCACGGAGGCGATCAACCTCGTCGCCTACTCGTGGGGCCGCCGCAACATCGGCCG
>PMIP01000011.1 GCA_003158295.1 Chloroflexota bacterium | reverse complement strand
TCGAGCCAGGGGCTGGGAAGCCCGCCCGCGGAGGTCACCGTCAGAGTCACGGTCGTGGCGTGGGTAGCCGACGGAGCCGTGCCCGTCACGGTGATCGGGTAGACCCCGGGGACCGTCGACGAGCCAACGGTCAGGGTCAGCGTCGAGGCGGCGCCGGCCGTGAGGGAGGTCGGGGCGAAGGCGGCCGTCACGCCGGCCGGAGCACCCGTGGCCGACAGGGTGACCGTCTCCGCGGTGCCCGAGACCAGCGCCGTTCCGATGGACGTGGAGCCGGCGCCGCCGGCCACGACCGAGAGCGCCGCCGGAGTGGGGGCGATCGAGAAGTCATTGGGCGGAGGCGCGACGGAGTTGGTCAGGCTCACCGTGTCGAAGGTGACCGTGCCGAGCTTCGAGGCGTTGTGTGAGTTGACGGCCAGTCCGGCCAGTTCTGCCGGCGCGATGGTGAAGGTCACAGTCGAACTCGGGATCAGGGTCCAGGTCGCCCCGTCAGGAGAGGTGTATGCGGTGAACGTGTTGCCGGCCCGGGCCACCCGCAGGTAGGCGGGCACCGTGCCCGTGGTCTTCACCTGGGATGTGTTGCCGCCGAGGGTCTTGCGGTACTGAACGACCACGCCATTCCCCGGAGTAACGAACAGGCCGTAGTAGGGCGACCCGGCGGCGGTGGTGGAGCGGAGCATCACTCCGGCCCTGGCCCAGGAGCTGGTGTTCGTCTGCGAGGTCACCCTCGCGCCCAGAACCGCATCCCCGGAGGTTGGCTGGTAGGCGTAGTTGAGCTGGTCGGAGGCGTTGTAGATGTCCGATCCACCTGCGGTCACGGTGAAGGCGCCGTTCGTCGACGTTGCGGAGCCGGCCAGAGCCGGCGCCCCAATGTCGCCGTCTACCCATGGCGGAGGCAGTTGAGCGATCGCGACCGAATCGAAGGTCGCCGAGCTCAGCACGCCCCAACTGTGTGAGGTGACCGCCAGACCGGCGAGCACCGACCCGGTGAGTCCGAGCCCTATTGTGGAGCCGGGGACGACGGTCCAGGTGGCCCCGTCGGGCGACGTGAAGGCCGAGTAGTTGCCGCCGGCGCGCGAGACCCGCAAGAACACCGGCGTCGTTCCGGGCGTCAGGACCTGGCTCGAGGTCCCGGCCTGAGCGGATCGCCATTGAACGGCGACGCCGTTCCCCGGAGTAACGAAGGCGGCATAGTACGGCGATCCGGGATCCGTGGTGGCCCGGAGCATCACTCCGGCTTTAGCCCAAACGGACGTATTCGTCTGTGTCGCGACCCGGGCGCTAAGCGAGCCGTCCGTGGCCAGCGTCTGATAGGCGTAGTGGAAGCTGTCGGCGACGTCCCAGATGTCGCCGCCGCCGCCCTGGACCGTCCAGGTCCCGGCCGTGAGCGCCTGGCCGCCGGCGATGCCGACGTTGCCGATGTCGGAGCACGTCCAGTTCGTCGGGCAGGCGCCCGGAGGCGGAGGGGAAGAGTTGGTCAGGGTAGGCGTATCGAACGTCGCCGAACCCATGGCGCCGCCGTTGTGGGAGGTGACGGCCAGTCCGGCGAGAAGCGTTCCGGGCATGGTCAGGGTGACGCTGGCTCCCGGCACCGGAGTCCAGGTCACGCCGTCGGCCGAGGTGTAGGCGGTGTAGGTGCCGCTCGATCGGCCGACTTCGAGCCAGGCCGGGACGGTTCCGGGAATCGAGACCTGGGAGGAGGCACCGGCCTGTGTGGTCCGCCACTGGACCGCCACGCCGTTGCCCGGGGTGATGAGCTCGGCGAAGTAGGGCGAGCCCGGGTCGGATGACGCCCGGATCATCACCCCGGCCTTGGCCCAGGTCGACGTGTTCGTCTGAGAGTCGACTCGGACGCTCATCGTCCCGTCGCCGGCCAGGGGCTGGCTCAGGAGGCGGAAGGCGTCATAGGTGCCCCAGATGTCGGAGCCGCCGGCCGCTATCGACCAGGCTGGAGCCACGATGTACTGAGAGCCGGCGGACGGTGTCGGGTTGCCGATGTCCTGGCATGTCCAGCCGGTCGGGCAGAGACTGGGCGGAGGAGCCGCCGAGTTGGTGAGGGAGACCGTGTCGAATGTGTCTGTCCCGAGCGCGGCGCTATTCGAGTTGACAACCAGCCCGGCGACCATCGCGCCGCCTGAACCGAAGGTCACGCTCGAGCCGACCAGAACCGACCAGTTGACCCCGTCGGTGGAGGTGAATGTGGTGAACGTGTTCCCGGACCTGGTGATCTGCACGTAGGCAGGGGCGGCGCCGGTCGTGGTCATGATCACGGTGGACCGCAGCCCCGTCGTCGTCCGGTAGACGATCTCGATGCCGTTCGTCGGCGTCAGGTAGGCGCCGTAGAAGACGGCGCCGGCGGTCGCGGCGTCGGCTCGGAACGCGAGGCCGGCCTGAGCGTTGGCCGACGTGTTGGCCTGAGTGGCGATGTGCGCCGAGAGCGTGGCGTCGCCCGCGATGGCCTGCCAGACGTAGTGCAGTTGGTCGGTGTACACGTTACTGCCGGTAGCCGAGCCCGAGCCGCTGATCGTCCAGGTGCCCGAGGTCAGTGTTTGATTGCCCCCGGCCGGCGGGTCACCGATGTCGGTGCACGACCAGCCCGAAGGGCAGGGCGACGGCGATGCCGCAGGCACCGGCGCGACTCCGGTGGCCCCGACGATGAGAGTGTCGATCGTGGATGCAGCCGGCGTTCCATTGGTGCCCGATGTCGCGAAAGGCCCGACCATGACCGCGTCCGGCATCACCACCGTTGCAGTGCCGCCCGGAACGAGGGTATAGGTGACCCCGCCCGTCGAGGTTGCCGCGCTGAAGCCGTCGGCGGTGCGGACTATCTCTAGATAGAGCGGCAGGGTCGTCGAGGCGAGATTGACGGTCTTGACCGCGCCGCCGAAGGCCGACCGGGACTGCACGGAGACCGACGTGCCGCCCGCGACGCTGACGGCGTAGAACGGCGAGCCGGGATCGTTGGTCTGGCGAACCATTAGGCCCGACTCGGTGCCGGTGCCGACGGCGGCCTGGGCGGCAACGCGGCCTTGAGCCGCGAGATTGCCCGTCGCGGTCTGGCTCATGAAGCGGAACTGGTCGGCGGTGCCGCCGATGCCCGCGCCCCCGGAGCTGATGGCCCACGAGCCGGAGGAGACGGACTCGCTCCCGGCCGGCGTCGGGCCTCCGATATCCTGGCAGACGAATCCGCTCGGGCAGTTGGGGTCGGCCGGGGGCGCAGCCGGCGTGACCGGCGCGAAGGCGTACTCGTTGCCGTTGCCCGAACCCAAATACACGATGCCGTTGGAGATCGAGGGCGGGGAGTATGTGACCGCACCTGTGGAGTAGCTGTACAGCCGGTTGCCGGTGGCCGCGTCGAGCACTTCCAAGCGCGGTCCTGAGCCGGCGAAGATCATGCCGTCGTCATAGGCCAGAGCCGGGATCACCGGACTGGCCAGGCCGCGGGCCCAGACCACGGCCCCGGTGGTCGGGTTGATGGCCCGGACCGCTCCCTGGTACGCCACGCCCCCGATCGTGGTATTGCCCCCGGCGACATACAGGGTGCCCTGGGCGTAGGCCATCGATGACACGCTGGCGTCGCCGCAGGTGGGGCAGATGCCGCCGATGGCGACCTGCTCGGACCAGACCGGTCCGGCAGCGAGGTTGGTGCGATCGAAGGCATACAGAAAGCCGTTCTTGTTGATGCCTGCGACCATGGCCCGGTTGGTGGCGTCGTTGAATAGGATCGGCGAGTCGCCCCAGTCGGAGTCCGCGTTGGCGGTGCTCAGGGGGATCTGCCAGTGGTCCTTGATGGCCAGGGTCGTGGCATCTAGGGCGACCATGGCTTCCGAAGTCGTCTGGCTGGCCATGTTCCGCGTCCCGGTGGTGACGTAGACCGTGTTGGTGGCGGTATCGATCGCGGGCGTGGTCCAGATCCCGCCCCCGACCTGCCCTGTCGGGACGAAGTTGGCGGTCGCGACCACCAGATGAGTCGTCAGGTCCACGCGCAGCAGCTGGCCCTGGACCAGGGGGCAGTCGCCCAGGCTGGCGATGCCGATGTAGGCGCTGTTGCCCACGATGAGCGGGCTACTCCAGTTGTAGTGGCCGCCGGCGGCGCTGTTGTCGCCGGTCGGGACGGTCCAGAGGACCGCGCCTGTAGCCGCGTTCAGGGCATACCAGTTGGAGTCGCCGCCCCCGACGTAGACCACGCCGCCTGTGACCGCGGCGACCGAGCTGACTCCCAGAGATGGCGGCGAGCAGGCCGGGGCGGTGGTGATGCCGAGGTTGGTCTTCCAAATCAGAGCCCCGGTCGCGGCATTGAGGGCGTACTCGTAGCCGTCCCAGGATCCGACGTAGGCCACGCCTCCGACGACCGTGGCCGAGGCGGCGATGACGCCGCCCGTCTTGAATGTCCAGGTCGGCCGCAGGTTCGGGGCCGCGGCCGCCGTCAGGATCGTCTCGGTACTCGCGGCCGACAGATTGCCGTCGTGAAGGTACATCGGCCAGTCGGTGGCCGTCGCGGCTGCCACAGGCGCGGGAGTGGCGGCCCAGCCCGGGATTGCCATGCCGACCAGGAGCGCGCAGGCGCTCGCCAGCCTGAGTGCCGACGAAGGACGCTTCACGGTTTGAGCCTCCCGAGTTTGCAGGGGCGGCGAGCCCATGCGGTGGGCGTTAGGACGAGACCTGATAGAGCCGCCAGTTGTTGCCGCCGGCGTCGAACTGCGCCACCAGCGTCGGTGCCACGGTGGCGCCGCTCTTGTAGATGCCCGGATACGCGCGGTTGATGGCGTCCAGGCTCTGGTAACCGATCGCCTCCGGGACGAGCAGGTACTTCACGCCGAAGGAGACCGGATCGAGCAGTGCCTGCTGGAAGTCCCGATCCGAAGTCGTGATGAACTGGGTTGGGTAAGCGGACTCGAGAATGACCGGAAAGCCCATCGCTCCGTCGACCAGGACCTGGCCGTTGCCGAGGTGCATTGAGTCGAGGTATTGCGCGGCCTCCCGGCCGACTTGGTACTGGCCAAACGGTGTGTATTGGCCGATCGGTTCGTTGGGGAAGAGGATCGGCCTCAGCTGAAACGCCTCGCCGCCGTATTGTGGGTTCTGACCCGGGTCGAGCATCGTCGAGGCTCCGACAGGCACGGCCAGCGCAACGAGAGCCACGGCCGCGAGGCCCATGGCTCGGCTGGACAACCGCCGAAGTCCTGGCCCGGCCGGCAACTTGGGCAGGCGAAGCCGACTCGCGGTGGTGTCACCGGCCTCGGCGGGTGACGTGGCTTCCGCATTTGGGTTCGGTGCCAGGATCGCCAGCGCGAGCACCGACGCCAGCGGGATCACGTCGATGGAGTAACGAAGCCAGCCCAGGGTTCGGCCGGTCAGGAAGCCGAACACCGCGAATGCCACAACCGAGCCCAGGACGGCCACCGCCGGGATCGTCAGGCCGTGCCGGCCCTTGAACGTGACTATCAGGCCGAGCAGCAACAGGACGACTATTCCCGGCTCGAGCCCCAGCATCTGATGAGCGATCCACCAGTAGGCCGAGGACGTTCCCTGCCCGGTGATCTGGGCCACGGCTCCCTGGGCGACCTGCAACTGAGAGACCACGCCGTATGCGGAAGTGAACTGCTGGAACGGGTCTCCCACGATCAGCCAGCTGGCCAGGGCCCAGCCTATGAAGGCGGTCCCGAACGGAGCGGCGAAGACGATGCCGTCTGCCATGCCCTCCGCGGCTCTGTCTCGTATCTCGCCGTGACGTCGCCACGCCGAGATGATCGTGACGGCGCCCACGGCCCCGATGGCCGCCACTACCGCTTCGTACCTGGTCAGGTATGCGGCAGCCATGGCCGTGCCGGCCACGGCCAGCGGCACTACCTGGCCGCTCTGAGCCCAGCGTGCCATGTACCGGACGCAGATGAGCATGGTCAGGATGAACATGGCTTCGCTCATCCCGTTGGCGCCGTAGTAGAGGATCATGGGGTTCAAAGCGAAGAGGAGCGTGACCGCCAACCGCGCCGATCGGCGGACATGCCAGTCCTCGGCGATTGCGTGCACCTGCCACACCGAGCCGGCCATGCATAGGGCTGACACTACGGCGCCGGCGAAGCCGGTAGCGACCATGTCGGGCCAGATCGCCTTCAGTGGAAGAAGCGGCAGCACTGCAACCGATGGCAGCGGGTTCCAAACGAAGCCGATCGCCGCGAGGTGCGGATCGCGGCTGAAGAGGACGTAGTACCCATTCGCCACCCGGCTCCAGGCGTCGCCGATGATGCTGTGGGCGCCCAGGATCACCGCGCCGGATGCGATCAGATAAACGACGAGCGAAACCGCGCCTATCAGCGCGCCCTCGCTCGGTCTCCGCAGGACGAGCGCGAGAGGACGCCGGCGCCAGCCCACGCTCTCGACGGGCCGGAGACCCGCCGTCACGCCTGCGCGGGCGGGCGTGCGGCCGGGCGACTCGCGATCGGTCGCAACTGCTTGGCCGGCCGTCGTGCGCGTCCCACGGACGCGGCCGGACCTCGGGCGCGGCAACGGATGACGCCTGGGGCCGAGTTCTTCGTTCGTGAACAAGAGGCTCCCCTGAGATGCTACGGCGCTTGGTGGGCGCTGCCCCGGTCGGCGAGGGCCGAAGCGGAGCGCACAGGCACCGGATCCAACCCACCCGTGGCAGGACTGGAGCATCCGGTGGCACGGTTGCTCAGTCAACCGTGGGGCCGAGGGGCGGGACGAGATCACGGTCCCGAACGAGGAGGGACCGCAAGTGTCCCGAAGGGTGGGATGGCCTGGGGCCGAATCTGGGGTTGCCTCGGGCTCGTAAGCTCGGCTGGACGGGTAGGGCAATTAGACCCAGCCACGCGATGACCTTCAGGCGGTCCCTGGCAAGCCCCTTTAGGTCATGACTTCGGTCCCGTCCACCGCCTACGGTTGCTGCCAACGCCCCCGCCTTCGCGACCGTAGCCCCCCGCCGCCACGCCGCCCCCGTCGGACTACCCATGCCCGCTCGTCACCGCGGGCCATGAGGAGGAGAATTCATGGACAACGGCTCTCGCCCGCTGCACGCACGATCGCCTCGTGCCGTGCTCGCCATCGCCGTGATCGCGGCCCTCCTGATCCCCATCGCCGTCTTCGCGTCCAGCAGCGGACCTTCGTACACCTTGATGGTCTCGAAATCATCCAGCCGGACCTCGGCCACGGCCCTAGCCGGGGCCAAGATCAGCGACGAGGTGTATGTCTTCGTGACCCCGACCAGTGGCGTGAGCAAGGCCAGCTTCTGGCTCGACAACCCGGCCATGACCGGCACGGCGACTCATGTCGAAGGTTCTGCGCCGCTCGATTTCGCCGGCACGGATAGCGCCGGAAAGGCCAAGCCCTGGGATTCCAGCAAGGCCGGCAACGGTAGCCATGCGATTTCGGTAAAGATCGAGACATCGTCGGGGACCTCCAACCTGACGGCGACCTTCATGGTGGGAACCGACGACGTCACTCCGGCTCCCAGCTCCCGACCGAGCACTACCCCAACGAGTCCACCGCGGGCTACCCCAACGCCCACCGCCACACCATCCCCGACGGCGGCCCCGACGCCCACGGTTGCACCAACGCCCACAGCCACACCCTCCCCGACGGCGGCCCCGACGCCCACTGCTACACCAACTCCGGCCCCGACCACGGCACCTACGCCGTTGCCGGCCGGTTTCGTCGGCCGCTCCGGAACCCAGTTGACCCTCGGCGGTCAGCCCTTCCAGTTCGCCGGCTTCAACATCTACCAGGCCAACAGCCGCTCCAACTGCTCGTACACCATGGGCACCGGTAGCGCGCTCGACACGGCCCTGACGACCGTGGGCTCGGGTGCCGAGGTCTTCCGGGCGTGGTTCTTCCAGCGCCTGGCGACGACGAACGGCCAGCGCGATTGGAGCGCTTTCGACCACACCCTCGCGGTCGCGAAGGCCCACGGAGTGAAGGTCGTCGTGACCCTCGCCAACCAGTGGGGCTCCTGCGAAAGCTCCACCAGCCAGTACAAGTGGGACAGCTGGTACACCGGCGGCTACAAGACGCAGGTCTTGCCGCAGAACACCGTGCCCTATCGCCAGTGGGTCCAGGAGATCGTCGCTCGCTACAAGGACGATCCGACGATCGCCATGTGGCAGCTGATGAACGAGGCCGAAGTGAAGAAGGACAACACTTCGACCTGCGCACCGGCATCCGACCTCTTCAACTTCGCGACCGACGTCTCCGGCCTGATCAAGTCGATCGACCCCAACCACCTGATCTCGCTCGGGACCATGGGCGCGGGCCAGTGCGGCAGCCAGGGCGGGGATTACCAGTTGATCAATTCACCCTCGACGATCGATGTCTGCGAGTATCACGACTACGGCCATGAGACAGAGGCTCTGCCGGCCAACCTCGTCAAGGACATCGCGGCCTGCAACGCCCTGGGCAAGCCGATCTTCGTTGGTGAGTCCGGCATCAAGGCCTCCAGCGTCGGCGGCACCCTGGCCGCCCGAGCCGCTGCCTTCGACGCGAAATGCTCGGCCATGTTCAAGGCCGGAGTCAGGGGCTTCCTGATCTGGTCGTGGAACAACGCCGCGCCTACTACCAGCAACTGGCCGGTGGGGCCGAACGACCCGACGATCAAGGTGATCACCGATCACTGAGTACCGGTCCCTAATCGCGGCGAGTCTCCGGCCCGGGTTGATCCCGGGCCGGAACCTTGTCCGGCGGGAGGCTTACGCCAGATCGGCCTTCGGCATACGCGCCGCCGCGGCCTCGTCAACAAGCCAGACCGCGCCGGCGCGGCGGGTGCGCTGGACCGGCCAGCGGCGGCCGTCGCGAACCGTCCCGAAGACGTGGCCGAGAGCCTCGGCCTTGCCGGCGCCCCAGGTGACGGCCAGGACCGGGGACGCCTCGAGGAGACGTGGATTGAGAGTCATTCGAGGCAGATGTGGCCCCACGTGGGAAGGTGCTGGCACTCCGACCGTCCAGGCGAGGCCGTCCAGCGCCGGGCTGTCCGGGAAGCAGGAAAGGACGTGGCCGTCGGTCCCCACGCCGACCAGGATCACATCGAAGACCGGCCAGTTGCTTCCCAGTCGTGGCAGGTTCGACGCCATCTCCTCGGCGTAACGGGCAGCGCACCAGGCGTTGTCATGGTCTTCCGCGATCGCCCGATCCACGGGGAAGGGATGGATGTTTGCCGCAGGCAGCGGCGCGCCGCCCTCCGCGTCGCCGCCCAGCAAGACATCGTCCACCGGGGTCACGTTCGACTCGGGGTGATCGCGCGGGACGAACCGTTCGTCGCCGAACCAGACGTGGACCTGCGGCCAGGCGATGCGATCGCGCAGCGGCGACTGGGCCAGGAGGCGATAGATAGGGATCGGAGTGGTGCCGCCGGTGGTGCAGAAGTCGGCCCGGCCGCGATGCTTCACGGCGGCGACGAGCGCGGCCGCGATTCGACCGGCGGCCTCACGGGCGACGGCCTCCGGATCGGCCAGGACCAACAGCTCGGGCTCGCCCCGGTTGGGCGCCGCCAGGCCCGCGACGCCGCTACCCGCGAACAGCTCCGGGACCCGGGCGGCGTCCGACCCGTGTTCAGTCACGGCCACCGCCCTCGCGTCCCTGGCCCGGCCCGCGTGGCGCCTCTTCCGCTCGGATCAAACGGCCCGCCATCGCCAGGGTTTCCACGGCGACCGGGTGGGTCGCACTGTCTTCCACGGCTCGCTCCAGCAGGTCCACGTCGCGGAGTTTGGGGGCCAGGTAGGTGCGCCGAACTCGCTCGCGGCCTTTGTCTCGGACGGCAACCTCGACCGTCCGATCGCCCGCCGTGACATCGCCGACCAGCTCGGCCCCACGCAGGCGCGAAACGATCTCCACCCGCACCGTCGAGCCTTCGCCCAGCTCCGAACCGGCCGGACGAAGCTCCACGTCCACCCTGTGCTCTCGCTGGCGAAGCGTGGCTACGCGCCGGCCTCCGGGTGCGCCCTGCAGAGGCGAAACCACACTCATCCCGAGCCGAGATGCCAGCCAGGCAACGTGGTAGATGGGTCGCACGACGTTCGTCAATCCGGCCGGGTCGCCCTCCTGGGCGGCGGCGTACTCGACGGCGATCGATCGAACCGCCCGCAGGTGTGGACGAAGGTCCGGCAGGTCGTAGACGGAGGCGAGCGCCTCTCGCCAGCGGGCCTGTCTCAGAAGGGCGAAGTCGGCGACGAACAGCTGCCGACTGTGCGCCAGGTCCGCCAGGGCCGCAAGGCGGTCTATGCCGTTGCCGGACCAGGAGGACCCGTCGACGATCAGGCGATCCGCCAGGGGCGCGAGTCGTTCCGCGCGACGGGAGGAGAACTGCGGGTCGTCCGGCCACCACAGGGCGACCGGCAGATCGTGGACCAGGAGCGGCACGATGATCGAGGCGAGGTGCATCCCGGTCTCACCCCGAGCCGTCACGTGGATCGTCTCGGCGCCCGTCTCGGCGCGTCCCGTCGCCGCGCTCAGCGCCAGGGCGTCGATTCGGGCCTCCAGGCCGGGCGGCCCGTCGGGGTCCATCGCCAGGAGGATCAACGACCGCGACGGTCGGCGTCCGGCCGTGTGTACGATCGTGGCCGCGCAGCGCTCGGCCGTCTCGTGATGGCGCGCCACCACGACCAGGTTCAGGACGCTGGAACGGGCCACGACGTGCCTCTCCCCGGCGCCACTCGGCTCGTGCGCGGCCAGGGCGGCCGCGGCACGGGCCGCCGAGAGGTGGGTCGCCGCCCGCCCGTGGCCTTCGGCCAGGGCTTCCTTGGTGCGCTCGGTCTCCGCGCGAGCCGCCTCGACACGTGCCCACAACATTCCGAGCTGACGTTCGATCTCGGGCACGGAGTGGACGACAGGGAGCCGGGACGCCACGGCCGCGGTGGCCGCCCGTCCGGATGCCCCGGCCGCCGCGACTGCCTTGGCCGCCGCGGGGACCTTCAGATTCTTCGCCACCGTCGGCCGTCCCGTTCGATCAACTCGTCCGCCGCCTCCGGGCCCCACGTTCCCGCGGCGTAGTCGGGGAAGTGCGGCGCCGGCATCGAGGCCCAGGCCGCGTCGATGGGCGTCACGACGGACCAGGCAGCCTCAACTTCGTCGGCCCTGGTGAAGAGAGAGGCGTCGCCCAAGAGTGCGTCGAGGATCAGTGTCTCGTACGCGTCCGGCGAATCGACCGCGAACGACGTGTCGTAGCCGAAGTCCATGTTCACCGTCCGTACGTCCAGGCCCAGACCGGGCACCTTGGCCGCGAAGCGCAGCATGATTCCTTCGTCGGGCTGGATGCGCATGGCCAGGACGTTCGGCGCCGGATCGCCCGTGGATTCCCGGAAGAGCCGAAGCGGCACTTCCTTGAACTGGATCGCGATCTCGGTGGCGCGCTTGGGCAGTCGCTTACCGGCCCGCAGGTAGAACGGGACTCCGCTCCAGCGCCAGTCGTCGATCTGGAAGCAGCCGGCTACGTAGGTCTCAGTCTCGGACTCGGGGTCGACCTCCGGCTCCTGTCGGTACCCGGCGACCGCCTCTCCCTCGACCCAGCCCGGTCCGTATTGACCTCGCACGACGTTGCGGCGGACCTGCTCCAGATCGGGCGCCGCGATGGCCCGCAGGACCTGGAGCTTCTGGTCGCGCAGCGCGTCTGCCTGAAACGACGAGGGCGGTTCCATGGCGACCAGCGTCAGGAGCTGGAGGAGGTGGTTCTGAAGGATGTCGCGGCTGGCCCCCGTTTCCTCGTAGAAGGAACCCCGGTTCTCCACGCCTATCGACTCGGCCACCGTGATCTGCACGTGGTCGACGTAACTTCGGTTCCAGACCGGCTCGAAGATCCCGTTGCCGAACCGGAAGACGAGCAGGTTGCGGACCGTCTCCTTGCCCAGGTAGTGGTCGATGCGATAGACCTGCGACTCGCGCAGGACCTTCGCCAGTTCGTGATTGAGATGGCGCGCCGATTCGTAGTCGCGGCCGAACGGCTTCTCGATGACGACGCGTCGCCAGCCGCCGCCGCGTAACTCGTGGTCCAGGCCCGCTCGACCCAGCTGCTGGACGATCTCCGTCACCTGCGACGGTTGTGTGGCCAGGTAGAAGAGCCGGTTCCCAGCCGATCCTCGCTGCGTGTCCAGCTCGTCCAGCCGTTTGGCCAGCCGGTCGAAGCCGGGGTCGTCGCCGAAGTCGAGCTGCTGGTACGTGATCCGTTTCGCCAGCTCGGCCCAGGCCGCTTCGTCGATCGGCAGAACCCGCGAGTACTTCGCCACGGAATCCCGAGCCTCGGCCACAAAGGCCTCGTCCGAATACGGCCGTCGGGCTACCGCGACCAGGCTGAACTCGGCCGGCAGCAGGTTCGTGCGCCATAGCTGGTAGATCGCCGGAATGACCTTGCGATGAGCCAGGTCGCCCGTGGCGCCGAAAAGGACGAAGGCACACGGGTCCGGCACGCGTTCCAGGCGAAGCCCCTGACGGAGCGGATTGAGATCCCCTTCGCTCCTCCGGCGACCACGGGCGGCGCCGGTCGCTTCGCGGAGCTGCCGCGCCGTTCGGGCCGGCGTGGGCGGGCTGGGGACACGAGCCGGGCTCATCGGCTCAGGCTCGAGCCGTGTCTCGAACGGCCGGCGCGGAGGGGGCTATGACCCGAACCGCTCGGACTGAGCCGAGTTCCATATGCTCATCCCTCCCCGAGAGCCGTGACGAGAGCCCGCTCGAGGGCGGCCAGACTGCCGTCCGGGTCCCGTCCCAGATCTATCCGCAGGATCGGCAGATTGTGGTCCACGAGCGTCCGGGCGTCGCCGATGGCCTGGGCGTCGATGAGCTGGCCGAAGGTGTAGGACTGGCCGGGAATCTCGAGGTCGGCTGGGTGCTCGCAGACGAGCTGGAGGAACCACCCAATCGGCGCGCCGCCCTTGTGCAGCTGGCCCGTCGAGTGCAGGAAGCGCGGCCCGTAGCCCACGGTCGTGGCGCGGTGGGTCGCGTCCCGGAGATGCGTGCGGATGCGGCTCAGGGCCGCGTCCCGATCCGGCGTCTGGGCCACGTAGGCCTGGATGGAGGCGTAGCCGTTCGGGGCGAGCTTGACCAGATGGGCCCTGAGGGCGGCGGCGAGCGCCGCTTCGTCGGCCACACCGAGGGCCGCACCGCCCGCGTCGGCTCCATTTCCATCCTCGAAGGCGGCGATGACCGCGCGGGTGTTGGCTTTGGCCTCCTCGACGTTGGGCTGGTCGAACGGGTCGATCTTCAGCACCGCGCCGGCGAGCGCCGTGGCGACCTCCCAGCGGACGAACTCCGCGCCGATCTCGATCTTGTCTCCGACCTCGATGCGGATGACCGGGTGACCGGCCGCGGCAAGCTCGGCCAGTCGGGCGTCGACGTATGTGCCGATAGATGGGTCCGGTCCGGCGGATCCGGCGAGCGCGATTCGGACGAAGACACGGTCATTGCCGTAGGCCGCCGGGGCGGCGAGCGGCTCGCCGTCGACGGGCACCACGCCAACGCCTCGCCCATCCGCTGAGCCGATCGGCGCCTTGCCGGTGCTCTCGGCGATCAGCTGCTCGACCCATGGCCCGAAGGCAGCCAGCTCACGGTCTATGACGAAGGTCAGCTTGTCGCGACCCGCCGCGGCGAAGGCGCCCATGGCCAGGCCGAGCGCCAGGCCCGGGTTCCTGGCCGGGTCGGGCTGGCCGCAGGCGATGACCATCGCCCGGGCCTTCTCCAGGAGCGTCTCGAGGTCGATCCCGAGCAGAGCACCGGGGACGAGGCCGACGTAGGTCAAGGCCGAATAGCGGCCGCCCACATCGGGTGGGTTGAGGAAGACCTCGCGCAATTGGTCGTGGTGAGGGATCGCGCGGAGGCTCTTGTCGGGGTCCGTGATCGCGGCCATGAAGTCGCCCGACTGGGTCGGCCGTCCCACCCCGGCGGCCTCCAGCGCATCGTCGATCCGGGCCCATTGATACGCCTGGAACGAGAGCGACTCGGCGGTAGTGCCCGATTTGGTGGAAACGATGAACAGGGTCGCGGTTGGGTCCAGGTCGTCCAGCGTGGCCGACACCGCGGCCGGATCGGTGGAATCGAGAACGCGTACCGGCGTGCCGTCCTTCGCCGGACCAAAGACGTGGGCCAGGAGCGCAGGAGCAAGGCTGCTGCCGCCCATCCCCCCCAGCACGGCCGTGGTGTAGCCCTGCTCGCGGATCGAGGTCGCGAACGCCTTCAGCTCGCCGGTCTCGTCGGCGAAGTGGAACGGCGCCTCGAGCCAGCCGAGACGCTGGGCGATAGCCCGCTGCACGAGGTCTTCGCCGGACCACACGGCGGGATCGCGGCGGCCGATGGCCCGATCTGCCCAGTTCTCACTGACGGCGCGGCCGCGAGCCGCGGCCAGGGCGGCCTCCAGCTTCGCGTCCTTGAGCGTCAGGTCCAGGGCCAGAGACGTCGAGAGAATCGGTTCGGTCATCTGGAGGCCTCCTCCTCGATGGCGTGGATCTTGGCGAGGCGGCGCACGTGGCGCGGCTCGCCGCTGAATCTCGCGGCCAGGAACGACTCGGCGCAGGAAACGGCCGTCTCAACACCGATCACCCTGGCTCCCAGGGCGAGGATGTTCATGTCGTCGTGCTCCACGCCCTGGCCTGCGGAGTAGGTGTCGTGGCAGAGTCCGGCCCGGATCCCGGGCACCTTGGAGGCCGCGATCGAAGCCCCCACGCCGCTGCCGCAGACGAGGATGCCGCGATCCGCACGGCCATCGACGATGGCCATCGCCAGGGCGCGGCTGTAGTCCGGGTAGTCGTCCTCTGGATCGGAGCCGTCGCCGCCCAGGTCGATCAGCTCGTGGCCCAGAGGAGCCAACCGGGCCAGCAACTCGGCCTTCAGCTCGGCACCGGCATGGTCGGCCGCCATCGCGACGCGCATCTTGGCCTCCTTTCAGCGGCCCTCCGGGCCAGAATCAGCGGTCGGAACGCGGCCGCGCAACCCGTCGCGGACGACCTTCCGGCAGATCTCCGTGACTCGTTCAACGGTGAAGCCGAAGTGGGGCATGATCTCCTCACCGGGAGCCGAGGCCCCGAACCGGTCGATGCCGACGATCGCGCCTTCGTCTCCGGCGTACCGCTCCCAGCCGAGCGGAACGAGCGCTTCGACGGCCAGGCGCTTGCGGGCGGCTCGTGGCAGCACAGACTCGCGATAGGCCGCGTCCTGGGCCTCGAACCGCTTCCACGAGGGCAGGCTGACAACTCGCGTCCGGATCCCCTCCTTCTCCAGGGCCTCTGCCGCGCCGGCCGCCAGCTGCAGCTCGGACCCCGTCCCGATGACGATCAGGTCCGGCTCGGCCGCGTCCCCGGATGCGTCGCGCAGCACGTACCCGCCGCGAGTCACGCCGTCGCCGGCCTTCTCGGCCGTGCCCGCCAGGACAGGCAGCTTCTGGCGCGACAGGATCAGCGCGGTTGGGCCTTCAACCCTTTCCGCCGCGCAGCGCCAGGCGGCCGCCGTCTCATTTGCGTCGCCGGGCCGGATGACGTCCAGGTTCGGGATGGCCCGGAGGGCTGCCACTTGTTCGACCGGCTCGTGAGTGGGGCCGTCCTCGCCGACGCCGATCGAGTCGTGGGTCCAGACGTAGATCACCCGGAGGCCGGTGAGCGCCGCCAGGCGGACGGCGCCGCGCATGTAGTCGCTGAAGACCAGGAACGTGGCGGCGTACGGGATGAATCCGCCGTAAAGGGCGATGCCGTTGGCGATTCCGCCCATGGCATGTTCGCGGACTCCGAATCGGATGTTGCGGCCAGTGGGGTTGTCCACTTCGAAGAGCCCGCCACCGGCCACGTCCGTCAGGTTGGACTCGGAGAGGTCCGCCGACCCTCCGAACAACTCCGGCACCGTGGCGGCGATGGCGTTGATCGCCTCGCTGCCGGCCTTTCTCGTCGGCACCTGATCGCCGACGGCATAGGTCTTCAGGCCATCCGCCCAGCCGGCAGCCAGGTGGTCCTTCCACCGGCGGTCCAGCTCGGCGGCCTCGGCAGGGAAGTCTCGGCCGTAGCGAGCCAGCTTTTCCCGCCATTCCGCGACGAGCTTCTCTCCGGCGGGGATCGCCTCGCGGTAATGGCTCAGGGCCGCGTCTGGGACGTAGAAATGGAGATCAGGGTCCCAGCCGTAGAACTCCTTTGCGCCGCGGACCTCGTCTTCCCCGAGCGGCGACCCGTGGGCCTTCTGCGAGTCGTGCTTGGTCGGCGCGCCATACCCGATGTGAGTCCGAATCGCGATCAGGCTGGGTCGGTCGTCGGCTCGAGCGGCGGCGATGGCCGCGTCGATCGCCTCGACGTCGTTCCCGTCCTCGACTCGTTGCGTTTGCCAGCCGTAGGCATCGAACCTTCCCAGCACGTCCTCGGTGAAGGCCATCGCGGTGGGTCCGTCGAGCTGGATGTGGTTGTCGTCGTACAGGAAGACCAGTTTGCCCAGGCGCAGGTGCCCGGCCAGGGAAGCAGCCTCGGCCGAGATCCCCTCCTGCATGTCGCCGTCGGAGCAGATCGCATAGACATAGTGGTCGATGAGCTCGTGACCGGGCCGGTTGAACTCGGTCGCGAGGCGGCGCTGCGCGATCGCCATACCCACCGCGTTGGCGAAGCCCTGGCCCAGCGGCCCGGTGGTGGCCTCCACTCCGGCGGTCATGCCGTGCTCCGGATGACCGGGCGTGCGAGACGCCCACTGTCGGAAGGATTGGAGATCCTCGATTGTCAGCCCGTAGCCGGTCAGGTACAGGAGCGAGTAGAGAAGCATGCTGGCGTGCCCGGCCGACAGAACGAAACGGTCGCGGTTGGGCCAGCTCGGATCGGTCGGAGAGTGGCGCAGGAAGCGAGTCCAGAGCGTGTAAGCCATCGGCGCCATACCCATCGGCGCTCCAGGATGGCCCGAATTGGCCTTCTGGACGGCGTCCATGGACAGCGTCCGGATCGTGTCGATTGCTAGCTGGTCGATCTTCTCGGCCCCAGCGGTCATTCGCTCTCCGCCTCCCGTTGCTCGCGCGATGGCTCGGTCCGCTCCTGCGGATCCCAAAGTCTTGTGCCGCACGGAAATCGCGCTCCGCCGAGCCGTCGATCTCCGGTTCGAACTACTCCGGTGAGAGTCCGGCAGCGCGACCCGACTGCATCATCGAGATGGGCGCCAGCGTGCCGAACCGGTTGGAGCGGCATCGGCGTCCGGATGACGGCGTCATTCTACGGCCGGGAGCCGTCGCGGGGATGGAGCGGAGGCGACAGGACCGGCGCACGTACCCGCTCAATCCCGTTGCGCGCGTGTGGCGGGCTGCTACACTCGGCCATCAGGCGGCGCGCACGATACCGGATCGGGCGGTGCCTGCCGGGAGGGACCCGGCCGACGGTCCTTTTTCAGGGTCGACGGAGCGCGAGGAACCGAGATGCGGATCTATGAAGGCAGTCCGCGCCAGAACTACGAGGAAGTTCTGCGCTCGATCGGGGCATTCCTCGACCAGCGTGGCATGCGCGAGATGCTCGTTGTCGAGGCCCCGGACGGGTTCATCGTTCAGGGATTGGTAGTCGAGTCTGCCTCAACCGGTGCCTGGTCGGAACACCTGGGCACCCAGGTGAAGGAGACTTTCACCTTCCTCGACGACGATATCGCGCGGTTCATGGAGGAAGGTCACGCGAGACGCGAGACCCATCAGCCCGCGGTGACTTGGGGCCAGCCGGGCTACTATGAGCAGGCATTTCGAGTCGTCGGCCGATACGTCGACGAGCAGAAGCCGCGCGACATCTTCTTCTTCGAGCAGGAGGGCGCGTTCGTCTTGCGGCTGCTGATGGGAACCCAGACCGGCAGCAGGCACGTCATCGCGGAGTTCACCAGAGATGAGGTCGAGGGCCTGATCGCCCAGGCCCCGGACATGAGAGGCGAAAAGGCCGCCAAGCCCCAGCCAGGAGAATGAGCCGGCTCGGTTGGTACGAAGGCGGGTAACGGAGGTAGACCATGAAGGCGCTCTTCAAGTACCTGATGATCGGGCTCTTGCTGATCGTTGCTGCGCTCATCGTCATCCCGCTGCTCGTTCTGGCCGGCCTCTTCGTCTGGCTCAAGCTGACCGAAGAAGGGGACGAGGAGTCGCTAGAACTCGACCAGGAGAACGTCTAGCACCTCTACCGCCGCTCGACTGAGCCGTCGCCCGGGCC
Organism: Chloroflexota bacterium; assembly: GCA_003158295.1. Classification (GTDB taxonomy): domain Bacteria; phylum Chloroflexota; class Limnocylindria; order Limnocylindrales; family CSP1-4; genus Fen-1039. Next base: position 28,278 of record PMIP01000011.1, on the reverse strand, counting down.
GCTGGCCCGGGCGATCGCATTTCCGGCCCGTCGCTGCCCGAGGGCCAAATCCATCAGGTGGGAATCGCTCGGATGACTCGTTCGGTCGATCGTCTCGGTTCCGGAGCGACAGGAGTGGCTCCGAGCCCTCGCGCGCGCTACCTGGCCGAGCTTGCGGTCTTGCTGGTGATGCTCACCTGGGGCGCCAACGTCGTGGCCGTCAAGGCGGTCATCCGCGACGTGCCGCCCATCCTCTTTGCCTTCGTCAGGTTCGAGACCGCCTTCCTCGTCCTTCTTGCCGTTCTCAGGTGGCGCGAGGGGAGTATCGGGCTGCCGCGCCGCGATATCGTGCCGATGGCGTTGCTGGGCCTGGCCGGGTTCGGGCTGTATCAGGATCTCTGGGCCACCGCACTGAGCAACACGACCGCGTCCAACTCGGCGCTGATCACGGCCGCGACGCCCATATCGACGATGATCATCGCCGCGGGAGTCGGGTCCGACACGCTCTCGCGGGCCAAGGTGATCGGCGGTGCGATCGGCTTCTCGGGGGCGGTAGGGGTCGTTCTGGCCACTCACGGCATCGGGTTCACCGGCGCCTCCGCCGGCGACCTGATGACATTCGCGGCCACGGTCTGCTGGTCATGCTACGTGGCCTTCGGGACGTCGGTGCTCCGGCGCCACTCGCCGCTCCGAACCGCCACATGGGCGATCGGCTTCGGCTGCCTGGGAATGCTGCCGCTGGCGGCCTGGCAGGCGCAGTCCTTGGACCTCTCTCATGTCCACGCCGGCACGATAGGGCTGTACGTGTTCTGCGCCCTCCTGGCGGCAGCGGCCGCCAACGTCGTCATGTTCGAGGCGGTCAAGATCCTGGGCCCGACGCGCACGATGCTCTTCCAGTTCCTGATCCCCGCTTTCGCGGTGGCCCTGGCGGCGATCCTCCTCGGCGAATCGATCGTCGTGGGCCAGATCCTCGGGGGATCGGTGATCGTGCTCGGGATTCTTGTGTCGCGCTCGACGCGAGGATCCGGTGGGGTGGGGTAGGCCCCTCGGTGCTCGCCAGGCCCCACGGATCGCCGCGGGTCCGCCTCGCCGAACGCCCCGCCACGGCCCCCCGCGGGCCGCGGCCGGTATCCTCCCCGGATGCGAACCGACTCTGACGACCTGCCCGCGCCGCCCGTGCCTCCGCTTCGGCCCGGTCAGCCGCCGATAGCTCTGTTGGTCGACTACGACGGCACGATCGCCACCACTGACGTCGCCGACACGATCCTGTACCGCTTCATCGGCGAGCGATATCGCGCCGACGACGAGGCTTACGATGCCGGTGCTGTCGGTTCGAGGACGCTCTACACCAGCCAGGTCGACCTTCTGCCCGGCGATCCGGCGCCGGTCGTCGCGCTCGCCGAGGCGCAGCCGCACGACCAGTCGTTCGCCTCATTCGCCCGTCGCGCGCTCGAGCTGGAGATCCCGATCGAGGTCGTGAGCGACGGTTTCGGCTTCTACATCGAGCCCGCGCTTCGTCGCCTCGGGGTGCCGCCGATCCCGGTAATCTGCGCCCGGACCCAATTCGACGGTGGGCGTGCCCGGATGACTTTCCCCAACGGCCACCCCGACTGCCTCGTCTGTGGAACCTGCAAGCGGCAGCGCGTGCTCGGCCACCAGGCCGCCGGCAGGATAGTCGTCTTCATCGGCGACGGCGAGAGTGACAGGTACGCCGCGGCCTACTCGGACGTGATCTTCGCGAAACGCGACCTGATCGCCCTATGCCGCTCCGAGGGCTGGCCGTTCCAGCCCTGGGAAGACTTCGATGGGCTGAAGGCCTGGCTCGATGAGACAGTCGCCGCGTGGCGGTCGGATCCGACGACCCTGCCCCGTCACAGCCCGCGGCCCTTCATATGCGGCCCGGAGGTCTGGGGCCCGGGGCGGATCAACCCGCCCGAATCCGGACGGCGTGCGCGCAAGACCCCGCCCGCTTGATCGCCTGCAAGGCGGTCAGACGGCCACGGTCATGGCCCTTTCCGGGCGGAGCAGGAACGGCGGCAGGTAGGCCGGGATGTTGGAGAACGGCAGGACATCCGGGTGCAGGGCGATCCCGAGAGCGTCGCTCATGAACTGCCGTCTGGCCTGGATCCGCTTCCACGCTCCGGGGTAGGCCGCGGCGAAGGCCTCGCGTAACGACCCGTCGGCAAGGGCAACGCCATCCTCGATGTTGGTCGTGAAGAAGTCCGTCCCGGTTGCCGGGATGACGTCCACTTGCAGCGCCATGCCGGAACGGAGCTCGATCGGCGACCCCGGGGCTATCGGGGAGTTGACCCACTCGTCGTTGTGGATCTGGTGCCCTGGATTGAGCGAGACGCCGAAGAACGGATCGCCAATGTGACGCTGGACTATCTCGTGCAGGACACCGCCCGTCTGGCCGACGCGCAGGGCACCGTACCACTCCGCGATGGCCTCGAAGTAGGGCCCAACCAGGCGCTCCACGTAGCCTGCGATCCCCGGAGGCAGCTCGTCCGCACCACCGACCACGAAGCCGGCCCTGCAGTTGAGCGCACCCCAGACGCCGAAGGCGACGGTGAACGGATCGCCGCGCTGGATCTGACGGTCGCCCGGACTGAGCATCCCCAGGAATGCCCTCGGTCCCGCCGACAACATGAGGTGGCAGGAGAGCGGCATGCCGTTCCAGCGCAGGAGCCGGACCGCTTCGCTTTCGGTCACCCCGGGCTCGATGCCGAAGATGACGCGCCGGACCCCATCCGACGTCTGACAGGCCGCGTACTCGAACGCCGCGAGCTGATCGACCTCGTTGACTACACGCAGGCCGTCGGCGGCGTCGATCAGGATGCCGGTCGCGTTCTCGACCTTCCCCGTTGGTCCAGTCAGGCGCCGCAGCTCGTCCACGAGGTACGACGGCATATCCATCGACTCGCGGTCGGCGTACGTCTTCCAGCCGACCACGCCCACTCGGCTGCCTCGCTCGACGCCCAGGTCGCCGAGAATCGCGGCCAGGGGCGCCGACCGATCGCGCGGCTGACCCGGCAGGCTGAGATCCTGGAACAGCACCGTCCGCATCTTGAGGGGCGCATGGGCCGCCATCCCCTGGCACTCGTTGCCGACCAGGATCGCCGGGTCGCCCGTCGGGCCGAGCACGAAGATGGCCTCCTCGAAGCGGGGGTCGAAGCCGGTCAGATAGCCCAGGTTGGCGCTGTGCTCGCGATCGCTGTAGACGACGAGCCGGTCATAGCCGCCTTGATCCGCGCGCTCTCGGAGGGCCGCCACTCGGGCCGCGTAGACGTGCCCGGGGATCTCGGGGCGCGTCTCCGGCATACCGAAGTCCGGCAACGCGATCTCGGCCAGCCGTGCGTTGACCATCGATTTGGTTCCTTCCTCAGGTCTTGGGCGGCGTCCATGGCTGCGCCCCGGCGGAGCCGCGCGCGATGTCGACGAACTGGTTCTCGGTCACTTGCATCCACGGCCCAATCTCGCCGTCCGGCCACTGGACGCGGACTCGAGCGTCGCCGGCAGGGCCCAGGCCGGTGGGTCCAGCCCAACGGGCCCCGCTCCACGATCTGCCTCACGATCTTGACTGGGGAAGCATACGTATGCTACATAGGTGGACACCCGGCCCACATGCTCGTGCCCAACCGGGCAACACGGGAGATGACCCGATCGCGCCCAGAAGCTATCAGCATCTCTGCTATATCATGTCCGCGCGTGCCGCAAGCGATCGACGGTACGGCTCTTGTTCTGAACGAGACCCTGCGGCGGATCCGCTACTAGGATTGTGAGTCAGACGGTTCCGCTGCCACAGGGATCCGGCCGGGCGCCGGAGTGAGGCCCCGGTACAGCTCAGGGCATGAGCGATCCATTCAATTAGTCTCCGGAATCGAAGACCGATTTGAAGGCGGAGAGGAGGTCCGGTAGCTTAACGCGGAAGACAGTCGCTTGGCGGATCGCGATCCGCATCCATTCCACAAGGAGGAAGGGACATATGTTCAGTAGTCGCAAAGCAGCAGCCCTAGTCGCAGTCGTGGCGCTCGTCGCCTCAGCCTGCTCTAGCTCGGCGGCATCTCCGACCCCTGCGGCGGCCACCCCGGCCGCAGCGACCCCTGCGGCGGCCACCCCGGCCGCGGCGACCCCGGCGGCGGCCACCCCGGCCGCGCCCTGCACCGTCGGCGTCTCCTGGAACAACTACCAGGAAGAGCGCTGGGCCAAGTGGGACGAGCCGGCGATCAAGGCTGCTCTCACCAAGGCTGGCGACACCTACATCTCGAACGACGCTAAGTCGTCCACGGACGCCCAGGCCTCTAACGTCGACGCTCTGATCAACCAGGGCGCCAAGGTCGTGATCATCCTGGCCCAGGACGGAACGGCCATCAAGCCGTCCGTTGCCAAGGCTATCGCGGCCGGCGTCGGGGTCATCGCGTATGACCGCCTGATCGAAGATCCGGGCGCGTTCTACATCACCTTCGACAACGTCCTCGTCGGCAAGATGCAGGCGCAGGCTCTCCTCGCCGTCAAGAGCTCCGGCAACTTCGTCGTCATCAAGGGCAACAAGGCCGATGCCAACGCGGACTTCCTCCGCTCCGGCATGGTCCAGGCTGGTGTCCCGGATGTCGGCCAGACCGATCCGACCGGCAAGCTCGTCAACGTCGGCGAGACCTACACCGACAACTGGGATCCGGCCAACGCCCAGAACGAGATGGCCCAGTTGCTCACCAAGAACAACAACAAGATCGACATCGCCTTCACTGAGAACGACGGCATGGCCGGTGGCGTCATCGCCGCCCTGAAGTCTCAGGGCCTTGCCGGCAAGGTTCCGGTCTCCGGACAGGACGGCGACGCCGCGGCTCTGAACCGCATCGCCCTCGGAACCCAGACCGTTGACGTCTGGAAGGACGCCCGCCTCCTCGGCAACGCGGCCGGTGAGGCTGCCGCTGCCCTCTGCGCTGGCACCAAGATGGCCGACATCTCGACAGCGCAAGGCAAGTCCGCCGTCTTCAAGTCACCGGGCGGCAACAGCCTGAACTCGATCCTCATCACCCCGCAGGCGATCACCAAGGACAACCTCCAGGTCGTCCTTGACGCCAAGTGGATCGACAAGGCCACGCTCTGCAAGGACGTGACCGCCGGATCCGTCACGGGCTGCTAGCAGCTCGCGAGATCTAGAGGCAATCGACGCGCCCTGCGCCCGGGAAACCGCGGCGCAGGGCGCGTAACATTAGGGGTGACGAGTCTTTTGATCTCAGGTCAGTCGAGAGGCTAGCGATGAGTCAGGTTGTGGGACAAGCACAGGGCCCGGCGCCGATTCAGCCCGCGTGGAGGCGGGCGACGAAACCGCTGCAGGTCGTCCTTCGGTCCGGTGCTCGGACGATGGAGATCGATCTGCGGCTGACGGGCATGATCCTTGCCCTGATCGCTATCTGGCTGGGCTTCGGCTATGCCTCGAACGGCCTCTTCCTGACGCCGCGCAACCTCTACGACGTCTCCGTCCAGAGCGTGCCGGTCGCGATCATGGCCACGGGCATGGTTCTGATCATCGTTTCGCGGAACATCGACCTCTCGGTCGGTTCAGTCATGGGCCTCACGGCCTACTTCGCCGCGATGACGCAGCGTATCTGGCTGACCGAGGACCTGCATCTCGCCTACGGCTCGTGGGAGATCTGGGTCGTCGCGGTCCTGGTCGCCGTCGCCGTCGGCGCCGTGATCGGGGCCATTCAGGGCGGCCTGATCGCCTATATCGGGATCCCCTCGTTCATCGTCACTCTGGGCGGCTGGTTTATATGGCGCGGTCTCATCTTCAAGATCCAGCAGGGCCAGACGATCGCGCCCATGGACAAGAACTTCGCCATCATCGGCGGCAACCTCTCCAGCGGCAGCGCGATCAGCGACAGCGGTGGCGCAATCGGATTCTGGCCGACGTGGATTGTCGCCTTATTGATCTGCGCGGGGATCGCGTATGCGCTGATCAGCAGCAGCGGCAAGCGCCGTAAGTACGGATTCCCCGTCCGGCCGCGGTGGGCCATGACTGTGTTGATAGCGGCAGGCTGGGCCGCCGTCCTGTTCTTCGCCTGGGTCCTCAACAACTACCCCCTGCCGCCCGGACTCGCCACCCAGTTCGCAACGGCTCACGGCACCACCGAGCCGCCCGGCGGCCTGATCATTCCGGTCGGCCTCGCGGCTCCGGTCCTGATTCTTCTGGGCATCGGGCTGGTCATGGGTTACCTGGCGACCAGACGCCAGTTCGGCCGCTACGTCTTCGCGATCGGCGGCAGCCCCGAAGCGGTCACCCTTGCCGGTATCAACACGAAGCGCATCATCCTCGGCACGTTCGTGCTGATGGGCGTTCTCTGCGCCGTTGCCGCGTGCATCCAGGCGTCCCGGCTCGACGCCGGCGTGACCAGCACAGGAACCGGATATGAGCTGCTCGTGATCGCCGCGGCCGTCATCGGCGGCACGTCATTCTCCGGCGGCGTCGGCACGATCCAGGGCGCAATCCTCGGGGCGGTGCTCATGCAGTCGCTCAAGGCCGGCATGGTCACAATCGGCCTGGATTCGCCGATGCAGGACGTCGCGATCGGTTCGGTTCTGGTGTTCGTGGTCGGCCTCGACACTATTCTTCAGCGGCGTTCCAAGTAGGCCAGGGAGCAAGAAGATGAGCATCGCACCCACCCCCGCCGAACCCACGACCGCTGCGACGGTCGCGGGTGCGCCCCTCGTCGAGCTGCGCGAAATCAGCGTGGCTTTCGGTGGCGTTCACGCAGTTCAGAACGTCACCGTGGATCTCCGTCCGGGAGAGGTCGTCGGCCTGGTCGGCGGCAACGGCGCCGGCAAGACGACGCTGATCCGGACCCTCTCGGGGGCCCACCCGGCCGATTCCGGCGAGGTCCTGATCGACGGCCAGCCCGTCTCTATACCGAATCCGCGCGTGGCCAAGGCTCTCGGCATCGAAACGATCTATCAGAACCTGGCGCTGGCCGAGAACATTGACGCCCCGGCCAACTTCTTCCTCGGCCGGGAACTCAAGACTCGAACAGGGTCGCTCGACGACTCGGCGATGGAATCGGCTACCCGCAAGGTCATGGGGCGCTTGAACCCCAACTTCAAGAACTTCAAGACGCCGGTCGTCTCCCTCTCCGGCGGCCAGCGGCAGGCCATCGCCATTGCCCGGGCCATCCACTTCAACGCCCGGGTCTTGATCATGGACGAGCCCACGGCGGCGCTCGGTCCGGCCGAGACCGTGCAAGTGCGAAACGTGATCAAGCAGCTGAAGTCCGAAGGGATCGGCATCTTCCTGATCAGCCACGACATCCACGACGTCTTCGACCTGGCCGATCGAATCAGCGTCATGCTCCACGGCAGGCTCGTCGGTACGGTCAACAAGACGGAAGTGACGACGGACGAGGTCCTGGGCATGATCATCATGGGGAAGCTGCCGAGCGAGGTCACTCAGACGGAGCTTGCCAAGCTCCACGGCTGATCGGGCTCGGTCCAGGACCGCCTCGGGGTCTCGTTCACGGAGAGCGGCGGATCAACTCGCTTCCGGGCGGCTCTGTACCGCTGCCAGCGCAAGCTGCCGGACGGCTCGGTGGTAGGAGATCGTCTCCGCGTCGCGGGCGATAGGCTCGAGCAGGGTTCCGTGGTCCGTCTGCCAGCGAGCGGCCACGTTCTGTGCCGTCTCGCCTCGCAGCGTGGCCGCCGCCTGCACGCCCGCGCCGATCGCCACTAGCTCGGTCGCGTCCGGTATGGAGATCGCCCGCCCGGAAAGGCGTTGTGCCACGCGCTGCCAGGTCTCGCCCCTCGCTCCTCCGCCGATCAGAGTGAGCGGCGCGCCAGCATCCACCCCGGACGAGCACTGATCGATAACGTCGAGCGCGTCGAGGAGGCTCACGATGGCGCCCTCGTACGTGGCCATCAGGATCGACCGCGGATCCGTCTCGTGGCGCAGCCCGAGGAACGCCGCGGCCGCCTCGGGCAGGTTGGGCGTGCGCTCACCGTCGAAGTAGGGCAGGGCCACGACACCGTTGCTAGGAGCGACATCGTTGCGGTCCAGCTTGAACAGCGCCGCCACACGATCCACGGCGAGAGTGCAGTTCAGGGTTGCGGCAAGTGGCAAGAACTTGCCAGTGGCGTCGGCGAAGCCCGCGACGCTCCCGGTCGGATCGGCGGTGCGTGTCTTGGAGACAAGGTAGACCGTCCCGGAAGTTCCGAGGCTGAGCACGGGCATGCCCGGTCGCAGCCCCAAACCCAATGCCGCGCCCATGTTGTCGCCCGTGCCCGGGCCAACGAGCGCTCCGACCGAAAGGCCGGTCGCCTCGGCAGCCTCGGCCGTGACGGAGCCGGCGGGCTCGGTCGGTTCGAGGACTCGGGGCAGGAGTTCGGGCGGCAGATCCAGCTCCGGCAGCGAGAGGACGCCGGGAGCGTACTTCTCCGTGTCCGTCGACCACCAGGCCGTGCCCGACGCGTCACCCCGATCCGTGACTCCCTCTCCCGTGAGCCGTTCGGTGAGATAGTCGTGGGGCAGGCGGAGGGCACGCGTCCGAGCTGCAATCTCGGGCTCGAGCCGCCTCATCCAGGCCCATTTTGTGGCTGTGAACGATGCCACCGGAACGCTTCCGATCCGCTTGGCCCAGGCCTCGGCGCCGCCCAATGCCTCGACGAGCCGGGCCGCGTCCGGGGCCGACCGTGTGTCGTTCCAGAGCATTGCCGGGCGGAGAGGCCTGCCGCTCGCATCCAGGCACACGAGGCCATGTTGCTGGCCGGCGACGGCGATGGCGGCTATGTCGCGGGCGACACCGGTCTGTCCCAGACAGATGCGAAGAGCCTCCCACCATACGTCCGGTTGAGTCTCGCGAGCTCCGCCCACACCGGTGACCGCGTGCGGGGCCTGTCCTCGCCCGACGATCTCACCGGTATCTACGTCGATGACGAGGACCTTGGTCGACTGGGTAGAGCAATCGACGCCCGCGACCAGCGTTCTCATCGCTGCCATCGTAATCGCGGTCCCGTGCCGGCTGGCGTCAGTCCACCGTCACCGGACGCCCATGAGCAACTCCATGACCAGCTGGTCGAGGCGCTCGTTGCCGTAGCCGCGTCGAGCAAGCTCGTTGGGGTCGCCGGGGTTCGCCGCCAGCTCTGCGGCGGACTTGGCTGAATAGCGGCCCACGCTGGGGAGGGCCAGTTCGGGGACGGAAGCCGCCGCCAGGGCGGCAGTGATCTCGGGGTCGGCGGCGAAGCGCTTGGCCTTCTCCTTGAGGATCAGGTACGTCCGCATGCAACCCGCGGCGAAGTCCCAGACGCCTTCCATGTTCTCGCTGCGGTAGGAGTGAGCGTCGAAATGGCGCGGCCCCTCGTAGCCGGACTCCTCGAGCAGCTTGACCAGGAAGAAGGCATCCTTGATGCCCTCCGAGCCGAAGCGCAGGTCCTGGTCGTAGCGGCCGATCTTCTGGCCGTTGAGGTCGATGTGGAAGAGTTTGCCCTGCCAGAGGGTCTGGGCCACGGCGTGGTAGAAGGACAGGCCCGACATCGTCTCGTGCGCCGTCTCGGGGTTGAGCCCGACCATCTCGGGATGGGCCAGAGTGCCGATGAAGGCCAGCGCGTGGCCAACCGTCGGCAGGAAGGTATCGCCGCGCGGCTCGTTGGGCTTTGGCTCCATCGCGAAGCGCATCCCGTACTTGCGATCGATCACGTACTCGCACAGGAAGTCCATGGTCTCGCGGAAGCGGTCCAGGGCGTCTCCCGGTCGCTTCGACGCCATCGCCTCCACGCCTTCGCGGCCGCCCCAGAAGACGTAGATCTTGGCCCCAAGCTCGGCCCCGATGTCGATCGCCCGCATCGTCTTGGCGATGGCGTAGCGGCGCACCGCTCGGTCGTTTGAGGTGAAGGCCCCGTCCTTGAAGACCGGATGGCCGAAGAGGTTGGTCGTCGCCATCGCCACGACCATGCCGGTATCGGCCAGGGTCTCCTTGAGGCGCCCGACGATCCGGTCGCGCTCGGCCGGCGAGGCGTCGTACGGGACGAGGTCGTCGTCGTGCATTGAGATGCCGTAAGCCCCGAGCTCGGCCAGCTTGCGGACGCTGTCGTTTGGGTCCAGCCGCGGTCTGGTCTCGCTGCCGAACGTGTCGCGCCCCGCATTGCCCACCGTCCACAAGCCGAAGGTGAACTTGTCGGCGCTGGTCGGCCGATACGCCTCGTGCGCTGCGCCGCCCGTCGTCAGGACCATGGCTTCGACCTCCAAAATGCGACTCTTGCAGCCTTGCCGGGCCCATTCGAGGGCTCGCAGGCCGCCGTTGGCAACCTTGACATATCCCTGTTCTTGCGCCGGACCGGCTCTGGCGTGTCGCGGCCTGCGACCGCTCGAGTCAAGAAAAGACTCGATAGATCCCAGGCTCGCTCGCCGGCCGTCGCTGGAACGCGCCCGCCGAGAGGAGTAAATCGTATGCCGGAGATCCTACGCCAGCAAGTCCTTGGCGGCCCTTGACTGTGCCAGCATGCGTATGCTACATAGGTATGCACGCGCTGCGCCGCCGTCACGGGAGGGCGGAATCATGCTACGCGGCTAGCGAGCCCGGCAACGGCCTCGCGAGCAATGGAGGAGGCGCCGATCAGAGTACTTGGGTTGTTTGGAAGGGAGGGCCGCAGAGCGTCGATCGCCCGTCGATCGCCCGGCCGGAGCGTCTCGTGACATGAAGGAGAGTCCCAGGTGAAATTGATCCCGACGCGGTTCCTGGCTGGAGCCGCCATCCTCGCGCTGGTCGCCAGTGCATGCTCATCGACCGCCGCATCGCCGACGCCCGCGCCGGCCGCGACGCCCGCGCCGGCCGTGACGCCCGCGCCGGCCGTCGCCACGCCGACCCCGACGCCCAAGGCTGTGACCATCGAGTGGTGGCACATCACCACTGGCGAACCGGGCAAGTCGATCTTCCAGGGGATCGCGGACGCTTACGTAGCGGCCCATCCGAACGTCAAGATCAACATCACGGTCCTCGAGAACGAGGCCTTCAAGACCAAGCTCGCGACCACGATGCAGTCGGGCACGTCGCCTGACCTCTTCCAGTCGTGGGGTGGCGGCATCATGCAGGCTCAGGCCGATGCCGGCATGCTCCAGGACATCACCGCCGCCGTGGCGCCATGGGCTGACACGGTCAACAAGGGCGCCATGAGCATCTACGGCCTCACGGACAAGAGCGGCGTCTTCCACCAGTACGGCGTCCCGTGGGATATGGGAATGATCGGCGTCTGGTACAACAAGGCGCTGTTCACCAAGGCCGGCATCTCCGCTCCGCCCGCGACCTGGGATGACTTCCTTGCCGACGTCTCCAAGCTCAAGGCCGCTGGCATCGTCCCGCTCGCCATCGCGGGCAAGGACATGTGGCCCTCCATGCACCTCTGGACGTACCTCCTCCTCCGCATTGGCGGCGGCGATGCGCTCCGGACGATGATCAGCTCCGGCAACTGGAACACTGACGCCTGCACGGCGGCCGGCGACCAGGTTGTCAAGCTCAACGCCCTCAATCCCTATCAGCCCGGCTACAAGAGCGCTACCTACGACAACGAGGCTGCCGCTGTTGGCAACGCCCAGGCTGCCATGGAAGTGATGGGCCAGTGGGCCCCAGGCACCGAGGCGAACGACGCCACCAACAAGAAGGGCATCGGAGCCGATCTCGGTTGGTTCCCGTTCCCGACGGTTGCTGGCGGCAAGGGCGCTGCGACTGACGGAGTTGGCGGCGGCAACGGCATCGCGGTCGGAAAGAACGCGCCGCCGGAAGCCATTGACTTCCTCAAGTTCTTCAGCAGCGTTTACAACGCGACCAAGCTCAACGCTTCGAGTCCGGCCACCGCCCTCTCGCCGGTCATCGGCACCGAGAGCGCTGTCACGGATGCGAACCTCCAGCTCGTTCTGGCCGGCCGTGGTAAGGCTACCTTCATGCAGCTCTATCTCGACCAGGCGACCTCTCCGGCCATGGGCACGGCGATCAACGAGGCGACTGTCGCTTTGTTCGAAGGCGCATCCACCCCGGCGAAGGTCTGCGCAGCAATCACCACCGCGGCTGCTGCCCAGTAGGTCATCGCAAGGCTTAGTCCACCGTTAGGACACCAATGAAGAGCGGGCCGGCCAACTGCCGGCCCGCTCGATTCCCCCGGGTGAGGTGAGAGGAACGGCGATGAGCGCAACGAGCGCAACGGGTGCCCGGCCACGGGTCGGGTTCAGAGTACCGACCAAATGGGTGACGATCTCCCTGTTCCTATTGCCGGCCCTGGCTCTCTACCTTCTGTTCGTCCTGGTCCCGGTCATTCAGGCTGCCCACTACAGCCTCTACAAATGGAACGGGTTGCAGCCGCTCGACAACTTCGTTGGGCTGAGGAACTACGCGACGGCACTTGGTAGCGACACTTTCAGGACCGCGGTGTCGAACAACTTCTTGATCATCGTGCTCTCGCTAACGCTCCAGATCCCGTTCTCACTCTCGCTCGCGGTCCTCTTGAACCGGCGATTCAGGGGCCGGACGGTATTCAGGGTGATCTTCTTCCTGCCCTACGTCCTATCGGAGGCCATCACCGGCGTCGTCTTCTCGCTGCTGCTGCGGCCGGGGGCGCTCATTGATTCCGGCTTTAGTAGCCTGGGTTTGGGTGGCCTGATACAGGACTGGCTCGGCGACCCGGGCTTCGTGATGATCACGTTGTTCGTCATCATCTCGTGGAAGTACTTCGGTTTTCACATGATCCTGCTGCTGGCCGGCTTGCAGGGCATCCCTCGCGAGATCGAGGAAGCGGCCCTCATCGATGGAGCAGGTCGCTGGCAAGCGTTCCGTCACATCACTCTGCCCCTTCTCGGCCCGACCCTGCGAGTCTCCGTCTTCCTCTCGATGATCGGAGCGTTGCAGCTGTTCGACATGATCTGGGTCATGACCAAGGGCGGTCCTCTTGGCGCTTCGAATACCATGGCCATAGCCATGTTCAAGGCTGGCTTCACGAATCAACAGATGGGGTATGGAAGCGCTCTCGCAGTGATCCTGTTCCTCTTCGCCCTCGTCCTGGCGCTCGCTTACCAGCGTTTCGTGCTGCAGCGTGACGTCGAGGGCGCAGTCACGGCATTCAACGGGTAGTGCGATGACGACCACCACGTCCACAAGTACGACCACTTCAGTCAGCGCCATCGGCGGACAGAGGCTCAAGCTCGTCCGTCGGAACTTCCTGAGCATCGTCCGCTACGTGATCCTCATCGTCGTAGCCGGTGTGATCCTCATCCCAATCGTGTATGCGGTACTCGGCGGGTTCAAGAGCAACGGCCAGCTCCTCGGCGATCCACTGGCCCTTATCCCCGCTCCATGGGTCTTGTCCAACTACACGGACGTCGTGTTTGGGGCAGACGCCGCGACCTTCTGGAGAGAGTTCGCGAACAGCTTGATAATCGCCGTGGTTGCCGTCGGGTTGACCGTCGGCCTGGCGTCCCTCGCGGCCTTCGTCTTTGCGCGGATGGTGTTCCGCGGTCGCGAGATCTTCTATACGCTGTTCACGCTCGGATTGCTCTTCCCGTCGGCCGTGGCGATCCTGCCCCTGTACATCCTGGTCAAGCAGATCGGTCTGAGCGAGAACCTTCTCGGCGTGGCCCTACCTCAGGCCGCGTTTGGACTGCCGTTGACGATCATCATCCTCCGGCCCTTCTTCAGAAGCATCCCGGTGGAACTCGAGGACGCGGCGAAGATCGATGGCTGCAGCACGTTCGGCTTCTTCTGGCGCGTGTTGCTGCCGCTGGCACGGCCCGCCCTCGCGACTGTGAGCGTTCTGGCCATCGTCGGCACATGGAATGCGTTCATGCTGCCGCTGATTCTTCTGGGCGGCCAGGATCAATGGACCCTTCCGCTCGGTGTCATGAACTTCTCAGGTCTGTACGTTTCTGACCAGGCCCGCATCCTTGCCTTCACGGTCTGCGCGATCATGCCCGCGATCATCTTCTACGGCCTGGCGGAGCGCCAGATCGTCGGCGGTCTGACTGCCGGATCGGTCAAGGGTTAGGGTATTGGCCGCAGACGCCCCCTATCGGGACGCCAATGCGAACATAGATGAGCGAGTAGCCGATCTCCTCGGGCGGATGACGCTCGAGGAGCGGCTCGCTCAGCTGGGCTCGTACTGGGGTTACGAAATCCTGAGTCGCGAGGCGTTCGACGAGACAAAAGCAGGCGAACGCCTCGCCCTCGGCATCGGTCAGATCAGCCGGGTTGCCGGAGTCACCAACCTTCCCCAGCGAGGTGTGGCGGAGCTCGCCAACGAGATCCAACAATTCCTCGTCGAGCGGACCCGGTTGGGGATCCCGGCCATCATCCACGAGGAATGCCTGCACGGACTGCTGGCCCGTGAGTCGGTTTGCTTCCCGCAGTCCATCGGCCAGGCGGCGACCTGGGATCCGGACCTTGTCCGGGCGATGGCGGAGCGGCTGGGGCGTGAACTCCGAGCGGCCGGCGCGCACCAGGCTCTCGCGCCGATCCTCGACATCACTCGCGATCCGCGCTGGGGCCGGGTCGAGGAGACATTCGGCGAAGATACGTATCTCGTCGCGGAGTGCGGAGCCGCCTACGTTCGCGGCCTGCAGGAGACCGACGGCACCAAGCGGGGAGTCATTGCCACCGGCAAGCACATGGTCGGCCACGGCCTGCCCGAGGGTGGCCTGAACCACGCTCCGGTGCACATCGGCCCCCGCGAGCTGGCGGACTATTTCCTCTTCCCGTTCGAGGCTGCCGTTCGCGACGCCGGCATGGGTTCAGTGATGCATGCCTATGACGACGTCGACGGCATGCCCTGCGTGGCCTCTCGGTTCCTCTTCACGGAGGTGCTGCGTGATCGCTGGGGCTTCGGCGGGACCGTCGTCTCGGACTACATGGGAGTCGACGAGATAATCAATTCCCATGGGATGACGGGTGACCGCCCAACCGCCGCCGCACTGGCGCTCGAGGCGGGCCTTGACGTCGAACTGCCGACCTACCGCTTCTTCTCCGGCCCTCTGGCCGAGGCCGTCTCATCCGGTCGCGTGTCGGAGGCGACTGTCGATGCGGCTGTGGCGCGCGTTCTCCGAGCCAAGTTCGAGCTGGGCCTCTTCGAGAACCCCTACGTCGATCCGGAAGAAGCCGGCCTGCCGTCCGCCGACGACCGGGCCCTCGCCCGAGAGATGGCCCGCCAATCCATGGTCTTGCTCTCCAATAGCGGGATCCTTCCGCTGCGCCCGGGCCTGCGCTCCGTAGCCGTCATCGGGCCCAGTGCCGATAGCGCCCGGAATCTGATCGGGGACTACGCGCACGCAGTCCACATCGAGGCGCTCATTGAGATGGGCGGCTTCGGCTCGAAGCTGCCGGAGGGGTTCAAGGTCGAGGACGAGCTTGCGGGTGCGGCGACGATGCTGGACGCCATCCGCCATCGGCTGGGCGACTCGACAGAGGTACGCTTCGCCCCGGGCTGTGGAATCAAGGATGGGGATGACGAAGGAATCAGGGCTGCGGTCGACGCGGCCATGGGTGCCGACGTAGCGATCGTGGTGGTCGGCGAGAAATCGGGCTTGACCGAAGACTGCACCTGCGGAGAGGGTCGCGATCGCATGGACATTGGCCTCCCCGGCCGCCAGGGGGAGCTCGTAGCGGCCGTCATCGCGACAGGGACGCCTGTCGTGCTGGTCCTCGTCGCAGGACGACCGCTGGCGATCGAATCGGAGGCCTCGTCCGTGGCCGCCGTCGTCCACGCCTGGGTTCCCGGAGAAGAAGGTCCCGAGGCGCTGGCCGACGTGCTCTTCGGTGTCACGAACCCCGGCGGCAAGCTCCCCATCACGGTTCCGCGCTCTGTCGGTCAGATCCCCATCTACTACGGTCACAAGCCGTCGGGAGGCCACTCGACCTGGAAGGGGCCTTACGTCGACGGATCCAACGAGCCTCTCTGGCCGTTCGGCTTTGGGCTGTCGTACACCCGGTTCGAGGTACGCGATCTGCGGTTGGATCGCGGGAGCGTGGATGTGCGTGGTGAGTTCGAGGCGAGCGTCGAGGTCGCCAACGTCGGTGACAGGGCCGGTGATGAGGTCGTGCAGCTGTACGTTCGGGACGAGGAAGCGAGCGTCACTCGACCGGTCAAGGAGCTACGGGGGTTCAAGCGAGTCCACCTGGCCGCAGGCGAGGCCCGAAGGGTCCGGTTTGGGCTGGCAGCCGAGCAGCTGGCCTTCACGGGCGTGGACGGCAGTCTCGTGATCGAACCGGGGCTGGTCACGATCATGGCCGGCTCCTCGTCGGTCGACCTGCCCTGCAAGGCGCAGATCGAGATCACAGGCGAAGCCGTGGCCGGCGTCCGTCGCAGCCGCTACTTCACCAAGGTGGTCGTGGAGTAGCCGCGGTCATCCCGCGCGGGGAAGCCTCCAGGCCACGCCGGCTGCTAGGCCGGCACGACCTCGCCGGCCGCGGTGGCCTCAATCCCGTTCGGCTCCTGGCGCAGGGACGGCGCCGGGCCTGAAGACTCCCGGACGATCAGTGTCGGCTCGAGGCACTCGACGATCGGAGAGGGCTTGCCCGATACTTCGTTGATCGCCGCGCGCACCGCGACCGCGGCCATCTCGGAGATCGGATGCCGAACCGTCGTCAGGGGCGGCGTGGTGTGCTCGGCGAACGGTAAGTCGTCGAAGCCCACGATGGAAACGTCACCGGGCACGCCCAGCCCGAGACGGTGAGCGGCTCGCAACGCTCCGATCGCCAGGACGTCCGTGGACGCCAGGATGGCGGTGGGAGGATTGGGCAAGGCCATGAGGGCCTCGAATTCGCTTGCTCCGCCGGCGAAGTTGTTCTTGGCGTCCCGGCAGTACTCGGGCGGGACCTCGATGCCGTGCTCGGACAGGCTTTCCAGGAAGGCAAGCTTGCGTTCCCGGATGTCTCCGAGCGGGCGTCCTCCGGCGAAGGAGAACGAGCCGCCGATGAACCCGAACGATCGATGCCCGAGTCCAACGAGGTGGTCGATCAGGCGCCGGATCCCCAATCGGTTGTCGACGTTGACGGTCGAGATGCCGGGCAATGCGGCAGATCCCTGCCACATACCGACGACCGTGATATTGGCCTCGTGCAGGTCCTCCAGCAGCAGCGGTTGGTCGCTGGTGTCGCCGACGAGAAGAATGGCGTCGCAATGCCGTGTCTCCAACACTGCTCGGAGAGCGATGGCTTCGTCCGTCCGGCCGTGGGCGTGGCCCAGGACGACGTTGTAGCCGTGCCTGCTTGCCTCCACCGAAATCGCGTCGATGGCGCCGGCGAAGAACGGGTCCGTGATCTCGCGGACAATGACTCCGAGGAGCATCGTCCTGGCGCCCCGCAGGCCGCGAGCCAGTGGATTCGGCCGATAGTGCATCTGGCGGGCCATGTCCAGGACCTGCTGGCGGGTGGCCGGACTGATCGGCACGGGCATCGGCGCGCCGGCCAGGACTCTCGACACCGTGCTCTGGGAGACTCCGACGGCGTCGGCTATGTCCTGCATCGTGGCCGGCCGCGCCAGCTGGACCGGCCGCCCACCGCGGCTCACGTTCTCGGCGCCCCGAGCCCTGGGTGCCAATCCGTGGCCATCGTCCGCCGTGCGTGAGGTGCGCTTGCGCCGGACCGGAGAAGCGTTGTCCGTTGCCCCGGTGCCCGGTTCCAACTCATCGCCCCGCATGTTCCACCCCGGATTCCACAGGTCTGTAGGCAAGAACCTGGCCTTGACCGCGGTCCAGGTCGGGTCCTGATACGTCATGGCACGTCATGGCACCCCTCGGGCTGCGCGGAACTCTATCGTCGCCATCGAGTGGGCCGGGAGAGTGAACGTGAACTCACCCTCCGGCGTTCGAATTACCTCAAGAGGTCGAGGGGCTACGCGATCCGGAATCTGTGGGCTGTTCACGGCGTTGGCGGCATCCGCGGCAAGAACGCGTGCCCGTTCCACCGCCATGTCGGCGACGTGCACGCCTGTGGCGATCGCTCGGTCGAAGTGGCGGTTGACGACGGTCACCGCCGCTCCCCGCTCGGACCTCGAGGCGGTGGCACTAACCGCGGCGTGGCCGGTTGGCAGCGTGATGTCGGTCGCGATCTGTGTGCCATGAGCCTGCGCACCGATGTGTGGGCTGTGGAGGGAGAAGGCGTGGTACGTAGGTGTCTTCACGCACGCGGCCCCATCGGTGACCAGAAGGGCATGAAGGACGTTGACGGTCTGGGCCAGGTTCGCCATCGAGAGCACGGAGCACTGCCGGTGGAAGACCTCCAGCGCCACGGCGGCCGCTAGTGCGTCCCTGAGCGTTCCCGCTTGCTCGAACGTGGCAGGGGTACGGCGAGGCACGTTGCCAGGTCCCCAGTCTCGGGCCTCCGGATGCCATACGCCCCACTCGTCGAGCGCGATGCCGATGCGACGAGATGGCGGGGCAATTGCCGCGATCGTCCGAACCGTACGCTCGATCAGCGCCTCCGTGGCCTCGGCCTCGGCCAGGAGCGCGTAGTAGTCCGCCTCATCGAAATCCGTCTCGGGGCCTCCGTGGACCCAGTACCGGTGAACCGACAGATGGTCGACCAGGCCGACGTTGGGCCCGAGTGCCGCCAGGAACCTTGCATTCCACTCCGGATCGAGGCCCGACTCGGGTAGCGGGTCGTCCTCCTGGCCCACGGCCACGAGCTCGATGTCTTGATCGATCCGCCGGAGCATGGTCGCGTAGCGGAGGTACTCCTGGGCGTAAGCGGCCGCGTCGAAATTGCCCCCGCAGCCCCAGGTCTCGTTGCCCACACCCCACAGCCGAACATGCCCCGGACCCGGGCAGCCGTTGGTCGCACGCTCCCGGGCCAGGGACGTGTCGACGTCGGAGTTGACGTACTCGACCCAGTCGCACAGCTCCTGAACGGACCCGCTCCCAACGTTCCCGGCGAAGTACGGCTCTACGCCGGCGAGTTCGCAGAAGCGCAGGAACTCGTGCGTTCCGAGGGCGTTGCTGTCGGCCACGGAGAGTCCGCAGGAGGTGCCGAGAGTCACGGGTCGCTCGGCCGCGCTGCCGATCCCCTTCCGCCAGTGGTAGTTGTCGGCATAGCAGCCTCCGGGCCACCTGGCCAGCGGCATCGGCAGATCGCGGAGGGCTTCCACAGCGTCCTCGCGAAACCCCTCTACGTTGGGGATCTGCGACGAAGGTCCGACCCACAGGCCGTCGTAACAGCAGCGTCCGAGGTGCTCGGCGAGAGTCCCGTAGAGGCGGGGCGAGATGCGCCCGATGGGATCGGCGCCGATCTCTATTGAAGCTTCGACCATGCAGCCTCCTCCTGGTGCACGCCGCCCGGGCGCCGTGCCCAGATGCCTGCAATCGAATGCAGCATAACCATTGCCGGACTCGAATGGGGCGCCGGAATGCACGATTTCTCTGCCTCTCAGTTCGGAACCACCGGCGCAGGTACGGCGCGTGTACAGGCGAGGCCTGAAGGCGCCGAACGGCCCCCGGGGTCTTCCGCGGCGCCCGGTCTGGGAAGGGCGGTTTGCGGGGAAGCCGGGTCATGCGTAGAATTGGAAAAACCCCCGGAGGAAATGCGCGCGATGGCGAAGTATGTCTTTGTGACCGGAGGCGTCACCTCCTCTCTCGGGAAGGGCATCACCGCTGCCAGCGTCGGACGGCTCCTCAAGGCTCGCGGTCTCGCCGTCTCCGTCCTGAAGCTCGACCCCTACATCAACGTCGACCCGGGGACNNCTGGGCCACTACGAGCGCTTCATCGACGAGAACCTCTCCCAGCTGTCCAACGTCACGACCGGGCGCATATACCAGGCCGTGATCGGCAAGGAACGCCGCGGCGACTACCTGGGCGGCACGGTCCAGGTCATTCCGCACATCACCAACGAGATCAAGGAGCGGATCCAGCAGGTGGCCCGCGATGGCCGCGCAGACGTGGTCATCGTCGAGGTGGGCGGCACCGTGGGTGACATCGAGTCGCTGCCCTTCCTGGAGGCGATTCGCCAGATGCGGAAGGATGTCGGCCGCCAGAACGTGGCCTACGTCCACGTCACGCTGCTGCCGGCGCTCATGGCCACGGGCGAGCTCAAGACCAAGCCCACGCAGCACTCCGTCAAGGAGCTGCGCGGCATCGGTATCCAGCCCGACGTGATCGTCCTGCGCTCGGATCACCCGGTCAGCCAGGAGATCCGCGACAAGATCGCCCTGTTCACCGATGTCGCCAGCGAGGCGGTCATTCCGGCGGAGACGGCCCAGACGATCTACGAGGTCCCGCTCCTGTTCGAGGCGGCGGGCCTTGGGTCGCTCCTGACGCGCGAGCTGGGCCTGGACGATGTTGCCCGGCCGCCCGATCTCGAGTCCTGGACCGAGCTGGTCGACCTCATCAAGCGGCCCAAGCCCACGCTCGAGATCGCGCTCGTCGGCAAGTACATCGAGCTGCCGGACGCCTATCTGTCGGTCATCGAGTCCCTCAAGCATGCCGGTTGGGCCCACGAAGTGGACGTCAAGATCCGCTGGGTCGACTCGGAGCTCCTGACCAAGGACAACGTCGAGGAGACGCTCGCCGGCATCGGTGGCATCGTCGTCCCGGGTGGTTTCGGCCACCGCGGCATCGAAGGCAAGGTCCTGGCGGCCAAGTTCGCCCGCGAGCGCCGCATGCCCTATCTGGGCCTGTGCCTGGGCCTCCAGTGCGCCGTGATCGAGTTCGCGCGCGACGTGCTCGGCACCGAGGACGCCAACTCGACCGAGTTCGACATGTTCACCGAGCACCCCGTCATCGATTTCATGCCGGACCAGCGCACGATGCAGGAGAAGGGCGGGACCATGCGACTGGGCCTGTACCCGGCACGCCTCACGCCCGGCTCGAAGGCGAGCGCCGTCTACGGCACCGAGTTGATCTACGAACGGCACCGCCATCGCTTCGAGGTCAACAACAGCTATCGCCCGCTTCTCGAGGCGGCTGGGATGGTCCTGTCGGGCCAGTCGCCGGACGGCCGGCTGGTCGAGATCATCGAGCTGCGGGATCATCCCTGGTTCGTGGCGAGCCAGTTCCATCCGGAGTTCCGCAGCCGGCCCGATCGGCCGCATCCGCTATTCGATGGGTTCATCGGAGTGGCGGTCGCGATCTCGCAGGGCCGCGAACCAGAGCTTCGGCCGGCGGCGCACCAGCCGGTGGCACATGCGGGGCTGCTCCCCACGGGAGCCCCCGAAGCCTGAGTCGGACGTCACGGCATACTCAGCTGCGGCCGAAGATCGCAGGACGTCCGGGCGGCTCCGAGGAGGGTGTTCCAGCCGAGAGCGCGGATCTCGCTCGGCGCGTCGCTCCTGAATCCCTCACTCGGCGAACCATCCGCGGTCCTCATACGTCTTTTCACATAGAAGACAGACGCGGGCATGACGACGCGGGGTGAGGTCGATCGGCGCTGGGGTGACGGCGCCGGTTGAGGCGGCGACCTCACCGCATCGATCGGGGGGTACGGGCCAAGCCCACTGCACGGCCCGGTGGGGGCTCGATCGGTCCCAATGGTACGATCCGATCGCGGACCGGGAGCGCGGGCTCGATCCGGTCGGCGTGAGCCCGTCCCCGCGACAACAGGAGCTGCTACATGAAGATATTCCTCGACACCGCCGAGATCGAAGAGATCCGCACCGCCGCCCGATGGGGCATCCTCGACGGAGTCACGACCAACCCGAGTCTCTACGCCAAGGTCGGCGGCTCCTACGACTCGGTCCTCGTGGAGATCTGCAAGCTCACGTCCGGTCCCGTGTCGGCGGAAGTGATCGCCGACGACGTTGAGGGGATGCTCGAAGAGGGCCGTCACTTCGCCAAGCTCGCTCCGAACATCGTCGTCAAGGTGGCCATGAGCGAGAACGGCCTGGAGGCCATCGCACGCTTCGCCGACGAGGGGATCAAGACCAACTGCACGCTCGTTTTCAGCACGAACCAGGGACTCCTCGCCGCCAAGGCGGGAGCGAGTCTGGTCTCGCCTTTCGTTGGCCGTCTCGACGACATCAACCAGGACGGCATGACGGTCGTCCGCGAGCTGGCCGAGATCTTCGCGCTGTACGACATCGAGACCGAGGTCCTTGCGGCTTCCATCCGCAATCCGTTGCACGTGACCCAGGCGGCCCTGGCCGGCGCCCACATCGCAACGCTGCCGTTCAAGGTCCTGCAGCAGATGGTCCACCACCCGCTGACGGACAAGGGCATCGTCCAATTCAAGAAGGACTGGGACGCCGCGCGCAAGAGTGGTGCCGGGAAGGGCGCCTAGCCGCCCGCCGGTCACCAGCCGGCGTCGGGATGGCACGCTGCCGATGACCGAACCGGGCGATCGGACCGCCGACTCCGAGGCCGGGGCGAAGAGTCGCATGGACGCGCTGCCGCCCGAGGTCTTGATCCTGACGGCGGCCCTGTCCGTACAGTGCGGCGCCGGTCTCGCGACCTCGTTGCTGCGAGAGTTCGGGCCGCTCCCCGTCGTCACGATGCGGATCGTCTTCGGGGCGTTGCTGCTGCTCGCCTTTCAGCCGGTCAGGCTCCGCGGCGCGACGCGTCTCGCTCTGGGGAGCTGCATCGCCCTGGGAGTGATCCTGGCGGTCATGAACTCGGTGTTCTACGTGGCCCTTTCTCGCATTCCGCTCGGCGTAGCGGTCACGATCGAGTTCTGGGGCCCACTGACCGTGGCCGTTCTGGGCTCTCGCCGCTGGCTCGATCTCGTCTGGGTTGTCCTGGCAGCCGCCGGCATCTACACCCTGGCCGGCGGACGTCTCGAGGCGGATGACGCGATCGGCGTGGCGGCGGTCTTCATCGCCGGATTCTGCTGGGCGCTCTACATCGTGGTCGGCAGGAGGGTGGCGGGCTACTGGCCGGATGGGCGCGGCCTGACCCTGGCGATGGTCGTGGCCGGGCTGCTCGTCTTGCCTGTGACTCTGACGCTCTCAGACGTGCGGCCCCTGTTGGTCGCTCCGCTCGCTCTGGCGGGGGGCGTGGTCGTCGCCCTCTTCAGCAGCGCCATCCCGTACACGATGGAGATCGCCGCGCTGCGACGCCTGCCGGCGGCCACGTTCGGAGTGCTGATGAGTCTCGAGCCGGCGATCGCGGCGTTGGTGGGTTTCGTGATCCTGGGGCAGGTGCTCCACGTCACGGACCTGGCGGCGATCGGCTGCGTTGCTCTGGCGAGCGCGGGCGCCAGCCTGACGGCCCGGCGACTGCCGGTGGCCGTCGGCGAGCTCGAGTCCGAGTGAGCTAGCGCCGGTAGGTCGGCCGGGAGCGGTAGCTCGTGTGCAGCAGCTGCTCTGACTTCTCGCCGAGCGGCTCGCCCAGGAAGTCGTCGTACAGCTTCTGCACGTACGGGTTCTCGTGGGCGCAGCGCCACAGACCGGCCTGGTCGTCCTGGTACAGACCGGCGGCGCGCTTGGCCCGCAGCCCGTCCGTGACTCCGTACGGCTGGCCGCCCCCGCCGACGCAGCCGCCGGGGCAGGCCATGACCTCGATGAAGTGGTACGCGGGCGGCTCGCCGGCGTCACGCGCGGCTCGAACCCGGTTCAGGACCGTCTCGACGTTGCCCAGGCCGTGGGCTACCGCGAAACGGACCTCGTGGCCGTCGATGACGGTGCTGCCTTCCTTGACGCCGTTGAGCCCTCGGGTCGCCTGGAAGTCGATGCGGGGCGGATTGGCCCCGGTCAGGAGGTAATAGGAGGTCCGCAGCGCGGCCTCCATGACGCCACCGGTGGTGCCGAAGATCGTGCCCGCGCCGGTGTATGCGCCGAGGAGGTGATCGGGCTGCTCTTCCTTCACGGCTGGGAAGTTGATGCCCGACTGCTTGATCATGCGGGCCAGCTCGCGCGTGGTGAGCGAGACGTCCACGTCCTGGAAGCCAGACGAACGCATCGACTTGCTGCGGATGATTTCGAACTTCTTGGCCGTGCAGGGCATGATCGAGACGACGAAGACCTTGGCGGGGTCGAGGCCCATCTTCTCGGCGTAGTAGGTCTTGGCCAGGGCCCCGACCATCGCCTGGGGCGATTTGCAGGAGGAGAAGTGGGGGATCATGTCGTCGTGGAACTTCTCCATGAAGTCCACCCACGACGGGCAGCATGTCGTGATCAGCGGAAGCACAGATTTGGCGTTCGTGAACCGCTCCACGAACTCGTGCGCCTCTTCCATGATCGTCAGGTCGGCCCCGAAGTTCGTGTCGAAGACGGCATCGAAGCCCATCCGTCTGAGGGCGGCGTACGTCTTGCCGGTCAGGTTCGTGCCGATCGGGAAGCCGAAGGCCTCGCCGATGGCGACCCGGACGGCCGGGGCGAGCTGGGCCACGCAGTAAGTGTCCGGATCGAGGAGGTTGTCCCAGACCTCTTGCGTGTTGTCGTACTCGACGATGGCTCCGGTGGGGCAGTGGGCCGAGCACTGCCCGCAGCGCACGCACGGGGAGTCGGCCAGGTGGATGTCTCCCGCCGGAGCGATGCGCGTGTCGAAGCCACGCTGCAGGAAGCTGAGGGCCCAGACGTCCTGGATCTGCTGGCAGACCTGGATGCAGCGGCCGCAGGTGATGCACTTGCGCGGGTCCAGGACGACGGCCTTGGTGGTGTCGTCTATGGACAGGTCCGGAACGACGCTGTCGAGGCAGATCTCGCGCAGACCGAAATCGGCGGCCAGAGTCTGCAGCTCGCAGTTCTGGTTTCGGCCGCAGGTCAGGCATTCGTTCGGGTGCTTGGACAGGATCATCTCGATGACGGTCCGGCGGACCTGGATGATCTCCGGGTTCTCGGTCGTGATCTCCATCTCCTGCTCGACCGGCGTGCAGCAGGCGCGCAGCATCTTGGAGGAACCCGCGACCCGGACGATGCACATGCCGCAGGCTGCCGTCGCATCCAGATCCGGATGCTTGCAAAGGGTGGGGATGTGAACAGAGACCTGGCGCGCCGCATCGAGGATCGTCGTGCCGGCCCGGACCTCGACTGGGAGGCCGTTGATCGTAGCCTGGATCTTGTCTGTCATGGTTAGCATGCCGGATCAGTCCCCGCCCATCGTCAGCCGATCCCGGAACTCGGGTTCGAAGTAGCGCAAAGCCGAAAGGACCGGACTGGGAGCGCCCTGCCCGAGTCCGCAAAGGGATGCCTTCTGCATCGCGTGGGCCAGCCGCCTGATCGTCGCGAGGTCCTCTTCGCGGCCTTTTCCTGAGGCAATCCTGTCCAGCAGTCGCAGCATCTGCGTGCCTCCGATTCGGCAAGGTGCGCACTTGCCGCACGATTCGTCGACGCAGAAGCCCAGGTAGAACCGGGACAGCTCCACAAGGTCGTCGGTTTCGTCCATGACGATCATGCCGCCCGAGCCCATGTACGACCCAAGCCTCTGGAGGTGTTCGTATGTGATCGGGGTGTCGAGCTCGCGGCCGGGAATGAGCCCGCCCGACGGTCCGCCCGTTTGAACGGCCTTGATCGGGCCGCCGGAGCTGGTTCCGCCGCAGATGCCCTCGACGACCTGCCGCAGGGTCATGCCCATCGGGATCTCGACCAGCCCGGCGTGCTTGACCTTGCCAGTCACGGCGAAGACCTTGGTACCGGTTGAGTTGCCCAGACCGATCGTCGAGAACCACTTCCCACCGCGGGTGATGATTTGCGACAGATTGGCCAGCGACTCGACGTTGTTGATCATGGTCGGCTGGCCCCACAGGCCCTTGACCGACGGATACGGCGGCCGCGGTCGAGGAGTTCCACGCTGGCCCTCGAGCGACGCGATCAGGGCCGTCTCCTCGCCGCACACGAACGCACCCGCGCCGAGCCGGACCTCCACGTTGAAGCTGAAGTCGGAGCCGAGGATGTTGGCGCCGAGCAGGCCGCTAGCTTTCGCCTGGCGGATCGCCTTCTCGATACGCTGGATCGCCAGCGGGTATTCGGCTCGAATGTAGAAGAAGCCCTGCTTCGCGCCGATCACGTAGCCACCCAGGATCATGCCCTCGAGGACGGCGTGGGGATCGCCCTCGAGAACGCTGCGGTCCATGTAGGCGCCCGGATCCCCCTCGTCGCCGTTGCAGACGATGAGGTGCTCCTCGCCCGGCGACTCGCGTGTCAGGCTCCACTTGAGCCAGGCCGGGAAGCCGGCGCCGCCGCGGCCGCGCAGGCCGCTGACCTTCAGCTCCTCGATGACTTGTTCCGGCGACATCGAGGCTAGAACCTTCGCCAGGGCCTGGTAGCCGCCGCGGTCGAGATACTCGTCGATCTCCTCGGGATCGATCACGCCGCAGTTGCGCATCACGATGCGGTACTGGCGCGGCCCACCCTCTGCTGCCACAGGTTCTCCGGCGACACGTGCCAGTTCGGCGATGCCGGGCACTCGATGGTCCGCTGGAAGAGCCGTGCCGTCGGCGCAGGCCGCGACAAGCCGGCTCGCGAGTTCGGCCGTGACTTCCCCGAACATGACCGCACGCTCTCCGGGCAGGGTCACCTCGACGAGCGGCTCCATGCTGCACATGCCCGCGCATCCCGTCCGACTGACGTGCCAATCGAGGGCGCGGCGCTTGACCTCGGTTTCGAGAAGGTCGAATACCCCGTCCGCGCCGGCCGCGAGGCCGCACGTGCTCATGCCGACCTTGATCTTCGGCCTGTCCGCAGTGGGCGACGGGCCAAGCGTCCGGGACTGCAGTTCCGCGAGCGTCATTCGTGGCATCTCAAGCCCTCTGGCTTTCGGCCGCGCCTGCTGCGGCCGGTGTGCCCGCCGTGCCCGGAGCGCCTCCTGCGGCCGATGTTCCCGCTCGGGACGGCGCGCCCGCCGGAGTCATGGATGCCTCGAGGGTTTCCGCGGTCACCTTGGCGAGGAGCTTTCCGTTCACGGTGACAACCGGGGCCAGGCCGCAGCAGCCGACGCAGCGAACCACCTGGAGGTGATACTCGCCGTCCGGGCTGGTCTCGCCCGGCCGGATGCCGAGCCGTGCGGAGGCGTCGTCGAGCAGCTGCGGAGCGCCTTTGAGGTAGCAGGCGGTGCCCATGCAGACGGACACGACGTGCTTTCCCGGAGCCTCCAGGCGGAAGTAGTTGTAAAAGGTGAGGACTTCGTAGATCCGCGCCAGCGGAACGTCCATCGCCTCGCCCAGGCTCATGGCCGCCTCGCGCGGTACGTAGCCGTAGCGGTCCTGGAGTCCGTGGAGGGCCATGATCAGACTGCCGCGCTTGTTCTTCCAGCGCTTGGCAATCGCCGCGACGTCGTCCTCGGTCTTGGTTGGGCCCACGTAGCCTCCGGTTTGCGCTCTGAGAGCCCGTGTCGTCGCGGCGGGTCGGCACCGCGGGGGGAGTGTTGGCGATCACGCTACGCTCCGTGGCGTCGCTCGTTCAGGGCCGTTGTTCGTGTTGTCGGCGGGCCCAGGCGGTCACAAAGGCACCCCCGCAAGTCACGCGGATGAGCCACGTGGCGCCCAGAATGCCGAATCCGGCGGTCGCGGCCGCCAATCTGACACGAACGAGAGATTGACGCCGCGCTCGGGGCCGGGTATTCTCCCGGTCACCCCGACCGTGCGTACCGCTGCGGACCGATTCCGCGCGATTAGCCTGCACGGCACCTTTCCCACACGAGTTCTGCCGCCCATGTCTCCCAACGGTCCAGACCAGCGCTCACGCAATCGCCGACCCCGCCGACGTCCTGCCGGTCGCACGCCGATGGCCGAGTACGACGACTTCCAGGATGGCGACTCCCGCGATCTCGACCTCGCCGAGCTGAGCGGGATGAACGCCGCCGAGCTCCAGGCTGTCGGCCGAGACCTCGAGATGGAGGCCGGTGCCGCCGCCAAGGAAGATCTCGTCGACCAGATCCTGGTCCGCCAGAGCGAGCTGGCCGGCCACGCGTACGCCACCGGCATCCTCGACATCGTCGAGGAGGGCTTCGGGTTCATGCGGCGCCACGGCCTCATGCCCAGCCAGGAAGACGTGTACGTATCGTCCAGCCAGATCCGCCGCTACGGCCTGCGCATCGGCGACAGGATCAGCGGCTCCGTTCGCGCCCCGCGGGAGGGGGAGAAGTACTGGGGCATGATTCGGGTCGACCGCGTCAACGGCGTCGACACCGAGACCGCCCGTCGCAGGCCCCAGTTCGGCGATCTCACCCCCGTCCATCCCGACGTGTTGATCAACCTCGAGACCGATCCCAAGAACCTATCCCAGCGTCTGATCAACCTGGTCAACCCGATCGGCAAGGGCCAGCGCGCCCTGATCGTGAGCCCGCCGAAGGCCGGCAAGACGATGCTGCTCAAGCAGATCGCGAACGGCATCAGCGAGAACTACCCGGAGATCCTCCTCATGGTGGCCCTGATCGGCGAGCGGCCCGAGGAAGTCACCGACATGCGCCGCTCGGTCAAGGG
>PMIP01000057.1 GCA_003158295.1 Chloroflexota bacterium | reverse complement strand
CGGCCCATGAAGCGCTTGATCGAATAGACGGTGTTGGTGGGGTTGGTGACGGCCTGGCGCTTGGCCAGCTGTCCGACCAGACGCTCGCCGCCCTTGGTGAAGGCGACGACCGAAGGGACCGTCCGACCGCCCTCCGCGGACGGGATGACGGTGGGCTCCCCACCCTCCATCACCGCCACGACGGAGTTCGTCGTGCCCAGATCGATGCCGATGATCTTGCCCATTCCGGTGGTGCTCCTAGTTGCTTGGCTCAGGACTGTTAGTTGACGTGTGAATTGGCGTCGTCGGGTGCGGCCTCGTCGCCTCCGGCGACCGCGACCATTGCCGGCCGCAGGACTCTGTCTCGGACTCGGTACCCCCGCTGGATTTCGGCCACGACCTCGCCGTCCGGCCTGCCGGTGGCGGGAACGCTGGCGATGGCTTCGTGCTCGCGCGGGTCAAAGGGCCTGCCGATCGCCTCGATCGGCGTCACTCCTTCGCTTTCCAGGAGGGCTCGCAGCTTGCGATCGAGGAGGACGATTCCTTCGATCCAGCTCGCCGCTTTGAGCTCGTCGGGCATCGCGTCCAGGGCCCGATCGAAGTCGTCGGCGACGGCAAGGACCTTGCGCAGGAGTGATTCGCTGGCCAGCCCGAGCTCGCGCTCGCGGTCCTCCGCTGTGCGGCGGCGGTAGTTCGCGAAGTCGGCCGCCGTCCTCTGCAGAGAGGCCTTGTGCCCGGCCATCTCGGCCTGAGCGGCTTCCAGCTCTACCCGCAAACGGTCTATCTCGGCGGTCATCTCCTCGTCCGGCGGCGCCGGCGCGGCGGCCGCGGGACGGCCGAGCCAATCGCCGCTCGCGCCTCGATGATGGACTCGTGGCGTCGTCTGTCGATCAGGCATACAGATGCTCCACCAATTCGCTCATGAGGTCCGACACGAACTCGACCGACGCGATGGCCTGGGCATACGGCATGCGGGTCGGCCCCAGGACGCCGACGGCGCCGACGGCTCGGCCGATGCGGCCGTAGGGCGCCAGCACGAGCGAGACATCCTGCATCTCCAGAGATTGGTTCTCGTGGCCGATGAAGATCTGGACGCTGCCCGCCCGGGCCACGCTCTCGACGAGCGAGCCCAGGTACACCCTGTTCTCCAGAGCCGCGAAGATCTGCCGGACTTTGTCCGTCCGGTCGAACTCCGGGGCCGCCATCACGTTCAGGAGGCCGTCGCTGAAGATGTCGTCAATGAGGGTCGCGTCGAACTCTCGCATCGTCCGCACCAGCGCGTGGCCGGTCAACCGCAGGAGGTCCAGGTCGTCGTTGCCTTCGTCACCGGCCGGCAGATCGGCCAGCCCGGCCTCGATCTCGACGGCGGTTCGGTCTACTGCCAGAACGTTCAGGAGGCCCGCCACACGGTTCAGCTGCTCCTGGTCCGCGTCCAGCGGCAAGTTCTGCAGCGTCTGCTTCATGGTCCCCTCGCGGAAGACGACCACCATCAGGGCCAGGCGGTCCTGCACCGTGACCAGGTCGACGCGCCGCACGCGAGCCGCCTCGGCCTTGGCCGTGGTGGCAAGACCGGCGGTTCCGGTGTTGGCCGCCAGTGTGCTCGCGGCAAGCCGGAACCAATGTTCGCTCGTGAGCTCCACCTGACCGAACTGGTGGCGGATCATGCGCTGCTCGACCTGTGGCAGCGACCACTCGTCTGCAAGAACCTGGACGTAGTACCGATAGCCGGCGTCGGTGGGCACGCGCCCCGCCGAGGTATGGGGATGCGACAGCAAGCCCAGGACTTCGAGATCGGACAGGATGTTGCGGACCGTGGCGCTGCTGACGCCCAACGGGTAATGCTCCACCAGTGAGTTCGAGCTCACGGGCGTCGCCGACGACACGTATTCGTCTATGACGGTTCGCAGGATTGCGCCCGATCGCGCGTCCAGCAAGCCGATGGTGCGGCGTGGCCGTCGCGCCATGTCAGACTCCGTTTCTCCGCCGGTCATCCGCTGCGGGTT
Source organism: Chloroflexota bacterium (assembly GCA_003158295.1). GTDB lineage: Bacteria > Chloroflexota > Limnocylindria > Limnocylindrales > CSP1-4 > Fen-1039. The sequence continues at coordinate 21,083 of PMIP01000057.1, read as the reverse complement.
CAGGGCGGACGCTGCATGCGGCACCCATCCGAAGGGCCGGCTGGATCCGCGGCCGGCCGCCGAAACCCCGTCCGGCCTTGTTTCCGGCTGGTTAGCACTCTCACTATGCGAGTGCTAACGTGCTGCGCCGATGGTAGCAGTCTCTCCTTGGGAGGTCAACGGCAGGCGCGGAGCGAGGCAGCGGGAGTGGCAAGGGCGCCGCACGCCGCGCCCCGAGCGGCCGCGCACAGAGCGGCCGCTAGACCAACCGCCGGAACAGTTCGTTGCTGAGCAGGCGGCCACGAGTGGTCAGCCGCAGGCGGGTTCGACCGTCGCGGTCGAAACGCTCGATCAGGCCGGACGCTTCGGCCCAGGCGAACGCTGGCTCGAATTCGGGCGCGGTTGCCGTCTCCGCGTCGACGCCGTCGTCCAGCCGCATGGCGAGGATGACGCGCTCCGACGCCGCGGTACGGGTGTCGAGCCGCTCCGAGCCGCCGGGCGGCAGAGTGGCGGCGCCGTCCGCCGGGAGCAGCGCGGCAACGTAGCGCTCCAGGTTGGCCGCGTTCCAGCGCCGCGTCTCTCCGTCGAAGGCGTGCGCCCCCAAACCGACGGCGTCGTACGGTCGGCGCTGCCAGTAGGCCAGGTTGTGGCGGCTCTCGCGGCCCGGCCGGCACCAGTTGGAGATCTCGTAGCCGCGCCAGCCGCCGGCGCCCAGTAGCTCGGACGCCAGCCCGTACTGGTCCGCCGCCCGGTCGTCGTCCTGTTCCGCGCGCGCGCGCTCCCGCCATCGCCGCGCACCCGGCGGGGTGGGCAGGTGATCGCCGGCCTCATGCGTCAGGCCCTCGGCATCCGGGTCGTCGAGCGTGAGGGCGTACAGCGACAGGTGGTCCGGGGCCAGCCGCAACGCCTCGCGCAGGGTCGTCTCCCAGCTCTCCAGCGATTGGCCCGGCACGTCATAGAGAAGATCGAGATTGACCGACTCGAATCCCGCGGCCCGCGCCTCCGTCACGGCCGCGACCACGTCGCCCGGAGAGTGGCGCCGCCCGAGGCGCCGCAGCTCCGCGCCATCCATGCTCTGGGCACCGAACGAGACGCGGTTGACGCCGAGACGCCGGAACGCGGCCAGGTCGCCCCGCTCGTCCGGACCCGGGTTGGCTTCGAGGGTGATCTCCGCCTCGGGTGCGAGCCCGAACCGCGCACGGACGATCGAGACAAGCCGCCCGAGCCACTCCCCGGGGACGAGGGACGGCGTGCCGCCCCCAAAGTACAAGCTCCCGAGAGGCGGCCGATCGCCCACTCCCAGCATGCCGAACGCGGCGTCCAGCAGTTCGGCGCGCAGTTCGAGCTCCCGACTCACGGCCTCGTACAGGCGATCGGTCCGAGCGCGGGGACCACGGGCATCGGCCCCGGCGTAGACCACGAAGTCGCAGTAGGGGCAGCGCGCAACGCAGAACGGCAGGTGGACGTACAGGGCGACGGGCGGCTGAGGCTGGCTCACCCGCAGAGGTTATCCGAGCGATCAGCCTTCGGCTCGAACACGACTGGAGACGGCGGAACATCGGGGGCGGCGATCATTGGTCACGGCGCGCCGTAGGCGGCAATCTCCGGTCAGGCGGCACTGCCTCCGGCGATCAGCGGTCGCGGCGCCCCGGCGTCTTTCGATCTGTGCCGCGGAACGTCGAGCGGACCCAGCCGGCCAGCACGCCAGCGCCATGAACCGCGCCGTCGCCCCGTGCCGAGGCCGGGACCGGTCGATCCCCGTAGCCTGAGGGCGTCGGAGCCCCAACGCGCGCAGTGGCGCCGCGACCGGCCACCGCCGGCCGCCACACATCCAGCCAGCCTTCGGGCGGGCGCCGTCGCCGCTCCACTTCCTCCGGCTCGAAGCCCGGGAGTGCCACCTGGCCGGCGTGGCCGGTGCAGACGAACAGGGCAAAGGATGTCCCGGCGTGGCCGATGATCGCCGCTCCGATGCCACCGGTGGCAATGGTCGCCCAGCCTCCGAACACGCCGAGTCCGAATGCCAGCAGCAGCATGAAGGGATGGCGTCCGGGAGCCGCCAGGCGCGTGACCAGAACGTACACGAGCGTCGCCAGGAGGATGGCACTCACCTGGGAAACACCGATCCAGACCAACGTCCCCAGGAGTGCCCCGCGGAAGGTCGCCTCGTCGACGAGAGCCGTCACGATCGAGTTCAGGGCCGCTCCCGGATAGGCCCGGCCGGCCGGGAGCCGCAGCTCGCCGTACCAGAACCATGCAAAGGCGGCCACGAGCACCGTCCCCACCCCAGCGAGGGCAATGCCGTATTCGAGAGCCTCGGCCCGGTGGCCAACGAGGAGCAGAAGCACATCGTGCGGTTTCGGATGCACGACGTAGATCGCCGCCAGCAGAGTCAAAGCGATGGCGTACCAGGAGAGTCTGGTCCATGGGCCCCGCCGTCCCGGCTCGTCGTACTCGGCCGCCCCGAATCGCTCGGATTCGAGGCGCAGCAGCAACAGCAGCATGAAGAAGCCGGACGCGATGAGAACCCTCATCGGCTCTTCGTTCATACGTCATCCATCCGAAGCACCGCCAGAAACGCTTCCTGCGGTATTTCGACGGATCCCACCCGCTTCATGCGCTGTTTTCCCTCTTTCTGTTTTTCGAGGAGTTTGCGCTTGCGGGTGATGTCTCCTCCATAGCATTTGGCGAGGACGTTCTTCCTCATCGCCGCGACCGATTCGCGGGCAATCACGGTGGAGCCGATAGCGGCCTGGACGGCGATCTCGAACATCTGGCGAGGGATGAGACCTCTCAAGCGGTGGACCAGCTCGCGGCCGATCGCCTGCGCGCGATCGCGGTGGACGATGACCGACAGGGCGTCGACCGGCTCTCCGGCGACCAATACGTCGACCTTGACCAGATTGGCCGCCCGGTAGCCGATCTCTGCGAACTCCATCGAGGCGTAGCCCTGCGTTCGCGTCTTGAGCTGATCGTAGAAGTCGACGATGACCTCGCCCAGGGGCAGCTCGAAGTTGATCAGGACGCGCAGCGGATCCAGGTACTCCATCTCGAGGAAGGTGCCGCGCCGGTTCTTGGCCAGCTCCATGAGCGTGCCGATGTAGGTCGTGGGCGTGACGATGCCGAGCTTCACCCAGGGTTCGCGGATCTCCTCGATCTCGCCCGCGTTGGGCATCTTGGATGGGTTGTCGACGGCCACCGTTCCCTGGCCGTGCATCAGGACGACTTCGTACTCGACCGACGGCGCCGAGGCGATCAGCTCCTGCCCGAACTCGCGCTCGAGCCGCTCCTGGACTATCTCCATGTGCAGCAGCCCCAGGAAGCCGCACCGGAACCCGAAGCCGAGGGCGACCGAGCTCTCGGGCTCGAAGCTGAAGCTCGCGTCGTTGAGGTGGAGCTTCTCCATGGCATCGCGCAGGAGCGGGTAGTCGGAGCCGATGATCGGGTAGATGCCGGCGAAGACGAGGCTCTTGGCCGGCTGGTAGCCGGGGAGCGGCTCGGGCGCGGGAGCCTCCATCGTCGTCACCGTGTCCCCGACCTGGGCCTCGCGAACGCTCTTGAGGCCGGTCGCCACGTAGCCCACCTCACCGGCACGCAGCTCGGGGACGGGCACCAGCTGGGGTCGGAAGAAGCCGAGCTCCACGAGCTCGGCTTCGGCTCCGGAGCCCATCAGCCGGATGACGTCGTGCTGGCGGAGAGTCCCCTGCGCCAGCCGGATGTAGCACACGACGCCCTTGTACGAGTCGTAGTGGGAGTCGAAGATCAGGGCCTGGAGCGGCGCGTCCGGGTCGCCCCTGGGGGCCGGAACGCGCTTGACGATCGCCTCGAGGATCTCCGGGACGCCGGTCCCGTCCTTGGCCGAGGCGAGGAGGACCTCCTCGCGAGGTATGGCCAGGACGTTCTCGAGCTCCTCGATCACCACGTCGACCTGGGCCGATGGCAGGTCGATCTTGTTGAGGACGGGGATGATCGTGAGGTTCTGCTGCATGGCCAGGTGGACGTTGGCCAGAGTCTGAGCCTCGATCCCCTGCGTCGCGTCGACGACCAGGATGGCCCCGTCACAGGCCTGGAGCGAGCGGCTGACCTCGTAGCTGAAGTCGACGTGGCCGGGNNATGATCGAGAAGTTGCGCAGGCGGCCTTGGGGGATGGTCACAGGATTGGAGTGTAGCCGGTCGAATCATCCCGTTCGTCGATCGCGGCGGAGGCCACCTGGTTCGGCGGCCTCCCCGGTCGCCCGGGCTCAGTACTCGACGACCCTCGGCAGCTTCTTGGCTTGCTCTATCCAGCCCGTGACCATTTCCAGCGTGGGGAGGCGGCGGACCAGGTTTCGCGCGGCGTTGGCCTCGGCCATGGTCTGGGTCAGGTTCTCGGCGTTGCGATAGGCCAGCTCCGGGATGGTGTCGACGCCGGCGACCTCGAGCAGGTCGGAGTACTCGGACCCGACACCGTCGATGCGATAGAGGTCCACGCGGTTGACCCACTTGAGAATCAGGACGCGGCCGATGTCGCTCGCCGCCTCCAGCTCCTCGCGGCCCTTCTGGGTGGCCCCTCGCTGCAGCAGATCGTCGGTCGTCTTGACCCCGACCGCCTCGAGCTTCTCGCCGTAGACCGGCCCGATCCCTTCGACGTCAGCGATGTTCATCTGGGAGCCTCCAATCAGCGATATCGCGGAGTGCTATCGAGTGGCGATTATGCGCCGAACGCGGCGAGGGGCCGCCGAAGCTGGGGCTGCGCCGGGATGAGCGGCTTCGGGCGCGTTCCGCCGCCCTCAGCGCGGCCAAGCGGAGGCCGCCGACCAGGTGCGTTTGGGAGCAGGGCACCGTGATACAGTCCGCTCGTTCCTTTCCGCCGCTGCCGCTCAACGCCTGCCCGGCGGCACCCGGAGACGAACACGGGTCAGGAGGAGACCGATGCCGAGCGGGGAACGCAGCGCCGCCCAGGGCGGCAAGATCGTCGCGGCATCCACCACACAGCACATCGCCGTCGTGATTCCGTGCCTGAACGAGGCCCCAACGATAGCCAAGGTCGTCGAGGATTTCCGGCGCGCCCTCCCCGCGGCCGCGATCTACGTGATCGACAACGGGTCAACCGACAGGACCGCCGAGATCGCGGCGGCAAGCGGGGCGCAGGTCATCCGCGAGACGCGCCGCGGTAAAGGCATCGCCGTCCGAACCGCCTTCCGGCGAATCGACGCGGACTTCTACGTGATGGTTGACGGCGACGACACCTACCCGGCCGAATCGGTGGGAGCGCTCCTCGAGCCGGCACTCGCGGGGCAGGCCGACATGGTCGTTGGCTCACGCACGATGGCTGGCACTTCGAGCCAGTTCCGGCGCCTCAATCGGCTGGGGAACAGGCTCTTCCCGGCATTCCTGCGCTTCCTGCTGCGGATCCAGCTCACCGACCTCCTTTCGGGGTTCCGCGTCATGACCCGCGACTTCGTGCTGGGCGTCCCGATCACCGCGCGGAACTTCGAGATCGAGGCCGAACTCACCGTCAAGGCAGTCGAGCGGAATTACCGAATCGTCGAGGTGCCGATCGACCTCCGCGCCCGACCCGACGGCAGCTTCAGCAAGCTCAGCCCTCTTCATGACGGTCGCCGAATCATGTGGGCCATCGTGCTGCTCTTCCGCGACTACCGCCCGATGGCGTTCTTCGGCGGGCTGGGACTCATCCTCATGCTCATCGGCCTCATCCCCGGCTTCATCGTGATCTCGGAGTTCGTGGAGACCGGGCTGGTGCCACGCTTCCCGTCGGCGATCCTCGCCGTCGCGCTGGAGCTGGCGGGCCTGCTCTCATTCGGCGTGGGGCTGATCTTGAGCGCAGTCAGCAGGCGCTTCCAGGAGCTCGAGGCCAAGATCGAGCTGCTTGTCAGGCCTCCGTGGCACGGGTCCTGAGACGCCGCCTGGCTCCAGTCGGTCGAGCGCCGACCCGACGCTAGCGTCCGCGGCCGGCGCTCGGAGCCTGCAGAAAGCGACCTGCGTTCACTAGACTAATCCGTGGTCCTTGCCGTTCGGAATTGAGGGTGCGATAGGCCGTGGCGAATTCAAGGAAGCAACGGGACAACGGGTGGAAGACCGAGATGCAGCCCGCCAAGCCGGTGGGGTTCATGGCTACCACGCGGTCCCGTTTCGGCCGGCTCGGAGCGGCGCTGAACAGGCTTGGGCAGGCGATCCGGGATGAGTCGGCCCGTCCCCTTACGCGGCGCGAGAAGATCGGTCTCACTCTGCTCGTCGCGGTGCCCACCCTGTTCACGGCCATTGGGCTGCTTTCCGAGGTCACGATCCCCGTTCCGTCCGTGAACGACGACCAGCTCCACTACCTCTTCATCCAGCGGGCCTCGAGTGCCCTCGACAACGGGGAGTTCGTCTTCGACCACTGGTTGCCCCAGATCGAGACCGGCATCGCCCAGTTCTTCTACTACCAACACCTGCCGGCGCTGCTCGTAGTGGGCCTGCAGCGGCTCAGTTTCGGCTTCCTGGACCTGCTGACGACCTTGAACCTGGTCCGCTACGCACTGCTGGTGGGGTTCCCGCTCACCGTCTTCGTATCGATGCGGATGATGCGGTTCTCGGTCGCCGCCGCCGCCATCGCAGCGGCCGCGTCGACCCTTCTCTCCGGCAACTTCCGGTACGGCTTCGAGTACGACAGCTACACCTTCAGCGGCTGGGGCATGTACACGCAGCTGTGCGCGATGCACCTCTCGTTCCTGTCCGTGGCGGCCATGTACCGGGCGATACACGATGGGAAGCGGCTGTGGCTGGCGGCCTTGCTCTTCGGGATGCTCGTGCTGACGCATCTCGTGTACGCCTACATGACCGCCATGGCGATCGCGCTCATCGTGTTGTGGGGACTGAACCGCGCCAACCTCATTGGCCGCGTGGTGCGAGTGGCGATCGTGGGCGCGTTCGCGGCAGCGATCTCCGAGTACATGTGGTTGCCGTTCCTGACCCAGTCCGCGTATGACAACATCACGCCGTATCTCCAGGCCTACAAGTACGATTCATTCGGCGCGGGCCCGATTCTCACCTGGCTGTTCAGCGGCGATCTGCTCGACCACGGCCGGATCCCCGTGCTCACGGTCCTTCTCGGGGCTGGGGTTCTGGCGGCGATCGTGAGTCGCAGTCGAGTGGCACTCCTGACCCTCGGCCTGTTCGTCATGTGGCTCGTTGCGTATTTCGGCCGGCCTACCCTCGGCGTTCTGACGAACCTGTTCCCTATGCACGATGGGCTGCTCTTCCATCGGTTCTCCGGCGGAGTGACCCTGGCCGCGATCGTGCTCATCGGTCTCGGAGGGGCGGCGATCTGGCAGCTCTTCAAGCCCCACCTCTCGACGCTGCGGTTGGGTGCCGCCGTCGCGGTGTTGCTGCTCGTCCTCACTCCGGCGGTGGCCGAACGCATGGCCTTCTACTCGGACAACACCCGGTTCGAGCAGCGTTCGATGGACGCGTTGCAAGCCGACGCCGACGCCAACGCGATCCTGGCGACCCTGAAGACACTCCCGCCCGGACGCGTCTACGCCGGGCTGCCGGGTACCTTCGGCAACGAGATGAAGTTCGGAGATCTCTACTTCTACAACCTGCTGCCGTTCTATGCGATCGAGTCCCTCGCTCCGCCGATCCAGGGCTTCAGCCTGAATTCCGACTACGTCTGGGACTTCAACGACCACGTCCAGGGCGATTTCGACCTGTTCAACGTGCGGTACATGGTTGCCCCCACGAACCTGGCCGTGGCCAGCTTCCTGACGCCCATCCAGCGGACGGCTCGATACACCCTGTACCAGGCACCCACGAGCGGGTACGCGGAATACGTCGCGATCACCTCGCGCCAGGCAGCAGCGAGTCAGGCCGCCCTGTTCAGCCTGAATCAGGCCTGGGAGCAGACTCACTCGCTTCCCGGCGATCGACAATACGTGCGCTACGACTACCCCGCGACGGTCCCGGGCTTCGACCCGGCCAGCACGGCCGCCTGCCCCGGAGGAGGAAAGACCGACTACGAATGGCTCCAGGGAGATGCCATCGACCTTGTCGTGGAATGCCCGGCGGACTCAACGCTGGTCATAAAGACCACGTACCACCCCGACTGGCAGGTCTCGGTCGACGGCGTCGTGGTGCCGGACTTCATGGTCTCCCCGTCGTACATCGGCGTCTCGTTGCCGGCGGGCAAGCACACCGTTGATGCCGTCTATCGCGCCAATCCCATTAAGGCGCCGCTGGTCATCTTCGGCTCGATGGCGGCCCTGTTCCTGATCCTGATCCGCGGCCGGCTGGACCGTTTCGCCGAGTGGGCGAGCTCGCGTCGACGACGACGGGCCGCGGTCCAAGACGAGGGTTAGCTCGCCTTCGACTATTTCTTGGTTGGACTGGCCGTGGGCGACGGCGACGGACTTGGAGTCTCCGTGGGCGACGGCGACGGACTCGGACTGGCTGAGGGCGCAGGCGAGCCCAAGCGCGAGCTGTAGGTCGGATCGAGCCTCACCGCCTCGGCGATCTGAGCCGCGCCTGCGGTCGTATCGCCGGTCTGGTTCAGAAGCAGGCCGAGGTTGAGATGCCCCGCGGCGTCATTCGGCATGAGTCCTACGTACTGCTGGTACAGCGTTATCGCTTCGGTCGGAGCACCGGCCTGCGTTCGCAGTATCGCCAGGTTGAAGATGGCGACGGCGAAGTTGGGGTCGCTGGCCAGCGCGAGACGGAAGTAGTTCTCGGCCTCGAACGTGCTCTTCTTCGATTGAGCGATCGTGCCCAGGTCGTATAGGCAGTACTTGTTCGTCTGGTCGTGCTTCAGGCATTCCTTGTAGCTGGTCGCCGCCTCATCGAGCTTTCCGGCGGCCTGAGACTGGAGGCCCGCCTGGAGGGCATCGGACGCCTGCTGAGCGTCGCTCTTGGAACTGCACGCAACGACACCGACAACCAGCAGCGCGACCAGGAAGGTGCGCGCGAGCATGCGGGATAGCGAGGGCCGGTCGGTCGCTGAGATCATGCGCATCCTCCACCGAGTCGTGACGTGACTCTCTCCGAATGATAGCCGACGGGGCCGAGGCGAATGCGGCCGGGCCTCTGCCATCCCGGACGTCGCGCAGCCATCAGGGGCTCGAGACCCCTCTCAACTGCCACACTCACGAGTTCGGTCGTAGATAGACGAGGACCCCGGCGGTGTGACCGCCGGGGTCCTCGTTACTGAGCCAGATCAGCCGCTGGCTGGTGCGGCGCTGTGACTACTGAGAGCAGAGAGCGTAGGCAGTCACCTGGATCTGCGGGGTCGCGCCGAGCGTGCCATCGCTATTGGCAACCGCAGTCCAGACAGTCGTGCTACTTGGATACGACGAAATGAGGTGGAAGTGAGCGAGGCTTGCAGGCAAGCCATCAGTTGACGCCACCCGTGCGCCGCCACCGAGCAGCACTGAACCACCTGTGCACGTCGCTACCGAGGTAACGATGTTGGTTACGTTGCCATCACCGAGAGCCGGAGCGCCGGTGACGAGCACGGAGCCACCAGGCCCTGGGAGACCGAGGTCGCCCTTGTCACCCTTGGCACCAGTGGCACCGGTGGCACCGGTGGCACCCGTGGCACCCGCGGGACCGACGGAACCCGTCTCACCCGTGGCACCCTGGATACCCTGAGGACCGATTCCACCCGTGGCACCCGTGGCACCCGTGGCACCCGTGGCGCCAGTGGCACCCGTGGCACCCGTGTCACCCTGTTCACCCTGTTCACCCTGGGGACCCGGGACACCCTGGATACCCGGGGGACCCTGTTCACCCTGGGGACCATCGGGACCCATGGGACCCATGTCACCCGGGAGACCCTGGGGACCTAGATCACCCGTGGCGCCCTGGGGACCCTGGGGACCCTGGGGACCGACGGAACCAGTGGGACCCTGGGGACCCTGGGGACCGACGGAACCAGTGGGACCCTGGGGACCAGTGGCACCCGTGTTGCCCTGGGCACCCGTGGCACCAGTGGCACCCGTGTTACCCGTGGGACCTACCGGACCACCCGGGTCGCCCTGGTCGCCCTTGGCACCAGTAGCACCCGTGTCGCCCTTGGCACCCTGGGGACCGATGGGACCCTGGGCACCCGTGGCACCCGTGGGACCCGTAGGACCGGCGGCACCCGTGGCGCCGGCGGCACCCGTGGCGCCCGAGGCGCCCGAGGCACCAGCGGCACCCGTGACGCCCGTGGGACCAGTGGCACCCTGGGGACCAGCGGCACCCGTGGCACCCGTGGGACCCGCTGGACCAGTGGGACCAGTGGGACCAGCGGCGCCCGTCGCGCCGGCGGCACCCGTGACGCCCGTCGGACCAATGGGACCCTGGACACCGGTAGCACCGGTAGCACCGGTGGCACCAGTAAGGCCCGTGGGACCGATCGCGCCTGTGGCACCCGTGGCACCAGCAGCGCCCGTAGCGCCGGCGGCACCCGCGATACCCGTGGGACCGATGGGACCAGTGGCACCCGTGGCACCGGTAGCGCCCGTGGCACCAGTAGCGCCCGTGGAGCCCGTGGCACCGACGCCCGTGCTACCAGTAGCACCAGTGGCACCCGTGGCACCGGTAGCGCCCGTGTCACCCGTGGCGCCCGTGGCGCCAGTCGCGCCCGTGGCACCGGTGGCACCCGTGGCACCCGTGGCGCCCGCGGGGCCGATGATGAAGTAGCCGGTGACATCGAAGAGCACGTGGGCCGTGGGACCGAGAGTCGGGGCGGCGAACGTGACGCTCAGCGTGCCTCCGGCACCCAGACCTACTGTGACCCAGTTGGCTCGATCGTCACCGACCGGGAAGTTGAGGTTCGAACTCGTCGGGTTGTTCGTCGCGACAGGACCCATGAACAGGAAGCCGAGGCTCGTCTGCTGGGTCACTGTCAGGTTGCCAGTTACGGCGACTGCCTCGGCCGGGATGAGGCTCCCTGTCACCTGGAACGTGCGCGCCACGTGCGAACTGAAGGGGCCCGACAGCCCTATGTTGAGGCGGGAGTCAAGGAGGCGCGTTGGGGCTACTGATACGAAGACACCGCCGGACGCAACCGCCTGGGGCGCCATGCTAACCCCTGCGGCTCCGCCCACTGCCGAACCCAGCAGCGCCACGACTCCGATGGCTGCCGCGAAGCTCCGGATCAGAACCGGTCTTGGAACCAACCTCGGAAGGCTCAGATCCTTGAACAAGGGCATACCCACCTCCTGACGGCGCGCTTCCTCCGGCCCAAACGGGCCACAAAGCCAATTCCAAAGGGTAGGGGCACATTCTGGGTGAGTCAAGGGTGCCGGAGCACACCGCCCCACACGAATCTGGTGTCGCGCGTACCTCCTGTGGTGTCGGAACGCACCAAGCTGAAACGCACAGGGACCGCACGCCTGCTTGCCCCAGGCACGATTCACGGATAGTGCGGCTACGCTCAGCTCGCTGCCGGTCTCGTGTCGTCTGCTGACAAGACCGCCAGGCAGCTTGCGGGGTCAGATTCGCCGAGCAAGGACACCCCTCGCCCCCGGGTACGCGACTCTGCTACCATCAACCGTCGCGTCAGTCCGCCCAGTTTCGGCTGCCTGCCGCATTCCATCTGCAGCATTGAGGTCTTGTAACTTGGCCAAGACGCCCCGAGGCTGGACCGGCGCCCGCACGCCGTCAGCGATCAAGCGGGTCCGCCAGGCACAGCGCCGGCGGGCCATCAACCAACCGCGCAAGAGCGCGGCGAAGACGTACGTCGCCAACGCTGTGAACGTCGCCGGCGGCGGGAACGAGACCGAGACCGCCGCGGCCCTCGCGGACGCCATGAGCGCCCTCGACAAGGCGGCGAAGGTCGGCGCGATTCATCCGAACAACGCCGCCCGCCGCAAGTCCCGCCTGGTCATCAAGATCAACGCCCTGGCCCAGGGCGTTGCCGTGCAGTCGACGGGCCGTGCCACGAAGAGCACCGGCACGGCCGCAGCCGTGAAGGCCGCTCGGACGCGCATCGCCACGGCCAAGGCCACCAAGGCCAAGGGTCCGCAGACCGCGGCCGGCAAGGCCAAGGCTGCTCTCTCGAAGACGGCCCGCGCCGAGGCCGCCGCCGCACCGGCGGTCGTTGCCCAGCCTGTGAAGACCGCGGCGTCCAGATCTGCCGCCAAGGCAGGCGCCAAGCCTGCCAAGGCCACGGCCAAGACCGCCGTAAAGACGGTTGAGAAGCCGGCGCCCAAGACAGCCGCAAAGGCGGCCCCGAAGGCGGCCGAGAAACCGGCGCCAAAGGCCGCCGCAAAGCCGGCGCCCAAGGCCGCCGCAAAGCCGGCGCCCAAGGCTGCCGCAAAGGCCCCGGCCAAGGCTGCCGCAAAGGCCCCAGCCAAGGCTGCCGCAAAAGCCCCGGCGAAGGCCGCGACGTCGAAGAAGCCCTGAGCGGACTTCTTTCAGTCGAGAGCACATCCAGGGCCAGGTCAGCCGACCTGGCCCTCGTGATTCGGAGGCCCACGTGTCCGACCCAAGGGCCCGAGCCCGAGAGCTCGCCCGCGACGCGATAGCTCGCGGAGACGCAACGGGCTGGTTCGAGCAGCTGTACGTGGAATCAGAACGTGACGGCTTGGCGATCTCCTGGGTGGACCTCGCCCCGAATCCCTACCTCGTGGAGTGGCTCGAACGGAAGCCCACACCGCCCCGGGGCCGGGCGCTGGTTGTCGGCTGTGGCTACGGTGACGACGCAGAGTTCCTTGCCGGACGCGGGCTGGAGGTCACGGCCTTCGACATCGCGCCGTCGGCAGTGGCTCGGTGTCGGAGCCGCTTTCCGGGCTCACGGGTCCGGTACCTGGCTGCCGACGCGCTCAGGCCACCGGCGGATTGGGTGGCGGCGTTCGACCTGGTCTTCGAGGCTTATACGATCCAGGTCCTCCGGGGTGAGGTTCGCGCGGCGTGCGCCAGGTCGATCGGAAGCCTGGTCGCCCCAGGCGGAATACTCCTTGTCGTTGCCCGGAGTCGCACGGACGACGGTCCCGAGGGGGCGATGCCGTGGCCGCTGACCCGCCGGGAGCTCGATGCTTTCGGTGAGCCCGGCCTGGACCTGATCTCGCTCACGGAGCTCTTGGAGCCGGGGAATCCGCCGGTGCCGCGGTTCGTCGCGGAGTTCGCGGCCCGAGGTTAGCGGCCTGATACCGCCGTTCGTTCTCCCGACACCCTGGGGGCGACGGCCGGCAGACCGGAGACGGCCGGCCGCAGACCGCAAACATGTCATCTGCTAACCCCGGTAGCACTGGGCCCAGCGCTGGGGCCGTAAGGGCGTCGCAGGCCCCGAAGATGGGCAAGAAATGACCGTTGCCACGCTCGGGATAGCGCTCCGCAGACCCGCGCAGGGGGCTGCCCCGGGCGAGAGCCCCGCCTAGTGCTACCCCCATTAGCAGATGACAGGAACCCGGTTGAGCGCTCTTGGGCCGCCGAAGAGTCAGGTCGCCGCGGCCTGGCGCGGGAGTTTCAGGGTGCTTGCCCAGATGTGTCGCTGCTTCTTGGGAGCTGTTCAGGTTAGCGGCCTGGTCCGCCGTTCGAGGCGGCCTCGGGCATCGTGACCTCTGATTCGTGGGCCGAGCCTTCCCGATTTGCATCCGCCAGTCCCTTCTGAGCGCGATCTTCACGTTTCGTTCCGCGGTGCACGCCCTGCACCGAACCTCCACGCACCCTCCATGCTCGCTCCACCGGAGTTCCACTCCCAGCGGAGAGACTCTGCCTAGCCCGAGCCACCGGAAGGCGGCCTTCAGCGAGGCCACGCCGGGCGGAGATCCCATCGATCGAACTCGGTCTGCAGCAGGAGGTCAGCGATGAATACGATCCATCGCGTCGGCTTGGCGATCGCGGGAGTCGTCGCGCTTCTTGTCGTGGGCGGCGCATTCGTCGTCCAGGGCTATACGAGCGCACAGGCCGATGCCGCCCGGGCAGCCGCCTCGCAGGCGACCGCCGCGCAGCAGACACCGTCGCCCACTTCCGCTACCGACGCCTCGCTCGACCCGGTGACCGTCTACATCGAGCCGACGCCGACGCAGCCGCCGGTCGTGGTCACCAAGCCTGCCCCCGCGGTCGCGGTCTCGAAACCCGATCCGACGCCTGCCCCACCGGCGCCTGCCGGGCCGACGCAGCCAGACCCAACTCCGCCCGTGATTCACATCATCGTCCCGAGCCCGTCGGGCCACGGCGACGACGGCGGCGGGGACGACTGATGGAGGCGCAACCTTCGCTCCGAACGCTGCCCGCGGCTCACCCTCCGAAAGCCAAGCCGGATGCCCGGCCGATGAGGCTGGCGCTCGGCGCCGGGGGATTGGCGGCTTTCTCGGCGCTGGCTACGGCGATCGTGCTGCCCCCGCGACCGGCGGTCCAGGCACCCGTGGCGATCCTCCAGCAACCGGCCGACACGGCATCACCTGCGGGTTCGCCATCCGGGTCCAGCCGGCCGGTCCGCTACGTGCAGCTCCAGCCGGGTCAGACCGCACCCCCAGGCGCCTCGGTTATCCCCGCCACCACTCCGACAGCCGGGACCCTGGTGGTCACCGTCCCCGCGCCCGGCCAGAAGCAAGCGGCGCAGAATCCGCCTCCCAAACAGGTGGCGCAGCAGCCGGTCGCACAGGCCACCCCCGCCCCTCAGCCGGTCGCACAGGCCACGCCTGCGCCCAAGCCTAAGCCGGCACCGACGCCGATCATCGTGAAGACCACCCAATCCGGAGTGCCCGTTCCGTGATCGCCACCCTGGAGACGCGCCTGGGCCGCGAACTCCGGCGCGGGCGGGAACTCGAGCCCATCGCGCCCGTCAGCTTCTACGCGAAGTCGATGGGCGGGCGGCTCGTCGTGCACCTCGACGCCGACGGCCGCGCCTCCGATGCCGAGCGCTCGAGCCGTCGGGTGGTCGACCGAATTGAGCGTTGGGCGGCTCGACTCACCAGATACACGGCAGAGTCCGACCTCTCGGCGCTGAACGCCGACCCGCGGCTCGAAGTCCCGGTCAGGCCCACGCTCGCGGCCGCGCTTCGAGCGGGCCGATCCGCGAACGAGGCCAGTGAGGGGCTGGCGGACATCACGTTGCTCGACGCCCGTCTCGTCGCGGAGGGCGGCGCCGATCCGAGCCTCGCCTCGACCGCGATCGCTTCCCGTGAGGAAGAGTGGCTGATCTCGCCTGGACGCCGCGGCTCCGCCGTCGTGCGCCGGCCCCCCGGTCTTCGCTTCGACCTCGGCGGCGTCGGCAAAGGCTGGATCGCCGACCGCGCCGTGGAGATGCTGGCCGTGTGGCCCAGCGCCGTGATCGACGCGGACGGCGACCTGGCCATTCGGTGCGCTCCCGGCAGGTGCTGGGACGTGGGCGTGGGCGATCCCCGGAGCCCCGACGCGGACCTGGCCGTGCTGCGCCTCTCGGCGCCGGCCGGGGGATACCCGACTCGCTGGGGAGTGGCCACGTCCGGCGTCTCGATCCACCGCTGGCAGGTGAACGGGACTCTCCGCCACCACCTGATCGACCCGAGGACCGGCAGCCCGGCCGAGACGGACGTCGTCCAGGCTACGGTCGTGGCCGGATCCTCTCTGCGGGCCGAGGCCCTTGCGAAAGCCGCAGTCATCGCCGGCGCCGTGGAAGGCTTCGCTCTCCTGGAGCGCGCCCGCGTCCGCGGCGCCCTGATCTTGACCGACCGCGGCGAGGTCCTGGCGCTGCCGTCCACCCTGGCATTGCTGGCCGGCTGAGGATGCGGGGATGCTGATCAACGAGGACCCGGGATCCGCCGCCGCGACCACGCCGCGACCCGGACCCAGGCTCAATCCCAGACCACCCGCCCGGCCCGTCCCGATCTACCGCGGCCTGCCGTTGCCGGTGCGGATCCTCGGTTGGGCAGCGCTGGCGCTGGTCGTGGGCGTCGTGCTTGGAGCAACCGCCCCTACCACCCTGCGCCGCATCGGGGCAGTGGCCGCCCTCCAGCCCGGGATTCTGGCCTGGTACTCGGTGCGGGCCATGGGGTTCCTGGCGTACGGAGTGCTGGCCGCGTCCGTCCTCTACGGCCTTCTGCTCTCGACGAAGATCCTCGACGCCATCGCCCACCGCCCGGTGAGCTTCGCCCTGCACAAGGATCTGGCGATAGTCGCCTTGCTCTTCGCCACTCTGCACGGGGCACTGCTGATCGCCGACCAGAGCTTCCCCTTTACTCCACGCGCGATCCTGGTCCCCTTCGCCTCACCGTATTCCCCGATCTCGGTCGGGGTCGGCCAGCTCACCTTCTACCTGACGGCGATCGTGACCGCCAGCTTCTACATCCGCCGCCAGATCGGCCAGCGGGCGTGGCGCCTCCTCCACTACCTGACCTTCGTGGCCTTCATCGGGGCCTCCGCCCACGGCGTCGCCTCGGGTTCCGACAGCGGCACTCCCTGGGCCTTCTGGATCTACGTGATCCCGATAGCGGCGGCGGTCTTCTTCCTCACCTACCGCATCGTCGTCAGTCTCTCCAGCAGAATTCGTCCCCGAGTCGAGCGGGCCGGCACAACAGGGGCTCCCACCGGGCCTCTCGGCCCGCTCGACCGTCCTGGCGCCCGCTCATACCTCCCGCCTACGGCTTCGTCCGATCGGCCCGTAGCCGACCCAATCGGCGAATGAGCGATCGAGCGCCGCTGGCCGCCCAACACCCAGGAGGTCTCTCTGGCCTACGTGATCGCGGAACCCTGCGTCGACAACATGGATCAGTCGTGCGTGGCCGTGTGCCCGGTGGACTGCATAGCTTCGGACCCTGCCACCGACCGCAAGTTCTTCGTCGACCCGTCCAACTGCATCGATTGCGGATCCTGCGAGCAGGCCTGCCCGAACCAGGCCATCTTCCCGGCGGACCAGCTACCCGGCGAATGGGCCGTCTTCGCCCAGATCGACGCAACCTGGTACGTCGATCCCGGCAGGGCTCGGGCGGCGATCGACGGGTACTACCCAGTCGCAAGAGCCTGACCGGAGACTCGGTGAGCGCCTTCGCCGCCGAGCCGCAACCGCCCTCGCCCAGACCGTGGTTTCGTCCTTGGGCCGACTCCACTATCGTTGCCGCCATGACGTCCCGAATCCTGGTGGCCGACGACGAGCCGCACATCCGCGAGGTGGTGCGCGCCTATCTGGAGCGCGAGGGTTACGAAGTCCTCGAAGCATCGGACGGCGAGACCGCGCTGGACCGAGGCCGAAGCGCCGGCCTGGATCTGCTCATCCTGGACGTCATGCTCCCGGGCAGGTCCGGTTTCGACGTCCTGCGCGTCTTGCGGAGCGAAGGCTCGAGCGTCGGCGTACTCATGCTGACGGCCCGCGACGACGTCATCGACCGGGTGGCCGGGCTGGAGCTCGGAGCCGATGACTACGTCGTCAAGCCGTTCGAGCCACGCGAGGTCGTGGCCCGGGTCGGCGCCATCCTGCGGCGCTTCGGTCGAACGACATCCGAGCCGCCGATCGCCGCCGGGCCGGAAGGGCCACAGGCCATACCGCCCGTATCGCTCTTCGATCTGACGATAGATCTCGAGACCCGGGACATCACGCGAGGCGGAGCCAGCCTGCCGCTGACCCGGACCGAATTGGACGTGCTGGCCGCCCTGGCCGAACAGCCGGGTCGGGTATGGACTCGCGAGCAGATCGGACAGCGGGTCTTCGGGGAATCGTTCGACACGTTCGACCGCACGATTGACAGCCACGTCAAGAACCTGCGGGCCAAGCTGGGCCTCCGGCCCGACGGTGGTTCGTACGTCGAGACGGTCCGAGGCGTCGGCTATAGAGCCGCCCGGCCGCCGGAGGCGGCCTGAGGGCCCGGAGGGGGATATGAGCCTGCGCTGGCGGATAGCACTCGGCTTCGCTCTCGTTGCCCTGGCCACGGCTGCGGTCATCGCCCTCGCGACACCACCGATCGTTACCCAGGGCTTTGCCGACGTGGACCAGGACGAAGCCAGCCAACCGGTGGCACCGGGCCCCACTCCGGCCGCCCTTGCGAACGACGAGGACACGGGAGGCTCGGGCGCAACCGTGACCCAGGTCCCAGCCGCGTCCAACCCCTCGGGCGGAACGCCGACCGGACAGGCCCAGGAGGCCACCATCCTGCGCCTGCTTCTGGCTGCCGCCGGGGCGGCGGTAGCCGCCTCGCTGCTGGGCCTCTTTGCGGCCGGCCCGCTGGTCCGCCCTCTCACTCGCCTGGAGGAGGCCGCCGGAGACGTGGCCCGTGGCAATCTTGGTCGACGATCCGGCCTGGCGGAGCGCCGCGACGAGTTCGGCCAGCTGGGCAGGACCTTCGACTCGATGGCCGGCCAGCTCCAGCTCGCCGACGAGACACGCCGCCAATTCCTGCAAGACGCGGCTCACGAGCTCAAGACGCCGCTGGCGGTGATCGACGCCACCTCCAGCGCCATCCTCGACGGCGTCTACACGCCCGAGCGGCGCCATCTCGAGACGATCCGCGATCAGTCGCGAGTGCTGGCCCGGATCGTCGACGACCTGCGCACGATCAGCCTGGCCGAGGGCGGGAACCTGCCGTTGCGCCGGCGGCCGCAGGACGTTCGGGCCGTGCTCGACTCGGTTGCCGCCGGCTTCGAGGCCCGGGCCGCGGCCGATCAGGTGAAGCTCTCCGTCCAGGCCGAGGACGGGATCATCGTTGATGCCGACCCCGATCGGCTGCGCCAGATGCTCGGCGCCCTGGTCGACAATGCCCTGCGCCACACGCCGGCAGGCGGCACGGTGCGGCTGGTCGCCTCGGCGTCGATGGCAGCGATCAAGGCGGGGCAGCCGCGGCCCGTGATCCGATTGGCGATCGAGGACACCGGTCCGGGGATTCCGGAGGAGGCGCTGCCCCGGGTCTTCGAGCGCTTCTTCCAGGCCGATCCGTCGCGCAGCCGCGGCACCGGCACCAGTGGGCTTGGACTCTCGATCGTCAGAGCCCTGGCCGAGGCTCACGGCGCGCGGGTCGGGGCGGAGAATCGTGTCGAGGGCGGGGCCCGGCTCTGGATCGAGCTGCCGGCTGTTCGCCTGGCCTGATTCGAGGTCTCGACGGCGCCTCGGAAGCGACCCAGTATTGACCTGAGATCGAGGGACGTCGGAGCGGGTCGGCAGGTGGTCTCTTGGGTCGGTTTGAGACCAGAGGCTCTACACTTGACGCAGGGAGGACGCCATGACGAGCTGGGATCAGCCTTCGCCGGGTTTCGGCTCTTTGGAGCCCGCGGGCGATGACGGCCCGCCCAGACTCGAGACGATCGAGCTGATAGGGCCTCACCTGCGGGTCAGCGGCACCATCTCGCTGCTCCGGTTCAATCGGCTTTCGGATCTGGTCAACCACAGCCGGGGCTACGTCAAGGTGACCGATGCGCGCCTGCTTCGCCGAAATGGCGAGCCCACGCACCTGGTCGTACCCGAGCTGATGGTCAACCAGGACGAGATCACCTTCATAGGCCAGATGGCCGATGAGATCTCGCACTCGCCGTCGGGCACCCTCCCAGGCGAGATGGACCGTCCGCTGATGGCGCGTATTCCACGGGAAATGGTCATCTTCACGCCGGGCCACACGCTCACCGGCACGATCAGCCTCTTCGCCGAGACGGACGTCGAGGCATTCGTGGACTCTCCGGATCCGCGCTTCATCCCGATGGTCGATACGACGGCGCGCTCACTTGCCGACCGGAGAGTCATCAGCCATTTCGCGCTGGTCCTGGTCAACCGCACACAGATGACCGCCGCGTCCCTGCGCGAGAACGCCGGCGGGGCGGACGAGACGGGCGTCTCGGTCGACTGAGGCCGGGCCCACACGGTAGCCCGGATCGGGAGTCAAGCCTCGGGCTTGAGAAGCCGCCTCGGTTTGCACCAGCCGCAAGGGCGCCGTTTCCCACGCTAGGACCTACACGGTCAGAGTGGTGGCGACCTACTCGATCCGTCAGGTGAGCCGGCGTCGAACAGCTAATTGACGAGCACTGTGGTATGTGTTTACGTCGAGTGCGGATTCGGGTCCCCCGGAGTGCCGCCCCGGCCTTCGAATGGGGAGCCGCAAGGTCCGGAGGCGATTCCGAGTTGCGTCGCATTGGTAGTCCTCACCCGACGACTCGGTCGCCGGAATCGGGCACGTCACAGCTACGGGACGACCTGATCACCCAAACGGCCGCCATCGAGAGCGTTGCCGTCGCTATCGACCCTTGGAGGACATGGACATGAAACGTGGCGCGCTCGCCCTGTTTGCGGGCCTCTTGCTGGTGGGCCTGGTGCCGGGCTCTACCCTGGCCATCCTCAGCCCGACGAGCAATCTGGACCAATGGAACGATCCTGCCGGACTCGGGCACGGCGCGAGTGGTGCACTCAACTGGGCCCAGACCTTCACGGCCGGCGAGTATGGCCTCCTCAGCGGCGTCGACCTGTACTTGGAGCTGGGTGGGGGCGGGAGCCTCACGGCATCCATCGAGGCCACGGCATCCGGCCTGCCAACCGGTTCGACCCTGGCGTCTGCGTCCAGTACCGTGGCCGCCAGCGCGGGCTGGGTACATTTCTCCTTCCCGACGCCTCTTAGCGTTGTGCAGGACTCGGTGTATGCGATCGTCATCAACCCAACCGCCGCTGGCGTGTGGTTCGGCTCAACCAACACCTATTCGGGCGGCCAGGCATTCGAGGCGGGCGCGCCGTGGACTGCCCTTGCCGATCCCGCGGACTTCGGCTTCCGAACGTACGTTGACACTGTCGGGACCCAGCTCCAGTGGGATAAGCCCCAGATCACCGCGGGCATCAGCACGCCGCTGACCCTCACCGCCACGATGACGTACGCCAACGGAGTCGAGGCGAACCACTACGGCGCCTTCCTGGGACTCGTGCCCACCTGGTTCACCCCCACCGGCATCACTTGCTCAGACACGGCAAACAAGATCGTCCCGGCTGACTGCACACTAGGGAACTTCGGGTCCGGATTCGGCAGTCTCATTCCTGCCTCCGCCACCGGGGACCTTATGACATTCACCGTCACCGGTACGGCTGCCCCGGCCTCGTCAGATATCGGAACTCCGGGAATGGCAGGCGCCAATGCTTGCATCGAATACGCGTCTCTAACGTCCTGCGGCGACGCTACTGCCAGCGTTGATGTCATAGCCGCCGCGGCAACGCCCGCTCCCCCCACTCCCGCTCCGCCGACAGTCGCGCCGACAGTCGCGCCGACAGT
>PMIP01000036.1 GCA_003158295.1 Chloroflexota bacterium | reverse complement strand
CAGCCCAAGAGCGACCTGGCGAGCATGGGCGTCTACGTCTTCTCGAAGCGCGCCCTCACCCAGTGGCTCTCGGATTCGCGGCCGGACTTTGGCCATGACGTGATCCCGGCCATGATCGACGGCGGGGCGCGCGTCTACGCCTATCGCTTCGACGGCTACTGGCAGGATGTGGGGACCGTCCAGAGCTACTGGGAGGCCAACCTGGCGCTTCTCTCCGATGCGCCCGAGCTTGATCTCTACGACCGCGAGTGGATCATCCACACTCGATCTGAGGAGCGGGGACCGGCCAAGATCGGAGCCACGGCTCAGGTCCACCGCAGCCTGATCAGCCACGGCTGCGTCATCGACGGCTCGGTCGTGAACTCCGTGCTCTCGCCGGGCGTCGTAGTGGATGTGGGAGCTGTCGTTCGCGACTCGATCGTCCTGTTCGACTCGATTATCAGGACGGGCGCAGTGGTAGACCGGGCCATCCTGGACAAGGAAGTGGCCGTCGGTCCGGGCGCGATTGTCGGCGAGGGGACCGACTTCGACGTGGTGAACCGCCGCGAGCCCGGCCGGCTCAACACGGGAATCACGGTCGTCGGCAAGCGCGCGGTCATTCCACGGGGTGTGCGGATCGGCCGCAACGTCCTCATCGGCGAGGGGGTGCGGGCCGCCGACTTCGTCTCGCGCGTGGTCCGTAGCGGGTCCACCGTGGAGCGCCCTCACGAGCGCACGCAGCGAACTTCCGCGAAGGCTAAAGCTGGCGCGCCCTCCGACATACGGGACGCCGCGAGCGAGTCTGGCGATCGGGCTGCCGAGGTCGCGAGAGGCGGTCGATCGAGCGCCGTCGGCAGGCGCGCAGCCGGGGAGGCTAGCGACGCGGACCGATGACCACGTCGGACAGACTGCGACGCACGACGGCCCGAGGGCTCATGCGCTCCGTTCGGCCCGTCTGATCGGTCCGGCGGCCATGCTCAGGGGTAGGGGGGGTTCCGGCGTAAGGGTCCTGGCTGCCGCCGCGATCTTGTTTGCCGGCGCCTCGACGCTCCAGGCCGCTGCCCCCGGCCGAGTGGCGGCCGCCCAGACCGACCTGAGCTTCATCTCCAGCACGACGTGGACGGCCGACCCGGCAGGGGCCCGAATCCACGTCGAGGTTTCACTGACGGCGACCTCGCACACCGTCGACACCGGCGACCGGCGCTACTTCTACGACGAGATTCAGCTCGTCCTGCCGCCCTCCGCAAGTGCCGCCGCGGCGACGTCCGTGACCGGCGGGGCCCTGCCGGTGACGGTGCAGAGCTCATCGAGCTCGGGCGTGATCGTGGTGGTGGGGCTGGGGCAGCGGCTGTACTCGGGCCAGAGCGGATCCGTGGACCTTCAGTTCGACATTGTCGACCTCGGTGGTTCGCCGGATCGAGACCTGCGTGTCAGCCGCAACCTGTTCTCGTTCCCCGTCTGGGCCTTCGGCAGTCCGGGCGCGCCCGGCAGCTCGGTGACGGTCGTCTTTCCGTCGGGCTTCACCGTTCAGGAGGAATATGGTGGGCTCACGCGGTCGGTCTTCGGCTCGAGCGGGGTCGTCTTTTCCTCGGGTACGTTGGATGACTCAGCGGACCTCAGCGCCTGGTTCACGGCGGTCCAGCCCGTGCCGGAGAGCGACTTCCGGTCGCGATCGGTGTCGATCGGGCCGCTGCGCGTCGCTCTGAGGTACTGGGCAGACGATCCGGGCTGGGCGGATCGCGTGGAGCTGGTCCTGCGCGCGGGCTACCCGATACTGAGCGATCTCATCGGCCTCGGCGATCCGATCACTACGACGCTAACGGTCAATGAGGCATCCACGCAGGAGATCGGAGGCTTCAGCGGCTCCTACGACCAGGCCAGCGACAACGCCCAGGTCTCATACCTCGCGGACCCGTTCGTCGTCCTGCACGAAGCCGCTCACATGTGGTTCAACGGATCCCTGGCCAGCGACCTCTGGATCCAGGAGGCGTTTGCCTCCTACTACGCCGATCAGGCTGTACGCCAGCTCTTCCCGGTCGACCACGCCCCGGTCCTGACCGCCC
This sequence comes from Chloroflexota bacterium, assembly GCA_003158295.1. GTDB lineage: Bacteria > Chloroflexota > Limnocylindria > Limnocylindrales > CSP1-4 > Fen-1039. The sequence goes on along the minus strand of PMIP01000036.1, from coordinate 1,395 downwards.
GCATGTCGCTGGACGCAGTTCCCTTGAACGATTGGGTGACGCCCGGTCAGCCAAGCTCCGTGACCGATGCGTACCTGTACGGCGCGACGCTGGAGGTGGCCAAGCAGATCGCCGCGACGGCAGGCGGCCAGGATGGCTTGCGCAAGGTGTGGTCGGCGGCGCGTTCCCGCTCGGCGGCCTACCAGCCGACTCACGGCGCCACAGGCGAGCTCGCGCTGAACGGTGCGATCGGCTGGCAAGAGTTGCTCGACCTGCTCGAGCAGAAGACGGGCCAGCGATATGAGTCCATCTGGAGCAAATGGATCGTCGACCCCGGGCAGGCGCCTCTGCTTCAGCGCCGCACCGTGGCCCTGAACGCCTATGCCGACGCCCAGAACGCGGCGGGCGAGTGGAACCTACCGCCCGAGATACGCCGAGCAATGGACGCCTGGCAATTCGACTCCGCCCTGACGCTCATGGCTCAGGCCAGGACCATCCTGGTCCAGCGCGATGAGATCGCCTCGCTGGCTCCGGTCGAAGGGACCACTCCACCGACGACACTCAAGGCGTCGTTCGAAACCTCGGGCGTCGCGGTTGCCTCCGCCGAGGCCACGGATGAGCTGGCGGCGCTGGACGCCCTTGCCGCGGCCCGACGGGCTGAGTCTGAGAACACGGGCGGTGCGCGGGCCCTGGGTCTGCTCGGGGCGGATCCGGAGGCCGATCTGGCCGCGGCCCAGAAGGCCTTCGCGAGCGGCGACATGGCCCGCGCAACGACTCTCGCGGCCAGTGCCAAATCGGCCTGGGATCGTGCCAGCGGCACCGGCCAGGCGCGCATCTTCGGTGCAGTCGCCATCCTCGCCGGCCTGCTCCTGCTGTTGGTCGTCTTCGCCTGGACATGGGGCAATCGGCGGCCGCGTGTCTCGACCGTGGCGGCTGTTGCCCAGCCGTCCGATCCCGGCCCGCCCGCCGAAGTCTCGGGATCGGCGCCGGCGGGTGAGCCCACTGGTCCGGGCGATGGCGATGATCCCGACGAGTCCGCCTACGATCTGCTCCAGCGCGGCCACCATCTGATGACGAACCGCCACAACGCTCAGGCCGCCGTGGTTCTGGAGCGGGCGGCGCGCGTCGAGCCCGGCAAGGGCTCGATCCTCGAAGCTCTTGGCAGGGCCTACTTCAACAGCGGCCAGCATGCCCGGGCTGTGGAGGCCTTCGAGGCGCTGTTGGATATTGACCCTTCGGCTCACTACGGTCACTTCGCCCTGGGTCTCAGCCTCGCCAGGCTGGGACGGACTCAGGAGGCTCGGACGCACCTGAGACTGGCCGCCGCTCTCGACCCCGAGAGCGAAACGTACCGCAAGGCTCTCGAGAAGCTGGAATCGGCGAGCGTCTGAAGCGTCGGGCGTCGGGCGTCGGGCG
>PMIP01000049.1 GCA_003158295.1 Chloroflexota bacterium | reverse complement strand
TCGAATCCGGTCGAGCCCGCCATCCGCGCATATTCCAGCCCCGTCCCCGCCCGGACGGGGCTTCTCTTTCCCCGCGCGGGATCCCGGGGAGGCTCTACCCCCGACGCCTCCTTTGTCACCCCTGCTGTCCGCAGGTTTGTGTTCAGTTCACTGCGGCGGCTGCGCCCATTCGATCTGGCCCTGGCTGTTGGCACAGAAGGTCCAGCGCACCTGGCTTTCGGGCTCGGTCCAGCCCAGGCGGCCGTTCACTTCCGTGGGCTCCGGTGCGTGGAATCCCGGTGCCTTGGGCAGCTCGATGCCGTCGGAAAAGAGGATCTTGTCGCCCATGTCCCAGGCCACTGGGTTCTGCCATGCCTCCCAGCAACCCTGCTCGCCGGTTTCTATCGGCTTGAGCACGTCGACGAATCTCGGGGCGGCGGCACTGGCAAGAACGAGACGACCCGCCTCGGGACCGCCGTTCATGCGCTGGACGTCTGAGTTCTCCGGGTAATCGACCGTCCGTCCGTCGACGAGGACGATGGACACGAGCCCCACCCGGTCCACCACGCCCACGATGGTGGGTACGAGCGGCGGGGGTGGAGACGGGTACACCATGTGGCCGCAGCCTTGCGCGCCCAGGCTCACGAGCAATCCCAGCGCCGGCAGGAAGCCCAGTCGCCCTCGGAAGCTACTCACAGCATCCTCCAGGCCCTCAGCCGCGGCCGCTCCTTCTGGACCGCAGCTTCGTTCATTGTGACGCAACGCCACAGGTGTTCCCCGGGATTCCGCGCGGGGAGACTTCCCGTTTGCCGAGCGTCTCCGGCTAACGCACAATCAGGCGCGCCAGGCGCCGCATCAACCGGCGTCGCATCGCTGGGGAGGCACGAGCACATGAGCGGCCGCGTGATCGTGGTCGGCTCGGTCAACATCGACCTTGTCGCGCGCGTACCCCATTTGCCGCGTCCCGGCGAAACGGTTACGGGCGGAAGCTACGAGCGTCACCAGGGCGGCAAGGGCGGCAACCAGGCCGTGGCCGCTTCGCGCCTTCGCCGCCCCACCTTGTTCATTGGCGCCGTGGGCGACGATACGTTCGAACAGGAGGCGAGGCGGGCGCTCTCGGCCGAGCGGGTCGACGTGTCGATGGTTGCGTCGCTGCCCGGACAACCGACCGGGGTCGCCCTGATCCTGGTCGACGCGGCCGGCGAGAACGAGATCGCGGTGATCCCAGGCGCGAACGGAGCCATCGAGACCGGCTACGTGCGCGACTGTCTGGCCAGGCTGGGCCGCCTCGTGGGCGACGTGCTGCTGGTCTGCAACGAGGTCCCCCTGCATGTCGTTCGGGAGGCGCTGGTGTGCGGCTATGCGGCCGGCGCGACGACCATTCTCAACCCTGCGCCGGCCATCGGGATCGACCGCTCGATCTTCGGCCTGGCGGACATCGTGACGCCCAACCGCAACGAACTAGCCACCCTGCTCCAGGCCGAGGCCGGGCGGGCGGGACGCAGAACCGACGGCGCCACCGATACGTCCGTCAGGGCGCGCCCGCTTCTCTCCCGCGGTCCAGACAGCCCCGGCGTTCGCAAGGCCGTCATCGTGACCCTCGGCGCGGAGGGAGTGGTGGTTCTCGAGCGCGTGGATTCGGGCCTCGACGGAGTGATCGCGACGCGCCCGGAGAGTCGAGACCTCGCGGCAGCCGGGGAGGCCGCCATGACGGCCGTTGCCTCGGCCTCGCAGACAGCGGCGGCCCCGGCCGAAGAGCCTGATGCGGTCGCGGCCGTGGTGACGCCTGTCGGAGACGCGCCCGGAGCGACCCGCGTGGGCGACCTGCGGATCTGGGAGGTCCCGGCGGCCACGGTAGCAGCCGTCGATAGCACCGGCGCCGGCGATGCGTTCTGCGGCGCCCTGGCCGCGGCGCTGGCGGAGAGCCGGCCATTGGCCGAGGCGGTGAACAGGGCCGTATCCGCCGCCGGGCTGGCCACCACCCGCGTCGGGGCGCGGGAGGGGATGCCTACCGCGGCCGAGCTCGAGGAGTTCCTGGCCGCCCCTTAGGGATCGATCGCGGCGGTCGTGGCTCAGGCACTCACCCGCAAACGCGGTTCAGGCATCCATCTGCGGCGCGCGCGAAGTCGCCAGCAGCGGCCAGGCGAACCGGGCCGCCAGGTAGCAGCCGAACGCGATCGTCGTCACGAAGAAGCTCACCGGCACGGTGATCACCAGGGCAAGCAGGATGCCGCCCACCGTCGCCACCAGGGCCACGGCCACGCTCACAACCGTCGCCAGCCCCGGCTGAACGGTAAGCCGCTCGGCCGTTGCTCCCGGCGTGATCAGCAGGGTCAGGATCATCAGCACCCCAACCACCTGGACCGCCTCCGCGACCGCGGCCGCGAGTATGAGCAGAAAGAGGATCGAGACGAGCCGGACCGGGACGCCACGGGCCTCCGCGACAACGGGATCGACCGTGGCGAAGGTGAGCGGCCGGTACATCGCCCCGAGGCCCAGGATGGTTACCGCGGCCACGACCGCCAGAAGCAGGAGATCGCCCCGGCTCACGGCCGTGATCGAGCCGGTCAGCAGGATGGCAAAGGCCTCGCTGGCATATCGCGGATAGAGCGTGATGAAGAGCACGCCCAGCCCGAGACCGAAGGCCATGATCACGCCGACCACGGAGTCGCGTTCGCGGATGCGAACCCCCAGCGCCCCGATCAGGAGGGCCGTCAGCATCGATCCCGAGAGCAGCCCGAGGACCGGCGACAGGCCTATGAGGATGAATCCGGCCGAACCGGTGAAGCCGACCTCTGCCAGGGCGTGGACGGCGAAGGACATGTTGCGGGCGACGACGAACCGGCTCACGAGGCCGGCAACTACGGCCACAAGGAAGCCGGCGACAAGGGCCTTCTGGGCGAACTCGTAACCCAGGAGGTGGACCAGCTGGTCGATCATGGGTGGGTCCCCGCAGGCTCCGGGAAGTGGTGCGGCTCGTCGATGTCGAAGCCCGCCCCGCTGCCCTCCCCAACGACCACGATGCGGCCCCGGACCCGCAGGACTTCGACCGGCGCGTCGTAGAGACCGGACATGGTCTCCGTGGTCAGCACCTCGTCGGTGCTGCCGGCGGCCCACCGCCCATTGACCACGAAGACGACGCGGTCGGCGTAGCCGAGGACCGGGTTGACATCGTGGGTGACGAAGACGACCGTGCCACGCTTCTGGCGGGCCCAGTCGCCGATGAGCTCGGTTATCTCCTGCTGGTAGCGCATGTCCAGGCTGGCCAGGGGCTCGTCGCAGAGCAGGAGAGCCGGTTCACCGACGAGGGCCTGGGCGATGCGAAGCCGCTGCTGCTCCCCTCCGGAAAGGCGCCCGATCGGGGCGTCCGCGTACGGTCCGGCGGCCACGGCCTCCAGGGCGGCTTCGACGCGGCGCCGGCCATCGCGCGAGAGGCGTCCGAATCCCCAGCGATGGCCGTCCACGCCCAGGCCCACCAGATCGCGGCCGCGGAGCGGAACGTCCCGATCGAAGCCGGCATGCTGAGGCACATAGCCGATTGCCGGATCGCCGCGCCGCGGCGGATGGCCGAGGACGTCCAGCTGGCCTCCGGCCAGCGGAGCCAGCCCGAGCAGCGCCCGCAAGAGAGAGGTCTTGCCCGATCCGTTCGGTCCGAGCACGGCGAGGAACTCGCCGGGCCGGACGGTCAGCGACAGCTCGGACCAGACGACGCGATCGCCGTAGGCCAGCGTCGCGCGATCGAAGCACATCGCCGGCTCCTCCGGGGCCGTGGGTGCCGCTGCGCCGCGACGCCGGAGGCGAGGCCCAGTACTGATCGTGGCTCCGGGCGCTGCCCCGGTCGTTGGCGCCGGCGCGATCGCGCTCGCCGCCGCGTCCCCCACGCGATCCACTCCGCTCGTGAGGCCGTCCTCGCTCATCGAATTCCTCCGAGCGCGGCCGCTATCTCGTTGAGCTGGGCCAGCTGCCAGTCCACGAAGCTCTCGTTCTGCTTGGGGATCGTTTCCGAGACGCCAACCACCGGCACGCCGGACTGGCCGGCCATCGACTTGATCGATTCCGTGACCGGCGACGTGGCCTGGCTGTTGTACAGGAGCAGGCTGACCTTGTGTCCGGTCAGAAGGTCCTGCTCGGCGGCCACATCGGCCGGCGCCGGGTCGGTGCCGTTCTCGATCGCCCTGGCGAAGCCTTGAGGCGTGAGCGAATTGAAGCCGAGCGCGGCGATGAGATCGCCCGGAACCGGTTCCGTGTAGGCGACCGCCGTCCCCGGGAAACGGGCCTTGATCTCGGCGATCCTGGCAGTGAATGGCGCGAACGAGTCCAGGTAGGTCCCGAGGTTGGCCTCGAAGGCCGCCTTCGAATCCGGTTCGAGTTGCTCCAGCGCGTCGGCCACGGCGCGGGCCACCTTGGGCATCGTCGCCGGGTCGTACCAGACATGCGCGTTCGAGCCGTCCGGCACGCCGAGCACCTGCTGGACGTTGATCACCTTGCGATCGGACCGGGGCGAGGCGCCGAGCAGGTGGTCCAGGAATGCGTCGTAGCCGAGCCCGTTCTCCACGACGAGCGTCGCGTCGGCTACTGCCTCCGCGCTCTGCGTGTTGCTCTCGTAAGTGTGCGGATCGACGGCGGGATCGCTGATGATGCTCGTGACATCGACCAGGTCGCCCCCTACCCGGGAAATGAGATCGCCGTAGAAGTTCTCCCCGGCGACGGCCACGATCTTGCCATCCGTGGATCCCGTCCCGGAGCCGCAGGCCCAGGCGCCGGCCATCAGGACCGGGATGGCGACGAGGGCGAGCAAGCGGCCGCGATGCCCGGGGTCGCCACTCATGCCGGGCCTCCCCGGTCGGCGGCGACTGCGGCCGCGGCGCCGGTGCCGGCGCACAGCGGGCAGATCCCGAACAGCTCCAGGCGATGGGTCTCTATGCGGTAGCCGTTGCGGCGGCCGATCTCGTCGACCAGGCGGGCAAGCTCGCCGTCCGCGACGTCGACGCTCCGGCCGCAGCGCGAGCAGACCAGATGGTGGTGATGCTCGTCGGGATCGCACATGACGTAGGCGTGGGAGCGGTTCGGCAGGTCCAGGCGCTCGACGACATGAAGCGACGTCAGTAGCTCCAGCGCCCGGAAGATGGTCGCCCGGCCCACCTTTGCGCGCCGCTGCCGGGCCCGGTCCAGGAGATCGGCGGCGGAGAAGTGGCCCCGCGAACCCGCGACCAGCTCGGCCAGCAGCCGCCGACTCGGAGTCGTCTGGTAGCCCGCGTCTTCGAATGCCCGAACGATCCGGGTTGTCTGGTCCATGTGGCTTGCCTGATACTCAGTCTCATCCGGGGCATGAATGATACCAGGTCTCATCCGTGGCGCAGGCGGTGGTGTCGCGGACGCCGGCGGAATAGCGGGGCGGCCTGCCCCGCTCCGCCCGAACGGTCTCGGGTACCATATGCGAACGCTTGGCCGAGGCATTGGAGGCCTGTGCCCGGGATCCCAGTGACCCGGCGCGAACTCGCAGAGGAAATGGCAAGGGCGATGGCAGACACGCAGACTGGAACGGGTGCGTCCGGCGGTTCCCCCTGGAACCGGATCAGGCACATCCACCCCGGCCAGGTCCTGCGTTCCCTGTGGAGCCGGATCAGGCACATCCACCCTGGTCTGGTCCTGGCGACACTGGACCTGATCGGGCTCGCAATCGCCTCCTATCTCTCCTACGAGGAGCTCATTCCGGGCGGCGAGGTCCAATGCGGTCCAATCGGCGGCTGCCAGGCGGTGGCGCATAGCGCCTATTCGCGCCCGTTCGCCGGCATCCCGGTTGCCGTCTACGGCGTGTTCCTATCGATCACGCTGTTCTGTCTGGCGATCTACTGGTGGCGGACGAACGACTACAAGATCCTGCTCGCCCACTACGGTCTCTCGCTCGTGGGAGTCCTGTTCGAGGGCTGGTTCCAGTTCGCCCAGATATTCTTGATCCATGCCGTCTGCATCTGGTGTGAGTCGTACGGCATCTCCCTGATCCTGCGGTTCGTAATAGCCCTGTGGGTCTTCTTGCGCACGCCCAACCCCAACGCGGCCCAGGCTGAAGAGCCCACCTGACGGGGCCGTCGCCACGAACCACCCAAGAAGGAATCTGCGATGACAGTCAACCGCCCAACCGGACGCCAAAAAGCCCCGGGTAAGAACGTGCCTCCCACGAGCCGACGCTCGGCCCGGCAGCAGCGTCTGGCCAACAGAGAGGCGAACCGAGCCCTCACGAAGGCCAGCACCCACGGCTCGAGCGGCGGCTCCCAGAAGCTCCTCATCGGCTCGACCATTGCGATCGTCGCCGTGATGGCGATCATCGCCGGGGTCTGGCTCGTGACTCGCCCGCCGGCGTTCAGCGAAGCGCCGATCGCGCCGGGCATATTGACCCCGTCGAACATCCCGTCGAACTCGACCACGCTCGGTCAGGCGAGCGCCCCGGTGACGATGGATCTGTATGGCGACTTCCGCTGCATATTCTGCTTCGACTTCACTTCGGTCCAGGAGCCCCAACTCGTCCAGAACTACGTCAGCACGGGCAAGGCCAAGCTCGTCTGGCACGACTTGATCGTCATCGACTCGGCAGGCGTGACCGAGTCCCGCGACGCCGCGAACGCCGCCCTATGCGCAGCCGATCAGGGCAAGTTCTGGACGATGCACGACTGGCTCTACGCGAACCAGTCGGCAGACGAGAGCCCGGGCGCGTTCACCCAGGAGCGGCTTCTGACCATCGGCAAGGACGCCGGCTTGGACACCGCGAAGTACGATCCATGCGTCCAGCAAGGAACGCATCTATCCGAGGTACAGAAGGAGCAGACCAACCAGCCTGCAGGGATCGGGGGGACGCCCGCGATCTTCGTGAACGGCAAGCAGATCCAGGGCCCGGTCGACTCAAGCAGCGGCCAAGCAACCGTGCCGACTTATGACCTGATCGCGGCCGCAATCGACGGCGTCTTGAATCCCTCCGCCAGCCCGGCCGCCAGCGGGTCCGTGAGCCCGTCCGCCAGCACCGCTCCCAGCACCGTCCCCAGCGCGACCCCCAGTACCGCCCCCAGCACCGCGCCATCGGCAAGCCCGTCGTGAGCTAGAGCTCCGTTCGCAGCCACCCGCCAGCAACGTATCGACGGCGCCCGCAAGGGCGCCGTCCCGTTTCCGCCGTCCGCCTCGGCTGGGCGTCGGACGCGCCGTCCGGCGCCGCCCCCTACTCTCGGGCGATCGCCTCCATGGCCTCGAGCTGTCGTCGCAGCTCCGTGGCGGCCTTCCAGGAGTCGGCCGCTTCCAATCGCTGGCCTTCGCGCGAGCTCCAATCCGCCAGCCAGCGGTTGGAATCGCGCCGGCCTCGGGACCGTGCCAATCGTTCGCGGACCGACTGGATGAAGGCGCAGTACAGGGCCTCCGGAGCGGCCTTCGCGATCATCGCCTCGGCACCCGGCACGAAGTCGATCGGGACCTTCAGTCGGCCTACGAAGGCCCCGACTTCGGCGGCGAGTGGATCGGTATCCTGGCTATGCCCGCTCCAGCGCAGGATCGGCGCGCGTGAACCGAAGTCGACCAGAACCGTCGCGTCCGGGTTCATCTGGGCCTTCAGCGCCCCCCCGAAGCTGAGGAACTCGTTGCGAACGCCCAGCCGGTCGGTCAGGACGATTCGGCCCCAGGCAAAACCGGACGCCAGGGGGAAGCGCGATTCTCGGTCGAGTCGAGCGGCCCGTCCGCGAGCCCCCTCGGTGATCCAGTAGTCGATCGACTCGGGATCGAAATGCTTCAGGGTCGGCACCGGACGCAGGGCGACCAGCAGGTGGCTGGTTCCATCGCCGGTCGTCTTGTCGGGTTCCACGAGCTGGAATCCCAGGCCGGCCAGCAAGCGAGCGGCCTGCTCGGGCCACCGGTCGTCGGAGGAGGCGGCGAAGCGCGGATCGGTCGTCATGACCAGGAGACCATAGCCTCCCCCGACCGGGCCGTCACGGCGAACATGCAGTCTCGCCGCGCGTCATTCAGGAGCGAGGCTGTCGGTCGGGAAGGCCTCGGTGCGCACCGGACGCCGGCCCCAGCCAAGCCGAATGAGAGCCACGACCCCGCCGGCGGAGCTGACGGCCAGCGTGAGGACGTGGACCAGCAACGCCAGGGCGAGTCCCTCGGCGGCCGCGAACCCGAAGGCCGCGGCAATGGTCTGGCCGGCATACTCGAACGTGCCGAGGTAGCCGGGGCCGGACGGGATCGCCGTAGCCAGGTTGGTGCCGGCGGCCAGCAGCGCCGCCTCGCCGACGGTCAGCTGAATACCGAGAGCCTGGCCGACGGCCAGGACCGCGAGTACCGTGCAGCTCCACGCAGCCACGCTCAGGATGGCCGCGACGGCGATCGTCTTGGGCAGAGCGGCGACGCGCAGGCCGTCGCGGAGTCGCGTGGCGACGTAAACGATCCGCGGCCAGCGGCTCAGGTACTCCGCGACACGTCCCGCGCCCGGGAGCCTGTGCGCCGCCAGCGCCACGGCCAGGGCCACGCACAGCAGGCCGGCCAGGGCCACGCCCACCAGGATCGCGCTCACGACCACGCCGCGGACGTTGAGTATCAGGATCGAGGCAGCGCCGATCGCTACCAGCACAACCGTGTCGACGACTCGCTCTACGACCACCGTCCCGAGTGTGGCGCTGCGGCTGATTCCCTCGCGGTCACCCAGGTAGTGGCTTCGGACGAGCTCGCCCAGGCGGGCCGGCAGGACGTTGTTGGCGAGGTAGCCGACCAGCATGTAAGCGCTCAGGCGGCGCAGAGGGACGGCATGGATCGGGGCGATCAGGCCCTGCCAGCGAAGCGCGCGGAAGGCCAGGTCGGCGGCTACACCCGCGACGCCGAGAAGGAGCCAGACGGGATTGGCTCCACCGAGAACCTGCGCGGTGTGGCCGAGGTCTACTCCGCGCAGGACCAGGTATACGCAGACGACCGATATGACGAGACCGATGCCGCTTCGGGCGATACCGGTCGTGAGGCGCCTCACCGTGACGTCGGCTTCCGCCCGGCGAGCTTCCTCGAGCGCCGCACCCGCAGGCGATGCAGCATGAAGCGCGCGATCACTCGCAGCGTAGAGAGGCCGTAGACGACGCTGCGCCGGAAGTTGACCGAGCTTGCCTCCTTGAAATACCGCGTCGGCACGGCGATCTCGCCGATGCGCATCTGCGTCGCAACCGCCTGGGCCACCAGCTCCTGGTCGAAGACGAAGTCGTTGCTGTTGAGGTGGTACGGAATTGTCTCGAGCAGCCCGCGGCTGTAGGCCCGGAAGCCGGTGTGATACTCGGACAGGTGGAGTCCGAAGGCGAGGTTCTCCAGGGTCGTGAGGACGCGGTTGCTGACGTACTTCCAGCGCGGCATGCCGCCCGCCAGGGGATCGCCCAGGAAACGACTGCCCAGCATCAGGTCCTTGGTGCCATCGAGGATGGGCTGGACCAGGGCCGGGATCCGGGTCGCGTCGTACTGGTAGTCGGGGTGGAGCATGACGACGGCATCGGCGCCGGCCTCGAGGGCGGCGTCGTAGCAGGTCTTCTGGTTGCCGCCGTAGCCCAGGTTCTGGCGGTGGATGATCACGTCCAGCCCGAGCTGGCGGGCGACGGCGACGGTGTCGTCGCGGGACACGTCGTCCACGAGAATGATCTTCGCCACTCCCGAGCTCGGGATGTCCCGGTACGTCCGCTCCAGCGTCCTGGCGGCGTTGTAGGCGGGCATGACGACGACGACGCGCCCTTCCGCCACTGCGACCGGGGTGGCGCCGGCCGCGGCGAGGGCGGCACCGGACGCGACGGAGGCGGCTGCGGTGGGAAGGGAGGCCGTACCGGCCGCGAGTCCGGCCTCGGCGTTGTGGTCCCTGGCCGTTCTTGGCCTCTTCTCTGGCACCTCTATAGCCTACCGTAGCCGACCCGCCGGGCGCCGACCGCCTCCACAGGTGCGCCTCACCAGGACGGGCCGCCCCGACGGGCGGTCCCTCTACCGCGGCCGTGCTACTGCCACTCACTCGGGGCCGCGACCGGACGCGTCAGCGGCCGGGCCTCCGGCTTCAGGCCAGCCTGCACACCGCGCCGATGCTACGATCGCCCTCGTCCCATAGCACCATCGTCCACTCCTGCCGAAGGGGAGGGATCAGTGAGGGCTCTGGCGTGGCTGCGCGGCTGGGCCGCGAGGCTGCTGGCCGATCGTGGCGCCATCGCCTGGATGGTCATCGTGGCGTTCGTCTACGGGGGCGCGACCTTCGTCCGGAGCCAGGCCTCCGATTGGGGGCCGGACCACATGATGATCCTGGCCAAGGACATCACCCAGGGCCGCGTCGACCTCAGCTCCCTGACCACGATCAACGACATCGTCACCATAAACGGCCGCCACTACCAGGCCATGAGTCTGCTGCCGACGGTCCCGTACTTCGCTTTCGTTCCCTTCGAGACCCTGTGGCCCTTCTCGCGCTGGATCGTCTCGGGCGTCATCGGCATCCTGGCGGCCTGGCTGGCCCTCCCTCTCGCCAGGCGCTACGGCCCGGACGGCCAGGCCACGTACTGGCTGGCCGCGTTGGGCGCCTTCGGAACGATGCTCTTCACTCTGGCCATCGAGGGGGACTTCTACTACCTGGCCCACCTCGAGTCGGTCTTGCTCGTCTTCGTGGCCCTGATCGAGTGGCACGACCGGCGGCGGCCGTGGGCTCTCGGCCTGCTGGTTGGCCTGGCCGCCCTGGCTCGTCCGACCTTGCTGCTCATGGCGGTACCGCTGGGGCTCGTTCTGCTGGCCGAAGCCCGGGACCGCGTGAGAGCCGCCGTCGAGTTCGCCCTGCCCCTGGCCGCGGCCCTGGCCATCACCGGGGCTTTCGACTACGTCCGGTTCGGTTCCGTCCTGGAGACCGGCTACGGCATCGCCTGGATCACGCCGCCGCTGGAGGCGCTCCGGTCGCAGGGACTCTTCTCGATCGTGCACGTGCCCACGAACCTGGCTCTCTTCATCGGCGGAGGGTTCGGGGTCCGCGACGCATTCCCCTGGCTCGTACCGAGCACCGAGGGCCAATCGATCCTGTTGACGACGCCGGCATTGCTGGTCGCAGTCAGCGCGGGTTTTCGCGGCCGGTTGAACCAGATGCTATGGGGAGCGGCGATCCTGACCGCGATCCCCGTGTTCCTCTACTACGGCGGCGGCGGCGGGGCGACCTACGGGTACCGCTATGCCATGGACTTCATCCCATTCCTCTTCGCGCTGGTGGCGATCGCGCTGAAAGAGCGGTTCGGGAACCTCGAGAAGGTTCTGATCGGGCTCAGCGTGGCCTTCGTGTGCTACGGATACATCTGGGTCATCTACAAGTAGGCGACCGCCTGCCGGCAGGCACCACTCGGCCGCGGCCTAGACCTCGCGACGCCGAAGCAGGACGATCCCGATCGCCAGTACGCCCACGATCCAGAACAGGCACCAGCCCAGCCATACCGCGTCGGGCTCGGTACCGGAGAAGGGGCTGAACTTGTACAGGGCCGGCGACGCCACACCGCCGCCGCGAAGTACATCTTGGGTCGGCGTGAGCGCGCCTGCGGCCCCCCTCCACAGGACGTCGCTCGGAAGGATCAACCTGGCCACGATGCCTGCCCCACGAAGCACCTCGCTGTTGAACGCCTCCCCCACGCCGCCAACGATGCCTGCCATCCAGGCCAGCCCATATGCCACGACCGCGATCGCTCCCGCCGCCACCGATGCGATCCGCGTGCTGAACACCAGCGCCAGCGTGAGAAGAACGAGCGCTTCGCCCGCAAGGTAGAGCGGCGCCATCGCTGGGTCGGTAGGCAGGTAGCCCGTCGTCAGCCCCACGGCCCCTACCTCCAGGTACCCGGCCACGATCGCGTAGCCGACCAGGACGACCGCGAGACCGAGCCAGCGCCCGAGAAGAACTTCCGAGCGGCGGATCGGTCTGGCCAGGATGGCCAGCAGCAGGCCGCTCTCGATCTCCGGGCCGATCGCCGGCGAGGCGGCGAACACGGCGGTCATGACCAGGACGAAGCTGAACATGAAGGCCAGCATCACCAGAACCTGGGAGACACCGAGCATCTCGACGGGCCCGGTGACTGGTGAGACCTCTGCGATGCGCGAGAAGCCCCACCAGGTCAGGACGATGATCAGGGTCGTCAGGCCGGCAAGCGCCCACAGCAAGCGACGCCTGAACGCCTCGCGCAGCGTCAGCCGGGCGACGATCGCGATCGACTCGAGACTGCTCACGGCGTCGCCTGCCGGCCGGTCGACGCCGGCTCCGCGTCTGGGTCCTTCGCCGCGTCCGCGCCGTCGACGCCATCCGCGCCGTCGACACCGAGCAGCGTCATGAACCGCTCTTCGAGCGAGTGGCGCACGGGAACGACCGCATGGATGGCGCCGCCTTGCTCGACCAGATCCCTGACCAGCGCGGGCACCTCGGCCTCGGCGATCGCGTCAACGTTCAGCCACTCGCCCTCGACGCGGGCGGTGCCGTATCGAGCCGCGACCTTCTCCGCAAGACCGTCAATTCCGGTGACACGGACGCTCGTGCCTTGCTCCCGCTGCAGATCCGCCATCGCGAGCTGCGCCACCACCCGACCGTGGTCGACGATGGCCACGCGGTCGCAGATTCGCTCGACTTCGGTCAGGAGGTGCGAGTTCAGGAAGACGGTCACGCCTCGATCGCGCAACGACCCGATGATCCGCCGGACGTCCTGCCGCCCAACCGGATCGAGCGCCGAGGTCGGCTCGTCCAGAACGACCAACTCCGGCCGGCCGAGGAAGGCGACCCCCAGTCCGAGGCGTTGCTGCATCCCCTTCGAGAACGTCCCGGTTCGGTCGTCGGATCTCTCGGCAAGTCCGACGAGATCCAGCGCGCCGCGGACCTCCCGATCCCAATCTCCTCGCGGCAGACGGGCCAGCTCGCAGTGAAGGCCGAGCACCTCCCGGGCCGTCATCCAGCCCTGGTAGCGGAACAGCTCGGGCAGGTAGCCCACCCTGCGCCGGGTCGCAACGTCTCCGAGTGGCGCTCCGAGCAAGCGTCCCTCTCCGGCCGACGGACGCGACAACCCGAGCAGGAGCTTGACCGCGGTCGTCTTGCCGGCGCCGTTCGGGCCCAGAAAGCCGAAGACCTCGCCGCGTGGCACGGTCATCGTCAGGCCCGCCAGGGCGACGATCCGTCCGAACTCCTTGCGGAGCTCTCGAGTCTCGATCGTGGGTTCGTCCGAAGCGGGAGCCGGCGTAGGACGAGCCGTGGGCCCGAGAGCGATGTCACTCACGCCGGGCTAATCGCCAACTCGCTCGACGACCGTAGCTATTCCCTGGCCGACGCCGATGCACATCGTGGCCAGCCCGTATCGGCCGCCGGTCCGCCGCAGGGAGTGGACCAGGCTCGTGATCAGCCGACCGCCGCTGGCGCCGAGAGGATGGCCGAGGGCGATCGCACCGCCGTCGACATTCACCCGATCGGGGTCCAGCCCCAGCTCGCGGATGCACGCGACCGACTGGCTGGCGAACGCCTCGTTCAACTCCACGAGATCCAGGTCCGCGACGGTCAGGCCGGCACGCCCCAGCGCCTTGCGCGTGGCGGGGATCGGGCCGAGGCCCATGACCGCAGGATCAACGCCTGCCACGGCCGTGGCCAGGATGCGGGCCATCGGCCGCAGGCCGAGCGATCGGGCGCGGCCCGCCTCCACGACGAGGCTCGCCGACGCGCCGTCGTTGATGCCGCTCGAATTGCCCGCGGTCGCCGTGCCGCCTTCGCGGAACGCCGGCTTCAGCCGCGCCAGAGCCTCCGCGGATGTGTCCGGTCGCGGTTGCTCGTCGGCATCCACGACGATCGATTCACCCTTGCGCGCGGGGATCGAGATCGGCACCAGCTGTTCGGCGTACCGGCCTTCGGCGATCGCCGCTGCCGTTCGCCTCTGACTGACAAGCGCGAAGGCGTCCTGGTCTTCGCGGCTGATACCACTCCGTTCCGCGACGTTCTCGCCCGTCTCGCCCATCGAGTACGGGTGGTAGCCCGCCGCCAGAGCAGGGTTGACGAAGCGCCAGCCCAACGTCGTGTCTACGAGGTCGTGCGTGCCTCTCTCGAAGGCACTTTCTGGCTTGAGCATCACGTATGGGGCGCGGCTCATCGACTCGACCCCTCCGGCGACGAAGACGTCGCCATCGCCTACGGCAATCGCGTGAGCGGCCGAGTTGATCGCCTGGAGCCCGCTCCCGCAAAGCCTGTTCACCGTCAAGCCGCCCACCTCGACGGGCAACCCGGCCAGCAGGGCCGCCATTCGGGCTACGTTGCGGTTGTCCTCGCCGGCCTGGTTGGCGC
Source organism: Chloroflexota bacterium (assembly GCA_003158295.1). Classification (GTDB taxonomy): domain Bacteria; phylum Chloroflexota; class Limnocylindria; order Limnocylindrales; family CSP1-4; genus Fen-1039. Next base: position 3,413 of record PMIP01000049.1, on the reverse strand, counting down.
AGCCCAGGATGACGTCCTCGATCAGGGCCGGATCGATCCCCGATCGTTCGACCAGGGCCCGGATTACAGCCGCAGCCAGATCGTCGGGGCGGACCGCGGCAAGCGCCCCGCCGTACCTGCCGAACGGCGTCCGCAACGAGGCGACGATCCACGCCGTCCGAACGGGTCGGTCTAGCTCACGAGCCATGTCGGGTCGATTGTACGGCCGTGCCCGCTGAGCGCGGCTCAGGGCAGGCCGGCCAGACCCTGGATCAGAAGGGAGAGATCGTCCGTGACGACGACGTAGAACACGTCGTCCTTGGCATAGACGTAGCCGACGCCGAGAACGCCGGCCTCCTGGGCGGTGGGATCGGTGATCTGGAGCACGGGTTTGGGCAGGCTCATCTTGGTTACCACGGGCCAGCCGGCCTTGCTCGCCACGTCGGCAAAGGAGGAGGTCAGGGTCGTTGCTGCGGCGCCCGGGACCTTGATCGCCTTCACGACGAAGTTCTCCCGCTGCGTCAGGTCGGCCGCGACCGCGATGTCCACCTCCTCGGGTGTCTTGCCGAGCTTGACCAACCAGGGCGAATACAAGGCCTTCTCGCCACCCTGGGAGGATGCGACGTAGGTGGACAGCGGCATGCTCAGCTTCTGGAGATCTATCCCTCCCATCGTCGATGGGAGCAGGCTCTCCAGGGCCGCATCAGCGTGCGGCAACCCGATCGTGAGCTGATCGGCAGTCGTTGGAGCTGCCGAGGCTGAGGCGCCCGGCGACCCCGATGCCGGAGCGGACGGAGGAGTACTGATCCGAGCCGAAGGCGAAACCGCAAGCGGGGGAGCCGGTGAGGCCGTCCCGCTCGCACCGCCGCAGCCAGCGACCAGCAGCGCGACTGCCATGGCTGCCAGGGGGAGGGTCCGGGTCGGGAGGTTGGTAGGGCGGCTCATCGACTCCCCGATAGGCTGGCCGCGCCCGAATGTACGGCGCAGCACTAGTGACGGGCCGAGCATGGCGGCCGTTGCGGCTGCCTGTCAAACGGCCGGCAGCGAGCACTTTCGTCCAACCCGGACGCCGTCTGTAATCCCGGGCCTCTTCCCGCGTTCTGTTGACGAGCGGAAAGGGTTCCCTTGCCGCTGGACTCATCGACCTAAGTTCATCGGGAGCGAACGAAATGGACGAGCAGAGACCAGAGAACGAGCACGGACCATCGCCATCGACCGGCGCCAGGATCGAGGAGGACCTCGTTCGACCGCTCAAGCGGATCGTTGGATCTTCGCGGCTGCGCCTCCCCGCCGCGTTGCCCTTCGCCCTGGCCGGCATCCTCGTGGTGTCGAGCGTGGCGTTCGGTGCCGCGTTCGTGCGGACCATCATCACCGCCTCTCCCAACGCCACGCCGGTCGTCTATGGCGATGACCCCGTAGAGACGCCGACCCCGACGCCGACGCCGGAAGTGACCCCAACCCCGACCCCGACGCCGGCCGAGGCCACCCCGACGCCGGAGCCAGTTGTGACGCCCGCGCCGGCCGATCTCGCGCTGACCGCCGAAGTCCAGCCGGGCAAGGTCAAGCTGACCTGGACCAAGTTCGACGGCGCCGACTTCGCCTACTACAAGGTCGTTCGCTCGACCACCGCCACGGCCGATTGGCCGCTCGGCGCAGGCGACAAGCTGGTTGCCGCGATCGACAACAAGGCCACGGTCACGTACCTCGATAGCTGCGGGCCCGGCACGTTCACGTACCGCGTCTTCGCGGTGAAGTCCTCCGACTCCGGCTACGAGGTCTTGGCCTCGAGTGACAACAAGACCGTCACCGTCGCGCCGGCTCCCACCAAGGCTCCGACGCCGGTCTCCAACCCGGCCGATATGGGCGCCCTGCGCGTCACCGACAACGGCGACGGCACGTACACCTTCAGCTGGAACGCCTACACCGGCCCGATCGACTTCAGCTACTACAAGCTGGACGGCCAGTCCTTCCCGAAGAACCCCGGTTACGTGGAGAACGGCGGCGACTACTGGTCCTGCGTCGGCACCGACACGACCACCACGACCATCGCCGTCCGGCCCGGAACGTGGAATATCGAGGTCGAGGCCGTTTACTACCCGAAGGGCGGCTCCGCCTCGGCCGGCAAGACCGACGTCCTCAAGCTCGTCGTCGCGCCTCACACGGCGCCCCCGGTCCTGTCCCTGACGCTCACTGGGTCCCTCCAGTCGGACGGCGTCCATCTCTCCTGGAGCAAGTACGCCGGCCCCTACTTCAGCTACTACGGCATCGTCCGGTCCGAAGGTTCGACCGCGCCGGTCCTGCGGCTGGGTTCGGTTCCGCCGTTCTACTTCAACAACGCCAACAAGCTCGGCTACATCGACACGACGCACCTGGCGCCGGGCACCTATCACTACCGGGTCTACGCCTTCTCGGATCAGACCCTGTCTCCGGCCGGGATGATGGCTCCGGCCTGCACCGCGAACACGATCCTGGCCGTCTCCAACATCCTCGACATCACCATCACCTCGCCGGCCACCCCCACCCCAACCGCGACCCCGGTGGCGACACCGGAACCCACCCCAACGCCGACCGTCGGCTCCTAGCAATCCGATTTCAGCTTCGAGTGCCCACGCTACCGTGGGTTTCTCGGCAGCCCGGCAGACGGCGCCGAGCTGGAGGAAACGCCCCGGCGTGAGCCGGATGGAGGTGTGGGGCTTCGGCGAGAGTCGAAGCCCCATCGTCCAGGCAGCACCACCCAACCGACGCAGCGGCGCCGACCAACCGCAACGAGTAATCGATAGTGGGCGAAGGGTCATGGACACGGGGATCGAAGGACGGTCGGGGGAGATCGAAGCCCTGGCGTTCGTGCCCCCCACCTCGTCCACACCCGAGCAATCCTGGAACTACCGGACAGTACAGGTGGCTGATTGCCCAATCGAGTGGCAGTACCTACCCTTCGTTGCTCAATGGAGCGTGACGGAGCTTCTCGAATGGCAGCCGACCGCGAGCGCGAACTCGTGGTCCGGGCGCGCAACGAAGCCGACGCCTTTGCCGAGCTATACGACTTCTACCTTCCGCGGGTCTACGGCTTCGTCTATCGCCGCGTCCAGGACCGCTGCCTGGCCGAGGACCTCACTTCAATGACGTTCCAGCGGGCTCTCGAGAACGTTCGGCGATCCGACTTCCGCAACGAGTCGTTCGGCGGCTGGCTCTACCGCGTCGCCTCGAACGTCGTCGTGGACCACGTGCGCCGCGACCGCCGCTACGTCTCGATGAGCGAGTTCGACGGCCGCGAGGAGCCGGGCGACATGGCGCTCGATGCCCTGGCCGCCGCCTTGGACCGGGATCAACTCCGGCGGGCGCTGCGTGACCTGCCCAACAACCACCGCGAAGTCCTCGTTCTGCGCTTCTACGACGACCTGGACGTGCCCGAGATCTGCGCCGTGCTCGGCTGC
>PMIP01000058.1 GCA_003158295.1 Chloroflexota bacterium | reverse complement strand
GACCTCGTCCTTACCAAGGACGCGCTCTGCCAGCTGAGCTATGAGGGCCCAAGACCGGGGCTCGAAACTACCGAGGTGGTGGGCAGGAGAGGAATCGAACCTCTACAGCCGAAGGCGGCTGATTTACAGTCAGCTGAGCTCACCACCTGCTCAACCTACCCACGTTTTTCGCCGGCCGCCGCGGTGGGTCTCCCGATCGACGGCCGACTTCTTCAGTTGGAGCCGACGACGGGACTCGAACCCGGAACCGGCGGTTTACAAAACCGCTGCTCTACCAATTGAGCTACGTCGGCGGGCGCAAGGGCATGCTTACGCTAAGACCCCTGGGCGCCCGGGAATGATATTGGCTGGCCCCCTTACCGGTCAAGGGCGCCTCCCTGGGCCCGCCACGGGGCGCACGGAGAGTCAGCCCCCCTCGTCCGATGGAGCCCCGTCGACCGTTGCATCGCCCGGCAGCAGAGCCTCGTCGACGGTCGGCAATATCCCAGGCTCGGGCTTGGACTCCGCAGGCGGCTCGGATCCCGCGGCAAGCTCGGGGTCCGCGGCCGGCGATGCCGCCCTCCCGGGGCTCTTCCGCGAGCCGGCGCGGCGACGCGGCTTCGGCGGCGCTTCGGTCGGAGCCGCAGTCATCTGGGGCACCACGCCTGAGTCCGAGTCTGCCTCGGGTCGGGGCTCAGGTTCGGCCCCCGCCTCCGGGACAGTCACGGGCGTCTGGCCCGGTTCAGGTTCAATGAGCACTCGCTCGCCGCCGCGCTGGGAGGAGGCCTCATATAGAAGGATTGAGCCGGCGACCGATGCGTTGAGCGAGGTCACCCGGCCGCGCATCGGGATGCGGACGACGGTGTCGCAGCGGCGGCGGACGGCCGGACCAAGGCCCTGGCCCTCGCTGCCCACGACTATCGCCACCGGACCGCGAAGATCGGCCTGGCGAACGGTAAGAGGGGCCTCCGCGTCCGTGCCGATGACTCGGAGGCCTCGGACGTGAAGATCGGTCAGGGCTTCAGGCAGGTCCTCGACCGGAACCAGGAGGAGATGCTCCACCGCCCCCGCCGAAGCTTTGACAGCCGCCGCGGAGAGTGGGGCCTGCCGGTGCGTCGGGTAGACGACCCCGTGGACGCCAGACGCTTCGGCGGTTCGCAACAGGGAGCCGAAGTTCTGGGGGTCCTCGAGCGAATCCAGGACAAGCACGAACGGCGGTTCGCTCCGTTCTATGGCACGCGCCAGGATGTCTTCCAGGCTGGCGAACTGACGCCTGTCCGTTACCAGTGCGATCCCCTGATGGCCGTCGAAGCCGGCCAGCGAGGTCAGCGTGCCACCTTCGACCTCCACGATCGGGATCCGTAGATTTGCGGCGTGCAGGACCAGCTTCTCGAGCGCCTGGCGGCGCTGCGGCACCACGAGCAGCCGATGCGCCTGGCGACGCGCGATGAAGGCCTCCTCGACCGGGTGCCTCCCGGCGACGAGTTCTTCGTCCTCCCCGAGCAGGTCGCCCGCCGACGAGTCGAGCGGCGGCCGCTGCCATTGGGATGGCTCCGGACCGCTCGGGCGGTTGGGCCGTCGGTCGACGAAACCGCCGGAGCGACGTCGGTAGTCCGGCCGTGGCGAGGGCCTTGGAGAGGGCACCGGCACCTCGAAGGTCGGTTCGATGGCCTTCTCGGACAGGTCGTCCGGAGGGGAGTCGAGCGGCTCGCCGGGCGCGATGCTCTCGGTCTCGCTCGGCGGCGCCACGATGCTCCGGTCGGGCAGGTTCAGGCGGGGTGATCGTTGCCGCGGGCGGTCGGATTGGTCGTGTCCGAATCCGAGCCCGCCACGGCGCGGTCCGGGCTGCCCGCCGAAGCCGCCTGGACGGCCGGAGCGCGCGCCGGAGCGCGGGCCCATCTCCTCGCCGGGGCGCGAAGCTATCTCGTCGCCTGGGCGCGGACCCATCTCCTGGCCAGGGCGCGGTCGAAAACCGCCGCCGGGCCGGCCCTGGAAATCGCCGCGGGGGTACTCCGAGCGCGGCCGCGAGCCGGCGCCGGGAGCGCCCCGAGCTTGCGGTGGCCTTTGCGTCCACCCATCGGTAGGCTGCCAGTCTCGCCGGAAGGGTCTCGGAGCCTCCCCGCGGCCATCGACCGAGCCCTCGTCGCGGCGTGCCGGTCGCGGTTCCTGCGATCCGAATCCGCCGGGGCGCGGGCCGGGCCGGTATCCACCCGGACCTGCCCAGCCCGATCCTGATCCGCCGGGCCCGCGACTAGGTCGCGGACCGCCCGGGCGAGGACCGAGAGGTCTGGGCCCATCGAAGCGCGGCCCATCGAAGCGCGGCCCATCGAAGCGCGGCCCATCGAAGCGCGGCCGGAATGATCGCGGGCCTTCGAACTGCCGCCCGGCAGGACGTGGCCCATCAGCTCGTGGCCCATCGAAGCGCGGCCGGAATGATCGCGGGCCTTCGAACTGCCGCCCGGCAGGACGTGGCCCATCAGCTCGTGGCCCCTCGAACCTCGGCCCGCTCGGCCGTGGCCCGTCCGGTCGTGGCCCCTCGAACCTCGGCCCGCTCGGCCGTGGCCCGTCCGGTCGTGGCCCCTCGAACCTCGGCCCGCTCGGGCGCGATTTCCTCCCGCCGGGCTTGCCGCCTCCGTGGCGATCGTCCCCGGGCTTGTGTCGACGGTCAGGCAACTCTCATTCCAATCACTGTGTGTTCGCCTCGATGTGGCGAGCGGTTAGTCCGCGCGGCGCCATCGCTGCCCATCGCGGGTGTCTTCAACGAGCACGCCGCGCGCCGCCAGTGCGACGCGAAGCCGGTCGGACCCTGCCCAGTCTCTTGCGGCCCGAGCTTCGGCCCTTTCGTCCAGGAGTTTTTGCAGGTCCGGCTCCAGCGCAGCTTCCTCGACGGGCGCGATTCCCAGGACACGGTCCAGATCGCGGATGAAGGCTGCGGCGCGTGCAGTGTCGGCGGTCGACAGAGCTCGCACATCGACCCGCCGATTGAGTTCCCGGACCAGGTCGAAAAGCGCCGCGAGCGCCGGGGAGATGTTGAGGTCATCGTCCAGCGCCGTCTCGAAAGCCGTCTTCGTCCCGTCGAGCAGCCCAGCCAGAGTGGCATCGTCCGGGCAGTCGCAGCGATAGGTCGCCAGTGCCGCGAACAGCGCGTCCAGCCGATCGACCGCCGAGCTCGCCGCCTGCAGGGAATCTTCGCCGAAGGAGAGGGCCATCCGGTAGTTGGCGGAGATGAGGGCCAGCCGTAGAGCCCGCGCAGAAATGCCCCGGTCGATGATCTCGCCGACGCGCTCGATGTTTCCGACGGACTTGGCCATCTTCTGGCCGCCCATCTGAAGAAAGGCGTTGTGGAGCCAGTAGGCCACGAACCTCTGGCCGGTGGCCGCCTCGCTCTGGGCAATCTCGTCGGTGTGATGCGGGAAGATCAGGTCCACGCCTCCGGTGTGGATGTCGAACGATGGACCCAGATATCTCATGCTCATGGCCGAGCACTCGATGTGCCAGCCCGGCCTGCCCGGACCGATCGAGGTCTCCCACCTCGGCTCGTCGGGTTTGGGGCCCTTCCAGAGAGCGAAGTCGCGGACATCGTCCTTGGCGTAGTCGTCTGCTTCGACCCGCTCCCCCACCCTCATCCCCTCCGGATCGAGTCGAGCCAGGCGGCCGTACTCGGGCCACGAGGCGATCCGGAAGAAGATGGAACCATCGTCGGTTCTGTAGGCGTGGCCGCCGTCCAGGAGCTTCTGTATCAACTCGACCATCTGGGGGATGTTCTCGGTCGCCTTCGGCATGAAGTCCGGCATGGCTATGCCTACCGCCTCCATGTCCGAGACCAGCATCTCGCGATACCGCTCCGACAGCTCTCCTATCGAGGTCGCCTCCGCCCGGGCGCCCTTGATGATCCGGTCATCGATATCCGTGACGTTCATCACCCACGTGACGCGGAGGCCGCGGTAGCGCAGGTAGCGAACCAGCAGATCGGCGAAAAGGAATGAACGGAAGTTGCCGATGTGGGCGGGCCCGTAAACGGTCGGGCCGCAGCTGTAGACGCGGACGTGCCCCGGTTCGATGGGAACCAGCTCACGGGCAGTGCCGGCCATCGTGTCGAAGAGCCGGATCGTCATTTCCGTTCCTCGGGATCGTCTCCGGCCAGCGGCGCCAGCCAGACGATGACGCTGGCAGAGATCGAACGCCCGGCGCCTTCAGGTCCTTCGAGGTTCCCGGTCGATGCCTTGACGTTGACGGTGCCCGTCTCCATCTCGAGGATCGAGGCGATACCGGCCGCCATCGACGGCAGCGCGCCGGCCAGTCTCGGCCGCGCTGCAACGATCGTCATGTCGACGTTCACGGGACGCCAGCCCGCGGCTCGTACCTTCTCCGCCACACCGCCGAGCAGTGTTCGGGAGTCGATCCCGGCGGGGGTGCGCGAGTCAGCAGGGAAGAGCCCGCCCAAGTCGCCCAGACCCGCCGCTCCCAGGAGAGCGTCGGCTACCGCATGCAGGGCGACGTCCCCGTCCGAATGGCCTGCCAGGCGTGGCACACCCTCGAATCGCAGACCGCCCAGCACGAGTGGTTGGCCCGGACCGAACGGATGGCTGTCCGTCCCGAGCCCGACCCGACCCAGGCCCTGTGGGTCGCCGGGCACGGCCAAAGGACCCGGCGCCCGGCCGGGTACCAGGCCGTGATCGAGCATCGCCTGGGCGCGCTCGAGGTCGACGGGCACGGTCACTTTGAGGTTGGTCGTTTCGCCGGGGATTGCATGGACGGCGATTCTACAGGCCTCGAGCAGAGAGGCCTCGTCGGTCCAGGTCTCGGGGCCGTCCGGCGGGTAGGCGGCGTAGGCGCGCTCGAGAAGCGAGCGCCGAACCCCCTGCGGAGTCTGGGCTGCGACCACGTCCACGCGGTCGACCGTGGCTCCCACTCGGTCGCCGTCGAGACGTTTGAGCGTTTCGGTCACGGGCAGCACCGGAATGGCCGCCCCGTGGATGGCCGTCGCCACCGCCACCGCCCGGATCAGCGTCGGGCTGGCCAGCGGCCGAGCCGCGTCATGAACAAGGACCACGGGATCGCCGGAAATGCGGCTCTTGGGAGCCGGAGCATCGTGCTTGCCGCGGTCGCCGCCCCCGGCGCTCGGTCCGCTCGCCGAGTCCTCGGCAAGCGCGGCCACGCCCGCCGCAACCGAATCCTGCCGCCTGGCGCCGCCGGCGACCACGGCAACGACTTGAACGGGCAGCCAGGACGCGGCCGCTATCTCCGCCAGGCGAGCCGGTGCGGTGACGACGACAATCCTCCCGACACCCGCCGAGGCCAGCGCCTCGATCGATCGGCGCAGTACAGAACGGCCATCCAGCTCTGCGTCGAGCTTGTCCAGACCGCCCATCCGGCTGCTCGACCCGGCTGCGACTACGACCGCCTCGATCAACTCGTTTGAGGTCAGGCCTTCGCGGTTCCCCCGGCCGCTCACTCCGAATGGACCTGGGCAAAGACCATGCGGCCCATGATGGTCTGGAGTACGCGAGTCACGACGACATCCAGCTCGCGACCGACGAGCTTCGATCCGCCCTCAACGACGACCATCGTGCCGTCGTCCAGGTAGCCGACGCCCTGACCGGACTCCTTGCCCTCGGTTATGACCTTGATCTTGAGCGAGTCGCCCGGCAGCAGGGCGGGCTTGAGGGCGTTGGCGAGGGAGTTGATGTTCAGGACCCGAATCGACTGCAGGTCGGCTACGCGGTTCAGGTTGAAGTCGTTGGTCAGGATGGCCGCGTTCCTGGCGCGCGCCAGAGCGACGAGCTTGCCGTCCACGTCGCCGGCCTCGGCTGGGTCGTCGGCCACGATCTCCACCGGCGTCGGTCCCTCTTTCTGGAGGCGGGCGAGGATCTCCAGGCCGCGGCGGCCGCGGCTTCGGCGCAGAGTGTCGGAGCTGTCGGCGATGCCCTGCAGTTCGTCCAAGACGAAGTGCGGGATCACGAGCCGGTGGTACAGGAAGCCCGAATCGACTATGTCGGCTATGCGGCCGTCGATGATGGCGCTCGTGTCGACCACTACCTCGGTCTCGCCGCCTCGAGACTCGGCCTTAGCGCCGCCGCTCTGCCGCATCAGCCCGGCCGCCTGGGCCGCCGCTATCAGATCCTCATGCTTGGCAACGGTGAGCCCGACCATGCCGAGGCCGAAACAGATAGAGACGCCGAGTGGAAGGTAGCGCCCGTACGGCTCGGGGAGCGCTTGGAGCGGCAGGCCAAGGAGCAGGGCGATCAGGAGGCCGACGACGAGGCCCGCGACTGCGGCGATGAACTCCGCCGTCGACATATCCCGGACCACGTGGACCACCTTCATGGCCGGGACGACGGTCAGGTAGGGAAGCAGCAGAGCGCCGACCGAGATCCAGGCCACGATCCAGATGACCATGACCAACCCTGGCGCCCCCGTCTTCTCGAACGGGGACTCCTGGACCAGAATGAACCCCAGGCCTATGAGAGCGCCGACGGAGGCTCCGAGCAGGCGGATGATGCGAATCACGGTTGGTTGCCTTGCCGCGACGAGAGCGATGGATGAATCCAGGATAGATGGCGCCTCGTCGAAATCAGCCTAGCATCGAGACTCGCCTCCCGCCAGACGTGCGAGCCGATAGAAGGTCCCGACCGCGCCGTATTGCCAGCTCAGCCGCCCTCGGTAGGCCCGCGGCGCCTTACCGTTGCGGCAACGCCTCCACTTCGCGGACTCGTGCGGGATCCCCTCCGATCGCACGCCCGACCGCTTCGCGAAGGTTGGAGACGGCGACGACCTCGAGGCCCTTCACCGTGGGCGGCTCGGAACGGCCGGTTCGCGGCACGATCGCCGTCGCGAAGCCGAGCCGAGCGGCCTCGCGCAGGCGGCGCTCCAGGCCGGGAACCGGTCGCAGCTCCCCCAGGAGGCCGACCTCGCCGATGGCGATCAGATCGCGCGGCACGTGCTTGTCGCGCAGCGAGGAAGCCAGGGCAATCGCCAGCGGCAGATCCAGCCCCGGGTCGGTCAGGTCCAGCCCGCCCGCCAGATTCGCGTAGACGTCGTGACTCCCCAGACCGATACCGGCCCGGCGTCCCAGGACGGCCACGAGGAGGGCAAGTCGATTGCCATCGATCCCCGACGCGGTGCGCCGCGGGCTTCCGTAGCCACCAGGCGCCACGAGGGCCTGGACCTCCACCAGGAGGGGCCGGGTGCCCTCCAGAGCCGCCCCGGCGACGCTGCCCGGGGCATGCTCGTCCGTTGCGGAGAGGAAGGCCCGGCCCGGATCGGCCACCTCGGCCAGGCCGTGCTCGGCCATCTCGAAGACGCCGACCTCTTCAGTGGAGCCGAACCTGTTCTTCGTGGCCCGGAGCAATCGCATAGTCGCGGTCCGCTCCCCCTCGAGACTGAGCACCGCGTCCACCAGGTGCTCGAGAGCCTTGGGCCCTGCCAGGCTGCCGTCCTTGGTGACGTGTCCAACGAGGATCACGACGACGCCTTCCTGCTTGGCCACCTCCATGAGCCGCAGGGTGCACTCGCGCACCTGTCCTACGCTCCCCGCCGGCCCCTCGAGCTCATCCGCTGTGACCGTCTGTATGGAGTCCACGATCAGGACGGTCGGGACGAGTTCGCGCGCCAACTCGACGATTCGGCCTACCTCGCCCTCGGCCACTACCTGGATCCGTTCGCCCACGGGTCCGTCGAGCAGACCCAGCCGGCCCGCCCGAAGCCGGACCTGACCCGCCGATTCCTCGCCCGTGGCGTAGAGGACGTGGCCGCCCGACTGTCCACCGCCTCCCGCGACACGCGTCTCGCTCGACGCCGTCCCGGCGCCCGTCGCCAGCCCCGCCGAGGCCTGCAGCAACAGCGTCGATTTACCGATCCCCGGCTCACCGCCCAGGAGCACGACTGACCCGGGCACGAGACCGCCGCCCAGGACGCGATCCATCTCGTCGATCCCAGTCGGGATCCGAACCGGTTCGGCCTCTCGCAGGCTGTTCAGCGACTGGGGAGACGGGCGTCGACCGGCCGCAGCCGGCCCCGGCGCCCGCCGACGACTGCCGGCTTCGCGGACGACCGTCTCGACGAGCGTATTCCACTCGCCGCAGGTCCGGCACTGACCCTCCCAGCGCAGGTAAGCGGCGCCGCACGCCTGGCAGATGTACCGACTCTCCTGGCGGGGCAACCCTCCGGCCTCGGCTCAGAGAGCAGCTTCGACGGGTTGCTTCTCTTCGACGGTGTGGATCTCCAGACCCGCCTCGGAGCCCTTGTCGACGACTACGGTCGTTCCGGGCACCAGCTTCCCGAGCAAGAGCTGCTCGGCAAGGACGTCCTCGACCATGTTCTGGATGACTCGCCGGAGCGGACGAGCACCGTACGCAACGTCGTAGCCGATCTTGATGATGTGGTCCTTGGCCGCCTGCGTGATGTCGAGGCTCATGCCCTGAGCCTTGAGCTGGTCGCGGACGCGGCCGAGCATCAGGTCCACGATCAACCTGATCTCCTCGACGGTCAGCGACCGGAAGACGACGGTGGCATCGATCCGGTTGAGGAACTCGGGCCGGAAGGTCGCCTTGAGCTCCTTCTGGACCTTCTCCTGGATGAGCTCGTACGAGGCGGCCTGGCGCTCTTCGTCGGTCTCGCCCTGGACGCGGAAGCCCAGGGATGAGTTGGTCTGTAGCTGCCGGGCCCCCAGGTTCGAGGTCATGATGATGATGCA
>PMIP01000081.1 GCA_003158295.1 Chloroflexota bacterium | reverse complement strand
GGGCGACGACAGGCGGCGCTGCGGCCGCAGCCACTGCGGGCACTTTGGCCGCAGCCACTGCGGGCACTTTGGCCGGGACAACCTCGGCCTCGGCCGCAGCCACTGCGGACACCTTTGCCGTGACCACCTCGGCCGCAGCCACTACAGACACCTCGGCCACCGCCACTGCGGACACCTCGGCCACCGCCACTGCGGACACCTCGGCCGCGGGCGCGGGCTCGGCGACCTCCTCCGGGATCGCGGACCAGAGTGGCGCAGTCCGGGCTTTCGTTCGGAAGTCGAAGCCGCATTTCGGACACAGCCGCAGGACCACGTCCTTCTGGAGCTCGGCGCAACTCGGGCAGAACGTCACGATCCTCTCGTCGTCCTCCATCCCCTGGCAGCGCGAGCAGACGTACTTCGGGTCGAGGCGCTTCATCTTGAAGACCTGGCCGAGCACGAATGTCGGGGAGATGCCGCCCTTGCTGATCGTGGCGCCAACGCCCGCGACCAGGTCGCCGATCTTCTCATTTCGGGCCGCGATCCGCTCGTACTCGGGGTTGGTGATCTTCTCCAGCCGGCAGGTCGCACATATGTGCAACTCTCGCATCGGCAGCTCGGATCGGATCTGGGCCTGCTGGTGCAGGAACTCCAGGGCCGGTCGCTGGGCGTCGGAGACCTCGACTCGGGCGGCCCTGCCGGCCGCGGCCGTGAGTCGCTGCTCGACCATGGCGGCAAAGGTCTCGACGTCGCGGGCAAGGTTGGCAGGCATCGAACCCGGATGCGACGCGACCATCACCGCAACGCCCAGAGCCGCTTGCGTCTCGGCGAGCGTCAACACCGTGACGCCGAGATTGGACGTAAAGGTGACCGAGTCCACGCCCTTCCAGGCCTTGGGCATGGTGCTGGCTCCGCCGTCGATCGCCTTGCCGGCCACACCTACCGCGCCGCCCACGGCCTTGGCGGTCAGGACGTTGCTCTGCTCGATAAGGCCGACATCGGCCGCGCGGCTCCAGAAGGTGGCCTCGGCGAAAGCCAATGACGCGGCGCCGTCCAGCTTGGCCAGCCCGAGATCCACGCGCCGCTGGACCTCGGCGAGGATCTCGCGGTACTGGCGATTGACGCCCCAGGTCTTGCCGACCAGGTTGCGGATGTTGTCGGTCAGGTGCACCAGAACGACGCAGCCCGAAGCGTCGGTCGAAATCTCGAAGACGGCCAGGACCGGCATCTGCTTCTTGAGCATCAGGGACGAGCCGAGGAGGCTGCCGCGCTTGGCCTCCATGCGGGTCAGCTGATCGACCGTGATCTCGAACCCCATCTCGCGAAGAGCCTCGGCGATAGATCGGCGGACTTCGAAGGAGGACGCGGAGAGACGGCGCTCGAAATCGAGCCCGCAGGTGGCGGCCACTGAACCCTCCGGGCTAGACGCTGGAGTCCGAGCCTGCGTCGGACAGGTTGTCGCTTGCCGAGTCTGCGTAGTCGGCCGCGATCGATAGATCCGTCGACGCGGTGCCCGCAGTCTCACCGGCTATGTCGAGCGAGGTCTGCGCGGAGCCCAGCTCCTCCTGTGCGGCATCGGCGTTGCCCCAGGCGGCCCACTCGTTTGCGGCTGCCACGTGGTCGGCGGCATCGTCCTGCCAGCTCGCAACGGTCCGCAAGTCGCCGTCGCTCCACGCCTGCCAGCTGGCGGCCTCGTCCAGATTGGACCCGGCAGCCAGGACGTCGTCGGCGGCCGCGTCCGGGAGAAGCGACGGATCGATCGACTCGAGCCCGGCCTGGGCGGTTTCGATCGAATCCCCCATCGATGTGGACGCTTCCGACAGCGCGGCCGGATCCGTTCCGGCGTCGGCAACGTAGTCGCTCCAATTCCCGTCGCTCATCAGCCCCGTCTCCCGGTGGCCCCGAGGTAAAACGCCCCGTAAGAGGCCGCTCCGCGAATGCTACCGGGGCCCGGACCGGACGAACAGGGGCCGGCTGCGGTCGGGTCCGAGCAGGTTGCCGCGGCCGCAGCCGAAGCCAACTGCGGTTGGACCGGAGCGGGTTGCCGCAGCCGCAGCCGCAGCCAACTGCGGTCGGACCGGAGCGGGTTGCCGCGGCCGCAGCCGAAGCCGGCTGCAGCCCGCGCCCAGGTTGGCGGCCGCTACCGGCGCGCGAACCTTCGAACGGCGCGCGGCCACGATTCTCGACAACTGAGGCATGCTGATCCGGTGAGCCCTTCGACACAGCTCCACTTGGATCGTCCCGGCCGAACGCCCGCCCTGATCGGGCTCGAGCTGGGCGACATCACGACAATGCGGGCCGACGCGATCGTCAACGCGGCGAACGCGGCGCTGGCCGGAGGTGGCGGCGTCGACGGCGCCATCCATCGAGCCGCGGGCCCCGAGGTGATGGCGGAGCTCCGATCGCGCTACGACGGCTGCCCAACGGGCAACGCCGTTATCACCGGGTCCGGCCGCCTGGCCCAGCGCGGCGTCAAGTGGGTAGTCCACGCCGTGGGGCCGGTCTGGTTCGGCGGGCGCAGGAACGAGGAGGAGCGCCTGCGGTCCGCGTACCTGGCCGCGCTCCACCTCGCCGACGAGGCCGGCGCCGTGTCCGTGGCCCTGCCCGCGATCAGCTGCGGTGTCTACGGCTATCCGCTCCGCGAGGGTTCGGCGGTGGCGTTGCGAGCAGTTCGCGACGGCCTGGCAGCAGCGCTCCACCTGGAGCGCGCCACGTTCGTGCTCTATTCCGACGACACGTACTCAGCCTTCGCCACCGCGCTGGCGGAGCTGGCCGGGCGCTGACGGCGGTTTGGGCCAAAGCCCGATAGCAGCCGGCAAACCAGGTCGATCGGCGTCGTCTAGCTCCCCGCTGCAACGAATCGAACCGGGTGCGTCAGGTCGCCTGGCTGCCCGGCGCGACGAGGACGACCGGGTGCGTCAGTACGCCTATGTTGATCGCCTCCTTCGGACCCAGCGACCAGTTCAGCCAGAGCTTGTCCGTCAGCGGCGTGTCTGCCGGCACGTCGAACTGCATGTCGAAAGCGACCGCGCTCTTGGGCGGGATCGTCTTCACGGCCGCGCAGTTGAGCGCGTACTCGCGGATCACCTGCGCATCGCCCTTTCCAGGTGGCATAAGGAACGAAACGCTGATCGTGAATGCGGGGCACGGCTCCAGCGTGACCGGAGCGGCGAAGTCGTTCTGCAGGGCGACCGTGAAATGCATCGCCTGCCCGACGACGGCCTCTTCCGGTAGCGACACGATCGGCTGGAGCCACGACACCGGCAGCACCTTCGGCTGCGGCTGGTCGACGCTCTCGAACCACCAGTCCATGACGTTCGGCGACGGAACGACATGGCAGGTCGCCGCCGGCAGAGGCGGGAGCTTGAGCCGGGCGTGCAGGCCGTTGGGCAGCGTGACGTCCAGCGCCGCCGGGGCTTGGGCCGGATCGCAGAAGCCGTAGAGGCTAATCGAGCCGTAGGCGTAGCCGGGAGTTAGCTCCGGGCCGAGCGCGCCATCCGACAGCGGCCCCGATGGGTGCGGCGCAAGACCGGGCCTCAGCACTGCCGGGGTGCGCGAGCCGTCGCCCTCCATGCCGGTCCCGAGGACGTGCTCGGACGCGTCGAGGAGGTCCACGTGGGGGGCGCCCTCGATCAAGCACGCTACCGAGCCCTTCGTGCGGGCCACGATCCAACCGGAGGCGCCGAGCTCATTCTGGGTGCTCCAGCCGGCAAACGTGACGTCGAGGTCCGACGCGGAGCAGCGCGGATAGGCCACCTCGAGGTCGATCGTGGCCGTGGGTGTCGGTCTTGGTCCGGTGTAAGGGGCGTCGAGCCAGGGAACGGGCGTGCCTTCCACGGGCGGAAGGGTCGCGTGGCAGATCTGCTGCATGGCTGCGAGCTTGTCGGGCGGGTAGTCGTCGGAAGGGACGGCGCACGGGTCGAAGATGGCGAACGAAGACGGCGCAGACGACGGCACGGCATCGGGTGCCGCGACGCAGCTCGCCAGGCCGACCAGCGTGACTGCCATCAGCACGACCAGCAAGGGCGCCTTGCTGCGCATCGAGCCCCTCCGAGCGATCTGGACCAGCCCAGCTTACAAGGAGAGGGGGCGGGGAGCGTCGCGTCATGTGCTCGCCTATGCAACAGCGATCAGGGCGCGATCCATGCGAGTGTTCGCGAGCCGAGGCTGCGGGCGAGCGATGAAGGTGCCGACTATCCTGCGACTCAGAACCCTGCCACTCCGCTCAGGAGGCGAGCCGTGGAGACCATCGCCAAGCGACCAGTCACGACGCTCTTCCTGATTCAATCGGTGGACGGCAAGATCACCACGGGCGATGTGGACGAGCTAGACACCGATCTCGACTTCCGTCGGCTCCACGGCGTCAAGGAGGGCTTGCACCGGTACTACGAGCTCGAGGAGCAGATCGCCGGCGTTTCGTTCAACAGTGGCCGAGTTCTGGCGAAGGTTGGGGCCAATGAGAGGCGCTGGGAGAACGACCAGCCGGACCACGTCACGTTCATCATCGTCGACAGCCGGCCGCACCTGACGGCGAGCGGCTGCGAATACTTCGCGCGTCGTTCTCGTGAGCTGTACCTGATCACGTCGAACCCGGACCACCCGCTCTTCGGGCTGACCAACCGCTACGGCAACATCCACGCCCTCCTCTACCGAGACGGGATCGACTTTGGTGACGTAATGGCTCGACTGCGGGGCGAGTTCGGCATCAGCCAGCTGACCATCCAGACCGGCGGCGAGCTCAACGCCCACCTGCTGCGGCTCGGATTGATCGACTACGTTTCACTCGTCGTGGCGCCATGCCTGATCGGCGGGCGAGACACACAGGCGCTGGTCGGCGGCGAGTCGCTCCACAGTCAGGACGATCTCCGCCACCTGCGGGCGCTGCGGCTCCTCAGCTGCGAGCGCCTGGGCGACTCCTACCTCCACCTGAGCTACGAGGTCCAGAACGACACCGTGCTCGACGATGCGGGCGAGGCGTAGTCCACGAGTGTGTGTAGGGGCCGTCTGGGCGTGAACCGGGCCACCAAGTCAACGCCGGTACCGCGTGACTTGGGACATTCCTCAACCGTCGTCAGCTACTGATCTGGGTGCCTGGCAGCGGGTGGTGAGTAGGATGCGCGCGTTGCATCTTCGGCCGCCCACGGGAGGGAGGTTTGTGTGCATGAAACGGCTGCTGGCAGCGGTGGCGCTGGGGATGACTCTGTTCGCCGCAGTGCCAGGTCCCGTGGACGCCTCGACGGGCTACGCATCGTTCTCTCCCGGGTCGGCCTCGCCGGGTGAGGCGGTCAACGTTGCCGTCGACTCGTACAACTGTCCCGTCCTCGACGCCAGCCCTTCGTCTGTTCGAATGGTCTTGTTCGGCCCAGACCCGGCGCCTGGGGCTGGTCCCGCGCACGACGTCCTCTTGTCGCGCACCGGCGAGAGCACCTACGCATTCGCCGTACCCAGCCTGCCGCCCGGACGATACGACGTCTCAATCGCATGCTTTCCCGACGGCGGCCTCGAGGGCATCGTCACGGACTCGTCGGGCGGTGAGGGTGGTTTCCGTATTCTCCCAGCTGCTCCGGCCACATCCACTGCGTCCCCAGAGCAGCGCTCAGGAGAGCCATGGCCGTTTGCAGCACTCGTACTGCTGTGCGCGGCCTGCGTGGTCGGCACTTCGCTCTTGATCGGCCGGCTGGCTCGGCCTTGACGAAAGGGAGCCCTGACTGTGAGGATCCCGCGCTCCAGGGCCGCGAATGTCGAACCGATATCGGCTTGGTGAGCCACCGGGCGATAAGCGGTGGAGCTGGTGCGCTCCCGAGCGGAAAAGCGGGGCGCGAGAGCGAACGCTGAAGGTTCCCTGCTCTACGAGTGGTGGAGGTCCAGCCTGAACGGCTCGAATGTCGAGTATTCTGCGATACTCACGCTCGAGAACCGTCGGGGTGTGGCCTAGTTGGTAAGGCGCGTGCTTTGGGAGCACGAGATCGTGGGTTCGAGTCCCGCCACCCCGACCAATCCCCCTGTCGTTTCCGAACCCTGGCTAGACGCGCGTCAGAAGGCGCGACGCTCGGTGCGGGCCAGGCGCTCCCCCGGCATCGCGGCAGGCGAGCCGTTCCGTGGGGAACTCGGGCGGGCGGCGTCCCGGCGAGGGGCCGGGATCCAGGTGTTGAATCCGGCGCCGATCGCAGCACCGGGAGCCCGACCCGAAGCGGATCGGGCGAAGTTGCGTCCGCCGGCTCCGGGTCGGCCGGCCGGCGCGGGCCGCCGGCTCTCGGGCCGCCGTCCGTCTCGGCCGTCTGTCTGCGAGTACGACGCCGCCACAGGAGCCGGTCGCTGGCCTGGGGCGTAGCCGCCTCTGGACGGTGCCGGGCTGGCGGTTCGCGGGGCCATCGGTCGGGCCATCGGCCGACCGCCCACTGGTCGCCCACCCATCGATCGACTGCCCATCGGTCGTCCTCCGCCGGTCGATCGCTGGCGGATCGCTTCCGGCCGAATCGAACGGTCGACCTCGAAGCCGGAGATCGTCTCGCGCGCTATCGGCCCGCGAAGCATCGACTCGATCTCACTCAGGAGACCCAGCTCGTCGACGCAGACCAGAGACACGGCGTCGCCCTCCATTCCGGCGCGGCCCGTCCGGCCGATCCGGTGCACGTAATCCTGGGCGACCATCGGCAACTCGAAGTTGACGACGTGCGGCAGGGCTTCGATGTCGAGGCCTCGGGACGCGACTTCCGTCGCGACCAGGATGTCGACGCGCCCGGCCTTGAAATCGTCCAGGGCCCGGACTCGCTGGCCCTGGCTCTTGTTGCCGTGGATCGCGGCCGCGGCGATGCCGTCCTTGCCGAGCTGTTCGGCGAGCCGGTTGGCGGCGTGCTTCGTCCGTGTGAAGACCAGCGCCTTGTCGATCCGGCCGCCTCGGACGAGGTGGCTGAGGAGCTCGCGCTTGCGTTCGCGGTCGACCGGGTAGACGACCTGGCGAACCAGCTCGATCGGGGCGTTGCGGCGGGCGATCTGGACGTAGGCCGGATCGGTCAGCAACGTTGCCGCCAGCTCGCGGATCTCGTCCGAGAAGGTTGCCGAGAACAGCAGGCTCTGGCGATGTGCGGGGATGAGGGCAAGGATGCGGCGGATGTCGCGGATGAAGCCCATGTCGAGCATCCGGTCGGCCTCATCGAGGACGAGGATCTCGACCGAACGCAGGTCGATCGTGCCCTGCCCGGCATGGTCGAGCAGTCGACCCGGAGTGGCGACGACGATCTCCGGCCCGGCACGAAGGGCGCGGACCTGCGGATCGAACCCCACGCCGCCGTAGATGGTCGTGGAGCGGATCGGGCGCTCGGAGCCGTAGGTTCGGACGCTCTCCTCGACCTGGAGCGCAAGCTCGCGGGTCGGGGTCAGGACGAGGCAGCGAATCGGAAGGCCGGTCGTGCCACGGCCGCGGGTCTGCCCGGCCGGCAGCCGACGCGGTTCGGGCCGACTGGCGTTGAGGATCTGGAGGATGGGGAGGACGAAAGCGGCCGTCTTGCCGGTGCCCGTCTGGGCGCCTGCGAGCAGGTCGCGTCCGGCGAGTACGATCGGGATGGATTCGGCCTGGACCGGCGTGGGCTCGGTGTAGCCCTGCGCGGCGACGGCACGGAGGAGCTCGGGCGTCAGCCCGAGTTGTTCGAATGGCATGGGGAGAAGCGCTCCTGAGATGGCCCACCCGCTCGGTGTTTGCAGCGGGGACCGGTCAGGGCGTTGGGGTGGATCGGGATCGTTCGGCGGGTAACCGGGGCGCAGACCGGAGCGCCCATTCGTTCACGAAGGTACTCACCATACCACACTCGGCGTTTTCGACCGAATGTTCGACGACCCGTCGATCGCGGGCGGGACGGCTCCGAGGAACGCCGGTGCTATCCGACGCCCTCCCTGAGTGGCGGGCCGGCCGACTGGATCGCCTCCCCGGTCAGCGCGCCGGTTCGCCTTGCGTCTGCAGCCGCGGCAGGTACGACGACCAGGCGATCGTCCACTTCACCACCATGATCGCGCCTACGCCGACGATCGCCGCCCGATCCAGAGACACGGCCGACCCCGAACCACGCATCGCGTCTGCGATCGGCTGCAGGAGCAGGCTCCAGCCGAACAGGGCCGAGAAGATGAACGCGGTCGCGAGGATCCCGAACGGTGCGCCTACCAGGAGCGATCGCAGGCCGAACCTGCCCCGCATCGAGGCGATCCCCTGGCCGCACATGATCGAGCCCAGGATCCAGAGGCCGATCAGTGCGCCGCGGCCGCTGCCGACGATGGGCAGGCTGGCGTCGTTGAGCGCGGCGATGACTATTGCCGCGGCCGGGATGCCGACGATGGTGGCGACGATCGGGCCGGCGTTGTAGGCCGGCGTGCCTCGCGTCGAAGTGTTGGCGTGCATCTCTCTCCCTGGCGTGGCTGACTCCCTGCCGAGTATGACTCGCCCCAGGTGCCGGGGGTTCGGGCCCGGCTGCGGATCGCCCGTAGCTCGGCCCCACCTTCGCCGGTCTCCGGCACCGGCCGTCAATCGCGCCGCCACAGGTTCGAGATCGGCTCGCCCCGCGCGGCGACGTCGGCCACCCGAGCCACGTGCGCGGCTCGCGTCTCGGGTCGCTTGACCTGCGTCACCCAGGCGAGGGCCATCCTTCGAGAGGAGGCCGTAGCCGCATCGAAGTGCTCGCGCGCGTCCGGCCGGGCATCGAGAGCCTCGGCCAGGTCGGCGGGCATCACCAGCGCATCGATCTCGTCGAGTGAGTTCCACGAGCCGTTGCCGCGGGCCCGCTCCACGGCCTCCAGGCCCGCCGCGACCATGAGGCCCGCGGCTTCCAGGCGGGCCACCCGCTCCTTGTTCGAGCGGGCCCAGGTGCTCTTCGGCCGCCTCGGCGAGAACCACTGCATCGAACGGTCGCCATCGAGGGGACGCAGCCGGCCGTCGATCCAGCCGAAACAGAGCGCCTCCTCGACCGCCTCCTCGTAGGCGACGGTCGGCCTGCCGGTGCGCCTCTTCCAGGACACGAGCCATACGCCGGTGCTGTCACGGTGGTGCGCCGCGAGCCACTCCCGCCAGGCGGCGCGGGTATCGGGCGAGACGCGCGACTCGCTGTCCATGGCGGCAGTATCGGATTCCTTGCGGCGTTGCGCCGGTAAGCGGTCGGCCAAGCCGCTATCCTCCCAACGTGAGCGATCTCCTGTTTCCGGCTGGCTTCCTCTGGGGCGCCGCCACCGCCGCGCACCAGGTCGAAGGCGACAACACCAACAGCGACTGGTGGGCCTTCGAGCTGAAGCGAGCCACTCCCTGCAAGGAACCGAGCGGCAATGCGATAGAGCACTACCTGCGCTATCCGCGCGACATAGCGCTCCTGGCCGGCCTGGGCCTCAACACGTACCGGTTCTCCGTGGAATGGGCGCGGATCGAGCCGGTCGAGGGCCGCTTCGATGAGACCCAGCTGGATCACTACCGGAAGATGGTCGACCTCTGCCGCAAGAGCAAGCTCACCCCCATGGTCACGCTCAACCACTTCACCCTGCCGAAATGGCTGGCCGATCGAGGCGGCTGGCTGTCGCCCTCAATCGTGCGCCTGTTCGAGGAGTACACCCGCCACGTCGTGAAGGCGCTCGGCGACCGGGTCGAGTGGTACTGCACGATCAACGAGCCCGGCGTGGTGGCGTTTGGCGGCTACGGCGGCGGCTTCGCCTTTCCTCCGGGGCTCAAGGGGGCGGAGAACTGGAAAGGGGCGACGGCCCAGCTCATCGAGGCCCACAAGGCCAGCCGCGCGATCATCAAGGAACTGCGTCCCAACGCGAAGGTGGGCCTCACCAACGCGATGCAGGAGTGGGAGGCCAACGCCGGCGGCACCCCGATCATGAACTACGCCCGCAGCCTGACGGAGGACTCGTACCTCGAGGCCGCGGCCGACGACGATTTCGTCGGCGTCCAGACATACACGCGCGCCCGAGTCGACATGCGGCGCGCGTTCGGCTGGCTCACCAAGGCGGCCCTGTCCGTCGACGCCATCGAAAAGCTCCTGGTTTCGCAGGTGGTTGGTCGTCAGACCGCCGCCGACGCCACGCCAGACGGCGCCGAACCGATCCGCCGAACGCAGATGGGCTACGAGTTCCGGCCGCAGGCGGTGGCAGCCACGGTCCGGCGGGTGGCGAAGCTCCTGCCCGGCAAGCCGATCGTGGTCACCGAACATGGCGTCGCCACCGCCGACGACGCGGAGCGAATCGAGTTCATCACGGAGGGGCTGAAGTCACTTCACCCACTCATCGACGAGGGCATTCCGCTGCGCGGCTACGTCCACTGGAGTGCCTTCGACAACTTCGAATGGGCGTTCGGCTACGACATGAAGTTCGGGTTGATCGAGGTGGATCGGGCCACCCAGCAGCGAACGATGAAGCCCTCCGCGCGCTTCCTGGGCCGGATCGCCCGGACCAACAAGCTGACGCTCCCCGACTCCTAGGGGCCCGCACCGCTCCGCGCCGCACCAGCGGGTACCCGCGCGCCGCCTGCCGAGCCTCGCGCCGCCTCGCACCGCTCCGCGCCGCACCAGCGGGTACCCGCGCACCGCCTGCCGAGCCTCGCGCCGCCGGTGGATAACCGCGCGCCGCGCCCCGCGCCCCGCTCGTGCTCGCACCGACCCGCCGCCGGTGGATAACCGCGCGCCGCGCCCCGCTCGTGCGTACGGGCGCTCGTGCATTCGGGCGCTCGTGCCCGGAATCACTCATTACCAGTGGTGGTAGTGCTAAGTGAAGCCGGTGCCGCTCGGGCGCCCCATGAAGGCGCGGTTGGGGCTTCGGTTCGGATTAAGCCGCAGCCTCCGAGCGTGGGAGCGGGCTCGGACGATCGCAGAATCGGTGTCTCGCGGTCTCGGATCGCCCGCGTCGGCCGCGGGCTCCATTTAGCACTACCTGGGCGAGTGTTGAGAGGAAACGTCGCGGCCCCGCCCTGCCGGCCGAGGTTCGTTCGCAGCGGCTCTCTCGGATCTCTCGTCGCCTTCGAGGTTGCGCCCCGCCGGGAACCCTCGCCGCCTCCGCATAGCACAAGACCGGCGCTCATATGGCGCCGGCCTCGGCATCTCTCGAGTGCGGCGGAGGCGCTGGCCCCTACCGCACGGGCATGCCCGCTCGAGTGTCGCCGCTGAGATTGCCCGCCCGGGGTCTCGTCAGGAGGTTGGACGCACCGCGGTCCGGATCGGCCGTGAGCGAGATAGTCCCGCCACCGCGAACAAGTCGCGAACCTTGAGCCGCCGTCGCTGCCTGCATCGTGCCTCCGGAAACCCTTGGCGGATGAGACCAATACACCCTACTCTCGCCCCGGGACGGCCGCAACACTCGATCGGATGCCACTCGATGAGATAGTCGTTCGGGCGCCCTACGGCATGTGCAGTGGCCGCTTGGGTCCGGGCTTCCGAGCGGCGCTGGGCCGCTTCGGTCGCAGACATCGTGCCTCGCGGCGCTGGGCCGCTTCGGTCGCAGACATCGTGCCTCGCGGCGCAACCTCGCGCCTGGCCGGTCCGGTCGCCGAGATCACGCCTCACGGCGCCGAAGTCGCTGCAGTCGCGCCGGTCGCCGAGATCACGCCTCACGGCGCCGAAGTCGCTGCAGTCGCGCCTCGGGACGCAAGAGTCACGCCGGGCCGCAGCCGGCCATGCCGACCTCCCGTCGGCGATCGGCTAGCATCTCCCCATGGCCCGATTCACTACCCGCGCGATCCTGGCATCCACTCGCTCACCCGAAGTCCGCCAGATTCCGTCGGCGGTCCCGATCTATCAGGCAGCCGCCTTTTCGAGCGCCACCGCGGCCGAGCTCGGCGATGTCCTGACCGGTGCCACGCCCGGCTACGCGTACAGCCGGATCGACAACCCCACTACGGCTGCCCTTGCCGAGGCTGTGGCCGAACTGGAGGGCGCCGAAGCGGGGCTCGCGTTCGCATCCGGCATGGCCGCCATCCATGCCGCCATCGTCTCGGTCGTCAGGGCAGGCCAGACGATCGTGGTCACGCAGGCGGTGTACGGCACCACGCGCGACCTTCTGGTCCGCGTGCTGGCGGGGCTGGGAGTGACGACCGAGTTCGTCGACCCGACCGATTTCGCCGCGGTCGACGCTGCCATGGTCAGGACCGGCTCGCCGTTGCTGTACGTGGAGACGATCTCCAACCCGACGATCATCGTCTCCGACATCTCCGCCCTCGCTGGGATCGCTCATCGTCACGGCGCCCCGCTGCTGGTCGACAACACCTTCGCCTCGCCCTATGCCTGCCGGCCCATCGAGTACGGCGCGGACCTGGTCATGCATTCGGCCACGAAGTACCTCTCCGGCCATGCCGACGTACTGGCGGGTGTCGTCGTCGGGAGTCGCGAGCGTGTCGACGCCCTGCGCCCGCTCCTGGTGGACGCCGGCGGGGCGCTTGCACCGCTGGCCGCCTTCCTCGTCCTGCGTGGCCTGCCGACCCTGGCCCTTCGTATGGAGCGGCACAGCGAAACTGCGCTGGAGCTGGCAGCCTGGCTAGCGGGCCAGAATCAGGTCGAGCGAGTCCACTATCCGGGCCTTCCGAGCGACCCGGGGCATGACGTAGCCTCCCGGCAACTCGACGTGTTCGGCGGCATGTTCGCCTTCGAGTTGGCCGGCGGCCGAGAAGCGGGCCAGGCCTTCCTCGACGCCATGCAGATATCCGAACGAACGGCCTCCCTGGGCGCCTTCCGGACCATCACCAGTCACCCGGCTTCGACGACTCACAGGCAACTCGATGCCGCGGCATTGCGGGCGAGCGGCATTGCACCGGGACTGCTGCGATGCTCCGTCGGACTGGAGGACGTGGAGGACCTGCGCGAGGACTTCGAACTCGGCCTTGCCGCAGCCGAGGCAGCGACCCGGTAGCTCCGGTGCGGCCGGCGCGGCTGGCGTGGCGAGGGCGTGGCGAGCGCGGCCGGCGCGGCGGGCGTAGCGGGCCGGGACGCCGGTGTTTGGGGGCGGCCACTCGGTAGCGGCCGGACGGGGGCGGCCGGATGGGACGCCGGCGTTTCTCCTCAATACTCACCCCGGTAGTACTAAGTGGAGCCCGCGGTCGACGCGGGCGATCCGAGACCGCGAGACACGGATTCTGCGATGGTCCGAGTCCGCACCCACGCTCGGAGGCCCTGCCCGAAGCCGGACCCTGGACCTCAGCGCGCCGTCATGGAGCGCCGGAGGGGCGGCGGCTCCGTTTACCACTACCCCCACTGGTAATGCGTGATTCCGGACCCGAACGCACGCGCCCGAACGCACGCGCCCGAACGCACGCGCCCGAACGCACGCACCCGAACGCGGACGCGCCCACGCCGCAGGCGCCCGCACGCCCACGCCCAGCCGGGCCCTCCGCCCCCGTCCCCCGCTCGAGGCTCAGTACTGGAACAAGAGTTCGCGGTATTTCGGAAGCGGCCACAGCTCGTCGGCGACCAGCGATTCGAGATCGTCGGCAACGGCGCGCAGGCTCTCCTGCGCCGGAATGACCTTCTCCTTGAATGCTTTGGCTTCGGCGTGCACCGAGCCCGCGTCGTGGGCCGCGTGCTGAGCGTGCTCCAGGGCATGGATGGCGTCGACCAGCTTGTCGGTCAGGGCGGCAACCGTGTCGGTGACGTGCACGACGCCCTTCGACGGGCCAGCCGCGACGAGCGCGCCCAGGTACGTGACGGCCGCGGGCAGGATCATGGTCTTGGCCATATCCAGCGCGCAGTTGGCTTCGATGTTCGAGACCTTGACGTAGCGCTCCCAGGCGATCTCGACTCGGGATGCCAGCTCGCGCTCGGAGAGAACCTCGAAATGCGAGAAGATCTTCTTGGCCTTCGCGGTCGCCAGGGCCGGTAGGGCGTCAACCGTGCTCTTGTTGTTTGGCAGTCCGCGCTTGGCGGCCTCCGCATACCACTCTTCGGCGTAGTTGTTGCCCTCGAACAGGACTTGCTTGTTCTCCTTGATGATCGCCGACAGGATCTTGGTCAGGCCGGCGAAGTCGTTCGACTTGAGCTTGTCGAGGTCGTCGGCGAGCTTCTCGAGAGAGTCGGCGACGGCCGTGTTGAGCACCGTCTGCGGCCAGTAGATCGGGGCGGACGATCCCACCGAGCGGAACTCGAACTTG